>NZ_CP059194.1:0-317558 GCF_014251635.1 Blattabacterium cuenoti | reverse complement strand
AACTAATCAAGGTAGGGTAATGATCTCTACAAGCTTGTGCTAAATCTCTCTCACAAACAATTCCTAATTTTAAAGCTAAATGTTGCAAAATAATGGCAAAAAAATTGGATATAAAAATGACGGATAAAAGCATATAACCAAATTTAGCTCCTCCAGCGATGTCTGTTGCCCAATTTCCTGGATCCATATATCCCACAGCAATTAATAATCCTGGCCCAGTAAAAGCAAAAAGTTTTTTCCATATTCCTTTCTGTTGAGGAACAGAAACGGAAGAAAAAACTTCCGAAAGAGAAGGATGCTTATTTTCATACCTCCATCCTATAGAAGATTTTTTCTTTTTCATAATGACATAATGAAATAATAGAATACGAAAACATAAAGTTAACCGTTTTAATCTTTTTGTTGTCAAATTCATATTTCATCACTACAATTATAAAAAGTTGAAAAAATTGTATAAAATGGAATAATTTTTTATATTTGCTTCAAAATTTTTCCGCTTTATTGATAGTGATTCAATCTTTTTCTTTTTTTTGATTTCATGAAAAAAATAGCGATACAAGGGGTTAAGGGGTGTTTTCATCATGCAGCTGTTTCCAGATATTTTGAAGGATGTAATTATAAGTTGATGGAATGTTCTTCTTTTAGAGAATTGGCTGTTTCCGTAGCAAAATCTAATGTAGATATTGGGGTAATGGCTATAGAAAATACTATAGCGGGAACGATTTTGACGAATTACAGTCTTTTATCTGAATATAATTTAAAAATAGTGGGAGAGGTATATATGCCTATACAACATCATATCATGGCTTATCCCGGACAAAATATAGAAAATATTAAGGAGATATATTCTCATCCTATGGCTATTTTACAGTGTGAATTATTCATAGATGCACATCCTGATATAAAAATATCCGAGTATTCAGATACAGCTGCTGCTGCTAAATATATTTCTATATGCAAAAAAAAAGGTTTAGCTGCAATAGCGTCTGAAAATGCGGCGAAAGAATATGGTTTGGAGATCATTTCCAAGAATATACAAACGATTACAAGTAATTTTACTAGATTTTTCGTTATTAAAAATATTAAAAATTCTTATAAACAAGAAAATGATTCTTTTAATAAAGCTTCATTAATATTCAAAATATTGCATACTACTGGGAGTTTATCTCAGATATTGAGTCTTATATCTAGTCTTGGAATTAATATGACGAAAATACAATCAATCCCTATCATACAAAGACCTTGGGAGTATTCATTTTATATGGATATTATATTCAACAATATCAAAGATTATGAAAAAATGAAAAAAAGAATACAAAAAATTCCCTGTCTTCATCAATTATCTATTATGGGAGAATATAAAAATGGGAGAATAAGATCTTAATGTATAATGATTCTAGAAGCAAAAAGAACGCATAAAATATCGGAATACTTTTTTTCAGAAAAAATGAAGGAAATTCATAATCTTGAAAAAGATGGTGTAAAAATTATAAATTTAGGAATTGGAAACCCTGATCTTCTTCCTCCACATGGGGTGGTACATAAAATGAAAAAAGCATCAGAATTGAAGCATGCTAATACTTATCAAAGCTATATTGGAATAGAAGCACTACGGAGTGCCATTTCTAATTGGTATAAAAAAGTATATCAAGTTGATGTTAATCCTAAAAGTGAAATTTTACCATTAATGGGTTCTAAAGAAGGAATTATGCATATAAGCATGTCTTATTTAGATAAAGGGGATGAGGTCTTAATTCCAGATCCTGGATATCCTACTTATTCCTCTATATCAAAACTTTTAGAAGCCAAAATTGTCTATTATGATCTTGATGAGGGAGAAAATTGGAGCCCTAGACTGGAAAATATATCTAGGTCAAAAGCTAAGATGATGTGGATTAACTATCCTCATATGCCTACGGGAGCAACAATTATTTTTGATAAATTAGAAGAAATTGTTCTATTTGCGAAAAAAAATCGTGTATTACTCGTTCATGACAATCCTTATAGTTTGATATTGAATGAGGAACGTCCTTTAAGTATTTTTAATATAAAAGGATCTAAAGATATAGCTTTGGAATTAAATTCTTTAAGTAAAAGTTACAATATGCCTGGATGGCGTGTTGGAATGATAATAGGAAAAAAGGAATTTATTCAGAATATATTGAAAATAAAAAGTCAAATGGATTCTGGTATGTATTACCCCATACAAATTGGAGCTATAGAAGCTATGAATCATGATTCAGAATGGATTGAAAAATTGAATATAGAATATATCAAACGAAGAAAAATTATATGGGAAATATGTGATTTTTTAAATTTAAAATATGCAAAAAAAAGTTCTGGAATATTTGTTTGGGCCAAAATCACTGATGGAAATAAGAATGATCGTATATGGTCCGAAAAATTTCTCAAAACTTATCACATATTTGTTGTTCCTGGGAGAGTGTTTGGCCATAATGGAAAAGGATATGTAAGGTTTTCTATGTGTTGTCCAGTAAAAATTTTGGAAGAGGCGAAAAATAGAATTTTTTCATGAATATTGGAATAATAGGATTAGGATTGATTGGAGGATCCATTGGTTTAGGGTTGAGAAAATCAAATTTTGGAGATAAATTTGTAGGAACAGACTCGAATAAAGAAAACGCTTTACATGCTGTAAAACTTGGAATTGTAGATGAGATAATTCCTTTACAGGATCTTATTGTGCAATCTTCAGTAATTATTTTATCTATTCCTGTAGATGGAATAGAGAAAATTCTTCCAAGTATTTTGAATAGAATCAGTAGGGATACAGTCATTTTAGATACTGGATCTACTAAATATGATATTTGTAATAGAATTAACTCTCATCCTAAAAGAAGTCGCTTTGTCGCTACACATCCGATTGCAGGAATTGAAAATTCTGGACCTATTTCAGCTTATTCTGATTTGTTTTATAAAAAAAAATGTATCATTTGTGATTCTGAACTTAGCGCTCCAGATGCAATGTCAGTTGCTACAAAAATCTATTCTATTATGAACATGAGTGTGATTTATATGAGTTCTAAAGAACATGATTTATGTATTGCTTATATATCTCATTTACCTCATGTGGTTTCCTTTTCTTTAGCTAGTACCGTTTTAAAAAAATTTAAAAATGAAAATAAAATTTTTAATAATATGATGGGAAGTGGATTAGATTCAACTACACGTTTAGCGAAAAGTAAACCTGAAACATGGTTGCCTATTTTTATTTCGAATAGAAAAAATATGATTCAAGCTATAGATTTTTATATTGATCATTTAAATAAATTTCGTAATTATTTAATAAACAAAGAATTTCATAAAATATATGAATATATGAAAAAAGCAAACAATATAAAAGATAAAAAATATGTGTAAATTAAATGTATTGTGATGGAAAAATTGAATAATAGTATAGACAGATCTTGGATAGATAAGTGGAATCAACCCTTCATTATATCTGGTCCTTGTAGTGCAGAGAGTGAAAAACAAATATTAGAAACAGCCAATAGATTAAATTCTTCCTATGTTCAAGTATTTAGAGCTGGAATATGGAAACCTAGAACAAAACCCAATAATTTTGAGGGAATTGGAAAAAAAGGATTAGAATGGCTCCATAAGGTTAAAAATAGTACGGGGTTAATGGTCGCTACAGAAATAGCAAATGCAGAACATGTTAAATTATCCATTTCTTTTGGAATAGATATTCTTTGGATAGGAGCGAGAAGCACTGCAAGTCCTTTTACGATTCAAGAAATAGCGGATGCGTTGGAAGGAGAAGAGAATAAAATCATTTTAGTAAAAAACCCCATTCATCCTGATATAGAATTATGGACCGGAGCTTTAGAACGTTTATTGGGGAAAGGTATTAGAAAATTAGGAGTCATACACCGTGGATTTTACACATACAAAAACTCAAAATATCGCAATCAACCTAATTGGAATCTTTTGTTAAATTTTAAAAGCCTTCTTCCTAGAATTCCTATAATATGTGATCCTTCACATATTTGTGGAAATAAAGAAGGAATTTTAGATATAGCAAAAAAAGCTTATCATTTTCAATATGAAGGATTAATGATAGAAAGTCATTGTGATCCTGATCATGCTTGGAGCGATGCTCAACAACAAATCACTCCAGAAAATCTTTTGGAAATGTTAAAAGAATTAACATATGTTAGAAAATGTGATCAAAAAAGTAAAATATCTTTAGATTCTTTTCGAATTTTAATCGATGAACTAGATGAAAATATTATTACGCTTTTATCAGAAAGAATGAACATTTCCAAAAAATTAGGAGCTTTTAAAAAATCTTCAGATATTGAAATTTTTCAACCAAGTAGATGGAAAGATATTATGAAAAAATCTATAGACTTGGGGAAAAGTTTAGGAATTTCTGAAGAATTCCTTGAAGGAATTTTTAAACTCTTGCATCAAGAATCTATTAAAATTCAGAATCAAATTAGGTAATTTATTATAAAAATACTTCTTAGTCCTAAAAATGGCTTATTTATTTACCAGCGAATCTGTTTCAGAAGGTCATCCTGATAAGATTTCCGATCAAATATCGGACTCTATATTAGATCATTTTTTAGCGTATGATCCAAATGCGAAAGTAGCTATAGAAACTTTAGTCACCACGGGGCTAATTATATTAGCTGGAGAAGTAAATTCTAATACCTGGGTTAATGTTAAAAAAATAGCTCGTAATATTCTTAGAAAAATAGGATATACTAAAAATGAATACAGATTCAATGCAGATTCTTGTGGAATCCTTTCTTCTATCCAAGAACAATCTTTAGATTTATTAGAGGGGATTCATAGATCGAAAAAAGAAGAACAAGGTTCTGGAGATCAGGGGATTGTTTTTGGTTATGCCGTGAAAGAAACGGATAATTATATGCCTTTGTCATTAGAGATCTCACATCATATCTTAAGGGAACTTTCATATCTTAGAAATGAAGGGGAAAAAATGACTTATTTACGTCCAGATGCAAAATCTCAAGTAACTTTAGAATATTCTGATGACAATGTCCCGGTGCACATTCACGCTATTGTCATTTCAACTCAACATGATGAATTTGATACGAAAGAAAAAATGCATCTACGTATAGTTGATGATGTTAAGAATATTCTTATTCCAAGAGTAATGAATAATATAAAAAATGTAAAAAAATTATTTACAGATAAAACGAAATATTACATCAATTCAACAGGAAAATTTGTCACGGGGGGACCTCATGGGGACACTGGTCTTACCGGAAGAAAGATTATAGTAGATACTTATGGAGGAAGAGGATCTCATGGAGGAGGAGCTTTTTCTGGAAAAGACCCATCTAAAATGGATAGATCTGGTGCTTATGCCGCTAGACATATAGCTAAAAATTTGGTGGCAGCAGGAATTTCAGATGAGTTACTGATACAAATATCTTACGCTGCAGGGATTGCAGAACCCATAGGAATTTTTGTCAATACCTATGGGAAATCAAAAATAGATAATGAAAACATTGCGTTGAATATAAATAAAATTTTTGATTTACGTCCTTATGCTATAGAAAAAAGATTAAAATTGCGTCAGCCAATATATGAGGAAACATCTGTCTATGGACATATGGGAAAAACTCCTAAAAAAGTGTATAAGTCTTTTTTGGATATAGAAGGGAATCAAAAAAAACAAGAAGTAGAACTTTTCACATGGGAAAAGTTGGACTATTTATCCGTTATAAAGGATATATTTTACAATAAATAGGTATTTTTTAGTTCAATATTTTAACTATGTCTTACAATTTATTGAAAGGAAAAAAAGGAATTATATTTGGAGCCTTGGATGAAAATTCTATTGCTTGGAAGGTAGCAGAACGGGCTTATGAAGAAAAAGCATCTTTTGTATTAACCAATACACCAGCTTCTTTAAGAATAGGTAAAATTTATGAATTATCTCATAAAACAAAATCTATGGTGATTCCAGCAGATGCTACTTCCATTCCAGATCTGAATATTTTATTTGAAAAAACATTAGATTATTTTGGAGGAAAAATAGATTTTTTATTGCATTCCATAGCTATGTCTATAAATATACGAAAGGGTTTAACTTATCCTTCTTTAAATTATGAATTTTTAAGAAAAGGATGGGAAATCTCTGCTGTATCTTATCATAAGATTATGCAAACAGCTTGGAATAAAAAAGCGATGAATAAATGGGGTTCTATTGTGGCTATAACATATATTGCTTCTCAGCGTAGTTTTCCTCATTATGGAGATATGTCAGATTATAAATCCTATTTAGAAAGTATTACACGTAATTTTGGCTATTATTGGGGAATCAAAGAAAAAGTAAGGGTGAATACTGTATCACAGTCTCCTAGTATAACACGATCAGCGAAAGCCATTAAAGGGTTTAATCAACTTTTCATGTTATCTGAAAAAATATCTCCGTTAGGAAACGCTTCTGCACAAGATTGCGCTAACTATATAATTACACTTTTTTCAGATTTAACAAGAAAAGTAACGATGCAAAATTTATATCATGATGGAGGTTTTTCTCATACTGGAATTAATGAAGCTATGATTTCATAAAAATTAAATATCCTATAAATTTTAAGTAACTCTTAATTATTAAAAAATATGAAAAAAATTATAGCTCCATCCTTACTTTCAGCAAATTTAGCTTTTTTGTATCGTGATATAGAAATGCTGAATAAAAGTGAGGCAGATTGGTTACATATTGACATAATGGATTCCTCTTTCGTTTCTAATATTTCTTTTGGATTCTTGTTTAGTAAATATGTAAAAAAATATGCCCATAAGCCTATGGATGTACATTTAATGATATTACAACCAGAACGCTATGTTGAACAGTTGAAAGCTTGCGGAGCCGATCATTTACATATTCATTATGAAGCTTGTATTCATTTAAACCGAACAATTTATGATATTAAAGAAAATGGGATGAAGGTGGGAGTGGCTGTGAATCCACATACTCCAGTTTTTCTTTTACAAGACATTATTAAAGATATAGATTTTGTTTTATTGATGAGTGTTAATCCTGGTTATAGTGGACAAAAATTCATTCCTCAAACATATCAAAAATTAGAAGATACTAAGGATTTAATATTAAAAAAAGATTCTTCTGCTCTTATAGAAGTAGATGGAGGTGTAAATTTAGAAAATTCTTCTTTATTATTCAAAAATGGAGCAGATATATTAGTGGCAGGAACTACTATTTTCTCTGATTCTAATCCACAAAAAATTATTCGTAGAATGAAATTAGGAAATTAAACATTATTATGATTTCTAAAGAAACTATAAAAAAAATACTTTCCGTTTCTTGTATAGAAGATGTTATTGGAGATTTTGTAGGATTAAAAAAAAGTGGGTTGAATTATAGAGGACTAAGCCCTTTTTCTAATGAAAAAACACCTTCTCTTATAGTTTCTCCTACAAAAAAAATATGGAAAGATTTTAGTTCTGGAAAAGGAGGGAATATTATTACTTTTCTTATGGAACATGAACATTTCACTTATGAGGAATCATTACGTTTTCTTGCTAAGAAATATGATATCAAGATTAATCATCTAGATATAGATCAAAAACATAAAAAAGAGGAAGAAGAATACGAAAAATTATACTTGATACAAGATTATGCAAAACGTTTTTTTATTTACCAATTACATTCTACCCAAGAAGGACAGAAAAATGGATTAAATTATTTAATTCAAAAAAGAGGTTTTGACATAAAAATAATTCATAAATTTGAATTAGGCTATGCTCCTATTTCTTGGAATATACTTACGAAAACAGCATTAAAAAATGGATTTAAAATACAAGATATAAAAAAATCTGGGGTTTCTGTTTTTAGAAAATACAATCATTTTTTTGATTGTTTCCGTAAACGTGTGATGTTTCCAATACATAATTTATCAGGAAAGGTTATCGGTTTTGGAGGTAGAAATATTGATTATAGATACTCCACTAAATACATCAATTCATCAGAAAGTAATATCTTTAAAAAAAGTAAAATTTTATATGGCTTGTTTCAAGCTAAAACAAACATTATAAAAGAAAATTTTTGTTATTTAGTGGAAGGATATACAGATGTTATTTCTTTACATCAATCTGGTATAAAAAATGTAGTTTCTTCTTCGGGGATTTCACTCACCGTGGATCAAGTCCTATTGATTAAAAAATTTACAACAAATATTGTTCTTTTTTATGATGGAGATCGTTCTGGAATTAAAGCCTCTTTAAGAGTAATTAATATGATGTTAGAACGAGAAATGAATTTACGTGTATTATTTATTTCTAATGGAGAAGATCCAGATTTTATATCCAAAAAATATTCTTTTTCTCAACTCAGAGATTTTATTGCAAGAAATAGTTACAATTTTGTTTCCTTTAAACAAAAAATATATGAAAAATTCCATAAAGATGACCCCATCAAAAAATCATTTTTAGTTAAAAATATTTTGAATAGTATTTCAAAAATATACAATGTAATTCAAAAGGAATTATACCTGCAAGAAGCTTCCAAAGTGCTCAACATTCGTCAAGAAGTTTTGATTTCTGAATTGACAAGAATACACGAAAAAAAAGCACAAAAACTTAGTACAGTTAAGAGATATCCCCCGTTTTTTTCAAAAAAAAGAAACACTATTCTCATTATTGAAGATCAATTGATCCAATTGATTTTAAATCATGGAAATAAAATTATAAAAAAAAAAGAATACAAGACCACGGTTTTAGAAGAAATATTACGTATTTTTAAATGCGGAAATTTACGTTTTTCTTTGAAAAAGAATCAGGAAATATTTGATAAAATTTGTTTACAAAAGAAAAAAAAAGATGCCTCAAATTTTTTTTATAAAAAAAATATAAAATATTATTCATTATCTAAATGGGATAGAAAAGGAATACAAGTTTCTTCTCAAGAGGATCACATAAATCAATATATTAGCGATCTTTTATTAAGATATCAATCTTTATGTATTTCTAAATTGATTCAAAAAGAAATCATACATTATCAGAATTATCTTGAAAAAGATAAGAATAGAAAAGCTTTTATAAAAAAAATTATGCATTTAACAAATATAAAAAATGAACTTCATAAAAAGTTACATAGATATGTGTAATTTTTTTATAATAATTATTTTTTTCTTCTTTTAAGTTTTGGTAAATTCGTGCATATAAACACGCAAAAAATGAATACATTAATTTCAAAAAAAGCGCCTAACTTTACGGCTAGTGCGGTCTTAAATGGGAAAGAAATTGTCCAATATTTTACTTTAGAACAATTTAAAGGAAGAAAATATGTTTTGCTTTTCTTTTATCCTAAAGATTTTACTTTTGTCTGTCCTACAGAAATATATGCATTTCAAGAAAAAATTCAGGATTTTGAAATGAGAAATGTACAAATTATTGCGGTCTCTACGGATACAGAACAATCTCATTGGGCTTGGTTGCAGATGCCAAAAGAAAAAGGGGGAATACATGGAGTTACTTATCCTATTGTTTCTGATATCAATAAGACCATATCTCATAATTATGGAGTGTTGTCTGGAAACTGGATTTGCAATAATGAAGGATTGAAAGCGACGGGAGAACTAATTGCTTATAGAGGATTATTTTTAATAGATAAAGAAGGGATCGTAAGACATATTTTAATTAATGATTTTCCTTTAGGTAGAAATGTAAATGAAGCTATTCGTATGATAGATGCTCTTCAATATTACGAAAAAAGCGGAGAAGTATGTCCCGCAAATTGGACAAAAGGAAAAAAAGCGATAAAAGCTAGCCATAGCGGAATTGAAGATTATTTTTCATCTTAGTTTAAGTTTAGGAAAAATAGAGATTATACAGATCCACGACAGAAACAGCATAGATCATATAGTTTAGATTAAAATAAAAAAATGTTGAAAAAAAAAGTAGCATTTTATACCATGGGGTGTAAACTAAATTACGCAGAGACCTCAACCATAGCAAGAAAGTTTTCTAACTTATATTATCACCATGTTCCTTTCAAGAGTTATGCAGATATTTATGTGATCAATAGTTGTTCTGTGACAAAAAATGCAGAAATTGAATTTAAGCATATTATACGTTCTGCTAGAAATCTAAATTTAAAGGCTTTTATTATAGTAATAGGATGTTATGCTCAATTAAATCCTGAAGTTGTGTCTTCTATTATTGGAGTGGATCTCGTTTTAGGTTATGAAGAAAAATTTAAAATCATAGATTATGTTAATAGAAAATGGTTTTTGAAAAAAAAATACTATGCAAAGATTATTTCAAAAAAAACTTATTTTCCATCGTTTTCCGTTGGAGATAGAACTCGTTCCTTTTTAAAAATACAGGATGGATGTGATTATAAGTGCAGTTATTGCATCATTCCTATATCAAGAGGGGCCTCTCGTTCTGAGAGTATGGAAAATATATTGAAAAATATTAGATTTCTTTTTAATAAAGGGGTCAAAGAGATAGTGTTAACAGGCGTAAATATAGGCGACTATGGAAAAAATATATACGGAGAAAATCAACGGTTATATACATTTTTTGATTTAATACAAGCTATAGATCAAATACAAGAAAAAGGAAGAATACGTTTATCCTCTATAGAGCCTAATTTGTTAAAAAATGAATGTATTGAATTTTTGTCTAAAAGTAAACATTTTGTACCTCATTTTCATATACCTTTACAGTCTGGAAGCAATGATATTTTGGTAAAAATGCATAGACGTTATAGACGAGAACTTTATCAAGAAAAAGTAAAAAAAATTCGATATTTAATGCCAGATGCTTATATAGGTTCAGATCTTATTGTTGGTTTTCCTGGAGAAACACATAAACATTTTTTGGAAACTTATCATTTTTTGAATGAATTAGAAATTTCATCTTTACACATATTTACCTATTCTACTAGACCAAATACGAAATCCAGTACGATACAGAAAAATGTATCTAAAAAAATACAATGGAAACGAAATCAAGTTTTGAGAGTTCTTTCAAACAAAAAATATAGATTTTTTTGTAAAAAGCAAATTTCCACTAAAAAAACTGTATTATTCGAAAAAAATTCTCACAATAAAGAATATTTGTATGGATATACAGAAAATTATATTCGAACTAAGATCCCATTAAACTCATACAATTCTTCTATATATGAAAATACATTACAAGATGTATTAATGAAAAAAGTAGATAAGGATGGAATTATGATAGCCGAACCAATAAATTAAAAATCTAAAAATCCAATTTTTTGGGCATGTTGATGAATTTTACATCAAAAATTTCTTGAAAAGATTTTTTTACCATACGTTTCACCTCTTGAAAAGAAATCTCATTCTTTTTTAATTCTTTTTTTAAAGAAGTCACTTCTTGATTATAAATTCCACAAGGAATAATATGATTGAAATACTGCAAATCTGTATTTACATTTAAAGCAAATCCATGCATGGTTACCCAACGACTCATTCTAATTCCTATTGCACATATTTTTCTCGATTTTCCATTTTTTACATTCAACCAAACCCCTGTTTTTCCTTTTTTTCGTTCTCCCTTGATTTCATAATTTTTCCATAGAAAATGGATAATCACTTCTTCTAAAAGACGAAGATATTTATGAATATCCGTAAAAAAATAATCCATATTTAAAATGGGATATACTATCAATTGTCCAGGACCATGGTAAGTGATATCCCCTCCTCTATCTGTTTGAGAAAAAGAAACATTTATTTTTTTTAAAAAATCTGACGAAACCAACAAATGTTTATCTTTTTTCCCATTTTTACCTATAGTATATACATGAGGGTGCTCTACAAAAAGCAAATATCCTGCTTCTTGAGCAGGTATATTATGGACTTTTTTTTCTATAATATCATCAAATAATTTTTTCTGATATTTCCAAGTTTCTTCATATTCTTTTTTTCCTAAATCTTCGAAAAAAAGTATTTTTTTTTTCATAGTTTTTGAAAAATTTATATAATAAAAAAAACAAATGTACCTTCGTTTTATTCAATTCGTTCGTTTCGTATGGTGGATATACACACAAATTTATCAGAACAACAAATTATACGAAGAAAAAAACTGTCTCAACTGAAACTATTGGGAATCAATCCTTATCCATCAGAAGAATATGTAGTTACTACTACCATTTGTAATATACGAAAAAATTTTACGGAAAAAGAAACTGTAAGCATAGCTGGACGGTTAATGCGTTTTCGTATTTTAGGAAAAGCTTCTTTTGGAGAGATTAAAGACCATACAGGTTGTATGCAAATATACTTTACTCAGGATCATTTATTTTTATCTTCGGATCAAATAAAAAAAGGGGAAGCTTACAATGTTTTTTTAAAAAAACTTATAGATATAGGAGATATTATTGGAGTAAAAGGGATTTTATTTAAGACAAAAATGGATGAAATAACCATACATGTTCACAAATTCACTTTATTATCCAAATCTATCCGACCTTTACCACAAGTAAAAATGGATAAAAATAAAAAAATATATGATGCTTTTTCTAATACGGAACAACGTTATCGTATGCGTTATGTAGATCTTATAGTGAATGATCATGTAAAAGAAATTTTTTTAAAACGTACTCGTATCATTCAAAAAATAAGGAATTTTTTGGATGATAAGGGATATATAGAGGTAGATACCCCAATTCTACAATCAATTCCTGGAGGAGCTATAGCTCGTCCTTTTGAAACGTATCATAATACACTGGGTATTCCATTGTATTTACGGATAGCTAATGAACTTTATTTGAAAAGACTGATTATTGGTGGATTTCACGGGGTCTATGAATTCTCTAGAAATTTCAGAAATGAGGGGATGGATCGTATTCATAATCCAGAATTTACAGTATTAGAACTTTATGTTGCTTATAAAGATTATTACTGGATGATGAATTTTACAGAAAAATTGATGAAATGTATCTGTAATAAATTTATAAAAAAAGAAAATAATCATATTAATTTTCAAACTCCATTTCCTCGTATCCCCATATTGGATTCTATTAAAAAATATACCGGATTTGATCTTAAAGAAAAAGAAATGGGAAAAGAAGAGTTAAGAAAAGTTTGTCAAAAATTGCATATAGAAGAAAATATAAAAATGAGTAAAGCTAAATTAATTGAAAATATTTTTGAAGAAAAATGCGAAAAAAATTACATAAATCCCACTTTTATTATTGATTATCCTGTAGAAATGAGTCCTTTAACCAAAAGGCATCGTTATAAAGAAAATTTATCAGAACGTTTTGAACTCATCATAAATGGGCAAGAAATTGCTAATGCTTATTCAGAACTTAATGATCCTATCGATCAACTTAATCGTTTACGAGAGCAAATAAAGTTTTCAGATAGAAACACAAAAGACGAATCGATATCTATTGATCAAGATTTTATACGTGCTTTAGAATTCGGAATGCCTCCTACTGCAGGTATTGGTATTGGAATAGATCGTTTAGTAATGTTACTGACTCAAAAAAAATCAATTCAAGAAGTTTTATTTTTTCCACAAATGCGTCCAGAAAAAAGAGGAAAAAAATAAATCACTTCTCTTCCAATCCTAATACTTTTAATCCGTTTATTGTAGCAATTTTTACCAAATGATCTATATCATAATAATGACAAGCTTCCAACATAACTCGTAGTTCTATCCATAGATTTCCGTCAGAAAAAGGTTTATATATGTCACAAATGTTATCTGTACCAAAAGCTACTATAATTCCTTCAGGGATCATCTCATCCACTGGAGTAATAGAATTATGACTAGGAGTTAAACGTTCACTTCTGGTATGATCAATCCAAGCAATGGGACAAGATATTACCATCAAATTCGCTTTCCTCATTAATTGATATATTTTATAACGATAATCTCTAGAATGTGCCGCTAAAGAAATACTATGTATCGCTACTACCTTTCCTTGCATTCCGTGTTCAATCGTTTTTTTTACTAATTTTTCAGTTTCTTTTTCTTCACTAGTATTAAACTGATCTACATGTACATGCACAATTTTTTCTTTTTTTTTAGCTGTTTGTAATAAAATATCTAGATGTTCATCTTCTTTTCCATAATCTGTAGCGGGTAATCCACCAATAATATCCACAAATTCTATTGATTGATCGAACCAATATTTGGATTTTTTATCCAATACGCCTTTAAGAACTTGATTAGCAAAACAAATATTAATAGAATTTCCATAATTGTTTTTCAATTTTTTAGCGGCTTTCAAAGCACGATCTTCTATAATTTCATCTACATCAATAAAAGAGCACAAAGCTTGTGTTCCTTGCATTAAAAAATATTCTAAGGCTTTTTCCATACGGATATAAATATCCTCTTCTGTAGCTAAGCGTTTCATTTCATCAACCAAATACCACTTTTTTTGAAGTGGAAAATAAGAATATTTGAAATTTTTTTTTGTGAGAGTATAAGCTCTATCTAAATGAGCGTGAGCATTTACCCATCCACCTTTTTGTTTCACTTTTTCTAAAAAATTTTTTTTAGGATTCATTTTGTATTTATATTCTATTAATTTAATTAAATGTTGGAAATCCAAATAACTTTTTTAGTTATGAAAAATGGTTCTTCAAAATAATGATTTAAAGGATATTCTATCGCATGAGGAAATTCTTTTAATTCATTATAAAGATTTCCTCCTTTTAGATATAAAGCTCCATTTTTGATTCTAGAATTGGATTTGTATTTAAATTTGTTTTTTATCCAATTATGTATGATATTTATTTTGTTTACAGCTCTAGTAACCACGAAATCAAATTTATTTTCTAATTTCTCTGCACGTATCCAAATAGGATATACATTTTTTAAATGAAGATTATATATAATTTGTTCTACAATTTTAATTTTTTTTCTAATAGAATCTACTAATATAAATTTTGTATGAGGAAAAACTATGGATAAAGGAATACCAGGGAATCCCCCTCCTGTTCCTAAATCCAGAACACATGATCCAGGGTAAAAAGAAAATACTTTAGCTATTCCTAAACAAAAAAGTACGTGTTGTTGATAAAAATCGTGAAATGTTTTTCTAGAAACTAAATTCACATATGTATTCCAATACGCATATAAATTTTTTAAAGAAGACAATTTATAAATTTGTTGATCCAATAGATTTGGAAAATATTTTTTAATTAATTCCATATTAATTAATGGATAAATAAACTTGTAACCAAATTTATTTAGATTTGTAATCATTTCAATCAAACAATTCCAATAAAATAATAAATATTTATGATATGAAAAATAGATTATCACATCGATTACAGAATATATCTTATTCACAAACTATAGCTATGTCAGCTAAGGCCAGAGAATTAAAAAATAAAGGTTATGATGTTATAAACTTGAGTTTGGGAGAACCTGATTTTCTTCCCCCTAATTTTGTTTTATCTGCGGCAAAAAAAGCTATAGATCAAGGGTATCATTATTATACTCCCGTATCCGGATATTTTGAACTTAAAAAAGTAATATGCGAAAAATTCTATCGTGATAATCGTTTAAAATACACCCCTTCTCAAATTGTAGTTTCTACCGGAGCAAAACAAGCTATTATGAATGTTCTTTTATCTTTATTAAATAAAGATGATGAAGTTATTATTCCCGCTCCTTATTGGGTTAGTTATTTACAAATGGTAAAATTTTGTGAATCTTATCCTGTTATAATTCCAACAATGATGGAAAATAATTTTAAGGTTCATCCAGAACAATTAGAAAAAGCCATTACATCTAAAACAAAATTATTTCTTTTTAGTACTCCTTGTAATCCTACTGGAAGCGTTTATTCTTATGAAGAACTGAAAGATTTAGCAAAAGTTTTTAAAAAACATCCAGAAGTCATGATTCTGACTGATGAGATTTATGAACATATTTGTTACTCAAAAAAACATACTAGCATTGCTATATTTCCTGATATTTATCATCAGGTTATCACAGTTAATGGGTTATCTAAAGCTTTTTCAATGACAGGTTGGAGAATTGGATATATTGGAGCTCCAGAATGGATTGCTCAATCTTGTGATAAAATACAGGGACAGATGACATCTTGTCCCAATTCGATTGCACAAATAGCTGCTGTTACTGCATTAGCAGCCCATCCCAATAAAATAGAATATATGATCAAAGAATTTGAAAAAAGAAGAAATTTGGTTTTAGAGATGATAAAAGAAATTGATGGGTTTCAATTTTATCAACCTAATGGAGCTTTTTATATTTTTCCAAAAGTTTCAGATTTTTTTGGACGAAAATTACATGGAAAAATGATTCAAAATTCAGATGAACTTTCTGAATTTTTACTTGAAAAAACTCAAGTAGCTACCGTTAGTGGCAGTGCTTTTGGAGATAATGAATGTTTACGGATTTCTTACGCTTCATCAGAGGATAAAATCATAGAAGCTTTTACAAGAATAAAAAAGGTATTAAATTAGAATTAGAAAAATTTGGGTGGACGACCGGATTCGAACCGGCGACCCTCAGAACCACAATCTGATGCTCTAAACCAACTGAGCTACGCCCACCAAAACACAAAACAAAAGACAAAGATAATTAATTATATAAACAAAAACTTTCTATAATTTTTTTACAATATGTAAATAAATCACTATATATCCATTTTAGGATGGATGTTTTTTCTTGAATTGGATATAAAAGATGAATATTAGCACCTGCATCTAGGGTAAAATAAATATTTTTATTGCTCTGTTTTCTAAAATCCCATACCGTATAAATTACGTTCAGAGTATTGGGTTTCATCCATAAAAAATAGGGTCGAGAGGTCATGATCATAGCATGAAGAGTCAAAGCTTCATGTTCTATTAATTCTCCGAATTCTTGAAAATCTCCTATTTTTAATATAGATATAAGTCTATTCATATTTTTATTAGCACATTTAAATCTATCCTTAGCATAAGGATGATTATTCATTAATTGATGTCCTTTTGAACTTAATATTTTTTTAGGTTCATCATCTACGATTAAGATCGTATCTTCTATTTTTGTAAAAATAGAATGTACATCATATGGATATGGGATAGCATAAAGATTGTTGCTTCCTTTTATGGATTTATGATACCCCCAAACAACAAGTCCAGGATAAATAGATCTGCAAGCACTTCCAGAACCTAATCTGGATAAAAAAGAAGCTTTTTTGAAAAAAAAATCTTCTTTAAAAGAAGATACTAGTTTTTTTTCTATTTTCATGATACACAATGCTAAAGCACTCATGGAAGAAGCAGAAGAAGCAATTCCGCTACTATGTGGAAAAGTATTATAGGTTTCTATAACAAAATTCAAATCCCGTATATAGGAACAATAAAATGAAATTCTATGAAAAAATTCTAAAATTTTTGGAATAAAACTAGTTTTTTCTTTTCCTGAAAAAAATACTCTTATAGATAAATTACTTTTTTTTTTCTCTTGATAAATTAATCGCGTAACCGTGTATACTTCTCCCAAAGAATAACTAATAGACGAATTCAATGGTATTTGAATTTTATTATTATGTTTTCCCCAGTATTTTATTAAAGCGATATTAGAATGACTCTTGCTGGTGACTATTCCATTCGGGTCTATAGAATATTTTTTATTCTTATAATTATAAAAAAAACAATTTTTTTTCAAAATTCAATTACAAATCACTTTCACTTTTTATATAATCTAACATTTTTTTGTCATCGAATTCTCCTTCAGAACGAGCGATTACACAACTGGCTAACCCATTTCCTATAACATTTACGGTCGTCCTAGCCATATCCATTAATTCATCTATTCCTATAATAGCTAATATAGGCCAAGTCGGTAATCCAAAAGAAGCCACAGTAGCTAAAAGAATTACTAAAGATGCTCTAGGAACTCCAGCAACTCCTTTACTCGTTAAAATTAACGTCAGTCCTATAAATATTTGTTGACTAAAACTCAAGGGAATCCCAGATGCTTGTGCTACAAAAACAGTTGCTAAAGATAAATAAAGAGTAGTCCCATCTAAATTAAAGCTATAACCCGTAGGAATCACAAAAGCTATAATTTTTCTGGGGACACCTAATTTTTCTAAATTTTCCATAAGTAAAGGCAAGGCGGATTCGGAACTCGTAGTCGCAAACGCAAGTGATACAGGTTCAGTTAATGCTTTGACGAAACCTTTTAAAGGAACTTTAATCCAAAAAAGAATAGGAAGTAAAACAACTATCAAAAAAACTAGTAAAGCAATATAAAGAGTCAATAACAACTGAAATAAATTATATAAAATATCCAACCCCATATGTCCTACTGTATAAGCGATGGCGGATCCTACTCCTATAGGAGCAAAATACATGATAATTTTAGTAAACTTAAACATGATTTCTGAAAGACTCTCTGCAAACAGTAATATAGGGCTTCTTTTTTTATCTTCTAAGAAAACCATGGATATACCAAATACAACGGAGAAGACCACTATCGGTAATACATCTCCATGATATATAGATTTTATAAAATTTTCCGGAAATACATGAAGAATTGTGTCTTGCCAAGTTCTACTTTCTACTTTTGGTAATTGTTGTTCCGTTATTCCTGAAGGCATTACTATACCCACTCCAGCTTGGGATACATTAATTGCAATAAGACCTATAAACAAAGCTAAAGTTGTCACCACTTCAAAGTATAGTAAAGATTTCCATCCCATACTTCCTAATTGTTTAATATTAGAATGACTTGCTATTCCAACTACCAAAGTTGAAAATAATATTGGAGCAATGATAGTCTTAATCAATCTTAAAAAGATTTGAGATAAAAATCTTAGTTCTACAGCTACTTTTGGGATATCTAATCCTATTTCTATTCCTATAATAATGGATAATAAAATCCAAGTAGTTAAGTCTTTTTTCATAAAAGAATACAATATGAAAATAGATATAACGAAACATCTTAATATGCAAAGAGTAAATTTATCCAATCCTAATAAGGATTTTGATAAATGAATAAAGACATATGCTAAAACACTTAAAAAAGCTATTAATAAAACTTTTTCTTTTTTTATATTCATCCCAATACTCATTTTGTTCTTTGAAAGAATCCAATCTAAAATACTATACTATACCAAACCAAATAGGGAACAGACCCGTAGGGACTCGAACCCCAACTAACAGAACCAAAATCTGCTGTGCTACCGTTACACAACGGGTCTACGAAAAATGTAAATATATACCATTTTTTTTCAAAAACATGATAATTATATCTAAATTTGGGCTACTTTACCCTAAAAAACCTTAACCTTAAAAGGTTTCATATATAATATAAAATTATTAATTATGTCCGTAAAAATTCGTTTAAAAAGAATTGGAAAAAAACATAGACCTATTTATCATATAGTTGTAGCTGATTCTCGTGCTCCACGAAATGGAAAATTTATTGAAAAACTAGGAACTTACAATCCCCATACAAATCCTCCTTCAACTGTATTAAAAATGCAAAATGCTGTGTCCTGGTTAATGAAAGGAGCACAACCTACCAATACGGTTAAATCTATTTTTTCTAAAACCGGTGTATTATTGAAAAAACATTTATTAGAAGGAGTAAAAAAAGGCGTATTAACTGATGAAGAATCCCAAAAAAAGTTTCATACATGGTATAAAAAATATAAAATTTAGTTTACTTTAATAAGTAACATGAAAATTCTTTTGAAATATTTAATTTTACAGAAGAACAATTCATAGTCATAGAAAAATTTCCAATTCGTTCTCTTCTTAAAGAAAGTATATAAGCTCCGCTTTGAAGGGCTTTTCCAAAATCTTGGGCTACAGATCGAATATAAGTCCCCTTTCCACATTCTATAAAAAATTTTATGTAGGGAATTCCTATTTTTAGAATATGAAATTTATAAATTTTTATACGCCTAGATTTAATCACTATTTTTATTTTTTTTCTAGCATATTCATAGAATCTTTTTCCCTTTGTTTTTAACGCAGAAAAATATGGAGGATATTGATCTATTTCTCCCAAAAATCTTTTAGATATTTTTTTAATCAATTGAGGAGTAATATGCGAAGTAGAAGAAAAATTATGCTCTTCTGTTTCTGAGTCGAAAGATAAGGTTTCACAACCTAATTTCATAATACCTGTATAAACTTTTTTGAAATTTTGAATTTCATTTACTTTTTTAGTATATTTTCCTGTAAGTACAATTAATAAACCTGTAGCAAAAGGATCTAAAGTACCTGCATGTCCGATTTTTAAATTTTCTTTTGTATCAGTAAGAATAGAACTTTTTATTTTTTTAACAATGTCAAAAGAAGTCCATCCCCATGGTTTATCTACTAACAATATTTTTCCGTTTTTTAATTCTGATAAATTTTGAATCAAAATTTTCCAATTGGTTTTATTAAATAATGTACAATAAGAAAAAAAGCTCCTAAAACAATTCTATAATATCCGAAAAATTTAAAATTATTTAAATATTTTATGAAACATTTGATAGCTATCATTCCAGTGACAAAAGATACTATATTTCCTAATAACAATAATTCTATATCTTGAAATGTAAAAGAATTTAATTGAAAATAATAGTCATGTAATTTTTTACATGTAGCAATTCCAATAACAGGAACAGATAAAAAGAAAGAAAACTCAATAGCTTTTATTCTATTCACATTTTGTAACATACAAGCAATAATGGTCGTTGCACTTCTAGAGACTCCTGGAATCAGAGCCGCACATTGAAATAATCCAATAATAAAAGCTTTCAAATAAGTAATACTATTTTTTCTATCATAAAAATTTTTTTCATAAAAAATTTCTACTTTCAAAATAACGAATCCTCCTATCAAAAGAGATAAAGCAACTATGAGTGGTTTATCTAAAAAAAAATTGGTGATTTTGTTCAATAAAAAACCAAAAATTCCTACAGGGAAACTAGCTATAAAAATTTTTAGATAAAAATCTAATTTTTGAAAAAAAAACTTGTTTCTATATAAAAAAATTACTGATAAAACAGCTCCAAATTGAACAGAAATAAGAAATAAATTTGTGATTTTATTTTCTAGTATTCCCATTATATCAGCAGCAATAATCATGTGCCCTGTAGAAGAAATAGGAAAAAATTCTGTAATTCCTTCAATAATCCCTAATAGGATTGATTGAATATAATTCATATTTACTCACTTAGTTAAACAAAACAAACTAAACATCAATTTTTGCATATATCGCATTTTGTTCTATAAAATTTCTTCGTGGGGGAACTTCATCTCCCATAAGAATAGAGAAAATTTTGTCTGCTTCCGAATAATCGTCTATATTCACTTTACGTAAAGTTCTTTTTTTGGGATTCATCGTCGTTTCCCAAAGTTGTTCTGCATTCATTTCTCCTAATCCTTTGTATCGTTGTATATTGACAGATTTTCTTCCTCCTAATTTACGTATAATGTTTTCTCTTTCTTGATCATTCCAAGCATATTGATAATGATTTCCTTTTTGAATTAAATAAAGTGGAGGTGTAGCAATATAAATATGGCCTTTTTCTATTAAGGGTTTCATATAACGAAAGAATAATGTTAAAATTAAAGTAGAAATATGACTTCCATCTATATCTGCATCTGTCATAATAATAATTTTATTATATCTAAGTTTTTTAATGTTTAAAATTTTTTTGTCTTCTTCTGTACCATCTGTACCAATAGAAACTCCTAAAGAAGTAAATATATTTTTTATTTCCTCATTTTCAAATATTTTATACTGCATCGCTTTTTCAACATTGAGTATTTTCCCTCTTAAAGGTAAAATAGCTTGAAAATTCCTATCTCTTCCTTGTTTAGCTGTCCCTCCGGCAGAATCTCCTTCAACTAAATAAATTTCACAACTTTCTGGATTATTGTAAGAACAATCCGCTAATTTTCCGGGTAAAATACTACTAATGGTAGTTTTTTTCTGTATTAATTCACGAGCCTTCTTAGCGGCTTGACGCGCTTTAGCTGCTAATATAATTTTATCAATAATTTTTTTTCTATCACTAGGGTGTTCTTCTAAATAATTATACAACGTTTCTCCCACAATTTTGTCTACAATGCCTCCTACTTCATGATTACTTAATTTTGTTTTAGTTTGCCCTTCAAATTGAGGTTCCATCACTCTAACAGATATAATAGCCGTAATTCCTTCTCTAAAATCATCTCCAGTTAATTCTATTTTATTAGATAAAATACTGTATCCATCTACATATTTTTTAAACGTTCTTGTTAATGCTCTTCTGAAACCGGAAAGATGAGTTCCTCCTTCATAAGTATTTATATTGTTTACATAAGAAACAATTTTTTCTTTAAAAGAAGTATTGTATTGCATTGCAACTTCGACAATAGTATTCTCTTTTTCTTCTTCAAGAAAAAGGATATTTTTTGTTAAAGTCTCCTGATTTTTATCTAAAATTTGTAGGTATTCTTTTAATCCATTTTTAGAAAAAAAATGTTCTTTTATATTTTCTCTTTCATCTTTTAAAAATAAGTATAGACCTTTGTTTAAAAAAGATAATTCTTTTAATCGATTAGCTAAAATTTCATAATTATATATAATGGAATTAAAAATAGAATGATCTGCAAGGTAAGAAATTTTTGTTCCTTGCATATTAGTTTTTCCTAAACATTTTACAGGATAAAGGGCTTTTCCTTTTAAATATTCTTGTTGATAAATTTTTCCATTTCGATAAATTGTTACTATAAGTTTTTTAGACAGTGCATTGACACAAGAAATTCCTACGCCGTGTAATCCTCCAGAAACTTTGTAAGAATTTTTATCAAATTTACCACCTGCACCTATTTTAGTCATAACAACCTCTAGAGCCGATTTCCCTTCTTTTTTATGAATATCTATTGGGATTCCACGACCATTGTCAAGTACAGATATAAATCCATTTTTATGAATTGTAAGCCATATTTTATTGCAAAAACCTGCTAAAGCTTCATCTACAGAATTATCTATGACTTCGTATACTAAATGGTGTAAACCTCTAATTCCTACGTCCCCAATATACATGGAAGGTCTGAGTCGAATATGTTCGATTCCTTCAAGGGATTGAATACTATCTGCTGTATAATCTTTTATTGTATTATGTTTTTTATTCATATATTTTACATAAAATTTTATAGTTTTAAAGATAGAAAAAATATTATTTTGTGAAAATTTGGGGAAAAAAAACGAATTTTAGTTTCAATAAAGAAATAGAAAATTTTACTTCAAGTAAGGATTCAAAAATAGATTTGCTTTTAGCACCACATGATGTTATAGGGACTATAGCTCATGTAATTATGTTAAAAAGTATAGGATTATTAAATCAAAAAGATTTAAAAATTTTAATTCAGGAGTTGCGTAATATTTATGTTCACGAAATTTTGAAGAATAATTTTAAGATTGATGAAGGAATAGAAGATATTCATTCTCAGATAGAATTTTTGTTAACCAATCGTTTAGGAGAAGTAGGAAAAAAAATACATAGTGGGAGATCCAGAAATGATCAGATTTTGGTGGATTTGAAACTTTTTGTTCGTACAGAAATCAAAGAAATCGTATACATGGCTTATTCTTTTTTTGATTTACTATTAAAATTAAGTGAACAATATAAAAATATATTAATGCCTGGTTATACTCATTATCAAATAGCGATGCCTTCTTCTTTTGGGCTTTGGTTTGCCGCATATGCAGAAAGTTTAATAGACGATTTACTATTAATACATACCGCATATCGTATCGTAAACAAAAATCCTTTAGGTTCAGCTGCAGGTTATGGATCTTCTTTCCCTTTAAATCGAAAAATGACAACCGATTTATTGGGTTTTGAAAATTTAAATTATAATGTAGTGTATGCTCAAATGGGCCGTGGAAAAATGGAAAGAATCGTTTCAGAATCTATTTCTTCTTTGGCAAGAACTTTAAGTAAAATGGCGCAAGATATTTGCTTATATTTAAGTCAAAATTTTAATTTTATTAGTTTTCCTGATCATCTTACTACCGGATCTAGCATTATGCCTCATAAGAAAAATCCAGATGTTTTTGAGATTATACGAGCTAAATGTAATAGAATATCATCGTTACCTAATGAAATTTATTTGATTTCTTCTAATTTATGTTCTGGATATCATAGAGATTTTCAAATCATTAAAGAAAGATTTATCCCTATTTTTGAAGAAATGAAAAAATGTTTTTACATGTTTAAATATATGTTGAATCATATCATAGTAAAAAAGGATATTCTTCAGGATGAGAAGTATCAATACTTGTTTAGTGTAGAAGTCGTGAACGAGCTTGTTATTGAAAAAGGATATTCTTTTAGGGAAGCTTATCAAAAAGTTGGTTTAGATATCCAAAATGGATGTTTCAAACCCTTTACTCAGACTCAGGTTTGTTATTCCCATGAAGGAAGTATAGGAAATTTGTGTAACACACAAATTAGAAATTTAATGCAAGATATAATAAAAGAATTTGACTTTGATAAAATAAATGAAGTTATAAAACGATTAATTTATAGTGAAATTCATTTTGACGGATCCTCTAAGAATCCAATTTTCGTTTGAATTGCATGGATTTTTGATTCAACCAATCTTTTATTTTTTTATGATGTCCAGATAAAAGTATTTTTGGAACAGCCCATCCTTTATAAACTACTGGGCGAGTATAGATAGGGGGAGCGATGAAGGATTCATTTTGAAAAGAATCTGTGAGAATGGAATTTTGATTTTGTATTACTCCAGGTAATAATCGAACTATAGATTCTACAACGACAGCCGCAGCTAGTTCTCCTCCAGATAAAATATAATTTCCAATAGATATTTCTTTGGATATTAAGTGATCTCGAATTCTTTGATCAATCCCTTTATAACGTCCACAAAGAATAATAATATTTTTCTTATCAATTAAATATTGAGCATATTTTTGTGAAAATAACTTTCCATCAGGAGTCATAAAAATTTTTTCGTCATAATTTCTTTCTGATAAGAGCTTGGAAAAACACTGATCTACAGGTTCTATTCTGATAACCATACCTGATCCTCCTCCATAAGGATAATCATCTAAATTTTTTCGTTTTCCTAAACCATATTTACGCAAATCATGAACATGAATCTCTATTAAACCTTTATTAATTGCCCTTTTAATAATAGAATTGGAAAAAGGACTATGAAGAATTTCAGGCACAAGACTAACAATATCTATACGCAACGTATTATTTTTTTGTTAATATACACTTTGATAATCTAAGAATGAAACTAATGAAAAAATTCTACCTTTGTGAATAATTTATTAAAAATGAATTATATCGTATCTATAGTAGGACGACCTAATGTAGGAAAATCAACTTTGTTTAATCGTCTTGTAGGAAGAAGAAAAGCTATTGTTCATGTAACGAGTGGAGTGACAAGAGATCGTATTTATGGAAATTCAGAATGGAATGGAATAAAATTTTCTATAGTAGACACTGGTGGTTTTTCTGTTTCAAAAAATGATGTACTTGAAAAAGAAATCAAAAACCAAATTTTGATAGCGATCAAAGAATCTGATGTTATTTTATTTTTAGTAGATATAAAAACAGGAATATTAGATGCAGATATCGAAATTGCTCAAATATTAAGAAAATGTCAAAAAATAGTTTTATTAGTTGTGAATAAAGTAGATAACGTAAAATATATATATCATGATACAGATTTTTTTCGTTTAGGATTTTTTAAATATTACTGTATATCAGCTATAAATGGGAGTGGAACTGGAGAATTATTAGATAAATTAATAGAAATATTCAAACAAGAATTATTTAAAAAAAAAGAAAAAATATTGGAAAACAAGCTTTTTCCTCGTTTTTCAATAATAGGACGACCCAATGTAGGAAAATCAACTTTGATTAACTCTTTTCTTAATAAAAACCATCATATTGTTACAGATATTTCGGGAACGACCAGAGATAGTTTAGATGTATTCTACAAAAAATGGGAATATGAATGTATTTTAGTAGATACACCTGGAGTCAGAAAAAAATCTAAAATTAGAGATAACATTGAATTTTATTCTACTATGAGAACGTTTAAAACAATAGAATATGCGGATGTTTGTCTTTTAATGGTAGATGCAGGTTGTGGATGGGAAAAACAGGATATGAATATTTTTAGATTAGTGGAAAAAAATCATAAAGGTATTATAATTATTATTAATAAATGGGATTTATTTCATAAAAAAAATTCTTATACACAACAAGATTACGAATTATTTATTAGAAAAAAAATTTATCCATTTTATAATGTTCCCATTCTTTTTATATCCGCTAAAAATAAAGATGGAATACACAATATTCTCCCCATGGCTTATCAGGTTTTAAGATCCCGTGAAAACAGATTAAAAACGAATATTTTAAATAAAATTATGTTACCAATTTTTAAAAAAAATCCACCTACTCCTAAGAAAAAAAATAAATCCATAACTATAAAATATTGTACTCAGTTGCCTTCACGCACGCCAAAATTTATTTTTTTTTCTAATTTTCCTCAATACATAAAAGAATCTTATAAAAGATTTGTTGAAAATAAAATTCGTTCTCATTTTGATTTTATAGGAGTACCCATACAAATTTTTTTTAGGAAAAAATAACTTTTTAGGATTTATTTATTATCTATTGATAATATCGTGATAACACACTTAAGAGGAAAGTTAGTAGAAAAAAATCAATCTTATTTAATCATAGATTGTCATGGGGTCGGATATCATATTCATATATCCTCATATACCTATTCTTCTTCTTCTTTATTAGAAAAAGAAGGTAAAAATATTTTCATATATACTTATCTGTTTATAAAAGAAAATCAACATGTTTTGTATGGTTTTTCTGATAAAAAAGAAAGACAAATATTTTCTCATTTGATATCCGTGAATGGAATAGGGCCAAGTTCTGCTATCATGTTATTATCTTCTCTTACTCCATATGAAATAGAAAAATCTATATCTAAAGAAGATATAAAAATGTTGAACAAAGTTAAAGGAATTGGGACAAAAATAGCTAAAAGAATTATTATTGAACTAAAAGATAAAATTGAAATTATTCCTAGAAAAGGAAAAAACATAAAAAAACTATTGGAAAATACGCCTTATTTAATAAAAAAAGAAGCTTTAAGCGCTTTGAGTGTGCTGGGATTTTCTCCTCAAGAGTCTAAAACCGTTTTGGATGATATTTTAGATGAAAATCCAGAATTTTCTTTAGAAAATCTCATTAAAGAATCTTTAAAAAAAATTGTAAAATCATAAAATTATTCACTATTTAATTTATAAAAAACAAACCTTAATAATATACTTTTGTTTTTTCGTGAATTCAATAATAATACCTCTTATTATGAAACTTTTTTATCCCTCAATTATAGTGGTTCTTTTTTTCTTATCTATATTTGATCTTATTGTTGGTTTAATTAATGATGCCGTTAATTTTCTAAATTCTGCTATTGGGTCTCGAGTCGCTTCTCGTAGAACTATCATGATTTTTGCTAGTTTAGGTATTTTATTAGGAGCTTTTTTATCTAGTGGAATGATGGAAGTCGCAAGAAAAGGAGTTTTTGACCCCTCTTATTTTTATTTTTCAGATATTATTTTTATTTTTTTATCGGTAATGATATCCGATATTATTTTACTGGATATTTTTAACACTTTAGGATTGCCCACTTCAACTACAGTATCTATGGTTTTTTGTTTATTAGGAGCGGCTTTCAGTATCGCTATGATAAAAATGACATCTCCATTGAATAATGAACCCTTTCATCATTTAACTCTATACATTAAAGCGGAAAAAACATTCACCATTAGTCTAGGTATTTTTTTATCTATTATCATTTCTTTTACTTCCGGTGCTTTTATTCACTATTTCATTCGTCTTTTATTTAGTTTTGAATATGAAAGTAGATTAAAATATGTAGGGGTAATATGGAGTGCCATTTCATTGAGTAGTATGACTTATTTTCTTATTGTAAGAGGATTGCATAGTACTTTACAGGGGTTTATTGATGACAATTTAACAGGGTTTTCCTTATTGATTCAACATTTCATAAAATGGATTCACCATAATTTTTTTATCTTTTTGCTTATTTTATTTTCAACGTGGACTATTATAGCAAAGATCTTTGTTTATTTGGGATATAATATATTAAAATTTGTCGTATTATATGGGACTTTTTCTTTAGCTATGGCTTTTGCAGGAAATGATTTAGTAAATTTTATCGGGATTCCTATAGCTAGTATACAGTCTTATAATATATGGAAAGAATCGGGTAGTCCACCTGCTGAAAAATTCAATATGAAAAGTTTATCTGGAAATGTACAGGTTCCATCTTCTGTTTTAATTTTTTCAGGAATGATTATGATATTCACTCTTTGGTTTTCTAAGAAAACGAAAAATATCACGAGTACAGAAATTAATTTAAGTAGACAAAATGAAGGACCGGAAAAATTTTTATCCAATTCTTTCTCTAGAGGGATTGTTCGATTTTTTTTATATTTAGGAAATCATTTTTTTAAATTCTTTCCTAAAAGACTTCTGGTTAAAATCGAAAAAAACTTTAAGCAAAAAAAAATACAAAAAGAAGAAAGCGTTGCTTTTGATTTAGTTAGAGCTTCTGCAAATTTAACTATATCAAGTATCTTGATATCTATAGCCACAGTTCAAAAACTGCCGTTATCTACCACTTTTGTTACTTTTATGGTATCTATGGGGACATCTCTTTCAGATAGAGCCTGGGACAGAGAAAGTGCTGTTTATAGAGTTTCAGGGGTATTAAAAGTCATAAGAGGATGGTTCTTAACTGGTTTAATCGCCTTTACTATGGCAGGGATCACGGCTGCTGTTTTATACTTTTTTAAAATATGGGCTTTATCCTTTCTTATTTTTTTGATTTTATTTGTTTTTTATAGAAGTTATAAAAACTATAATAAAATGCAAGATCAAAAAATAGAAGAAAAACCGTTTTTTGGTATAGTAAATCTAACTTTAGAAGCCACTTTAGACAAAACCTTCGATATTCTAAAACCAACACTTGAATATATTGAAAGTATTTACAAAAATAGTATAGAAGGAATCACTCAGGAAAATTTAAAAATTCTTAAAGAGAGTAGAAATAATTTTTTAAAAGTAAAAGATAATTTTACTAATATACATAACTCTCTTATTAAAGTAATTAGAAAAACGAAAAATCATGAACCGATTGCTGGAATCCTTTATCTGCATATATACAACAAAACTAAAGAAATTATTGAATCTTCAGATATCATTACGAATCATACATTGTTTCATGTAATCAATAGTCATAAACCTTTAAAATATCAGCAAAAGAAAAATTTGCTAACGCTTGAGCGTTTTATGATTGAACATTTCAACATTATAAAAAGAATAATAACAGACAGAAATTTTAAAAAAATTCAATTTCCTTGTTCTATACAAAATCAAATTATAAAAAAAATTGAAGAGCAAATGAATCAACAAGTAAGGGGGATTATACATAATAAATATGGAACAAAAAATACTTTTTTGATGTTAGATCTTCTTTTACAATCAAAAAAAATCACGGAAAGTATAGAAGAAATCATTCTATTGTATCACGATGCATCATCCCATATTTCATCCAAAAAAGACGCATCTTTTTTAGCTTTCTAGAAAATGGGGGGTCATGATATTACATCCTCGCATATCTGAAAAATCCATTCTTCCTAATACTTCGAATTCATTTTCATTTATTTTTTTCCCCAAATCTTGGGTAGAAATAAAAGGACAAGATAAATAATTTGATAAATCTATAATATCAATCCCTCCTATTTTATTATTATCTATATGTATAAAAGGATCTTCAGGATCTCTTATATATATTTTCATCCAAGGAGGACATTGAAATATCCCGTTTTTTTTTGCATATGCTTGAGAAAGTAATTCTGTCATTCCATATTCTGAATGAATATCCTTTACACAAAAAAAATTTTTTAATTTATTGTGTAATTCTTCTCTAATGATTTCTTTTCTCTTTCCCTTCATTCCTCCTGTTTCCATAATTATGACTTTGTTTTGATATTCCTTCTTTTTAAAAGAAAAAGGAATCAGATAATTATATTTTTCTATAAAATCCAATAAAAAAAAACTAAGTCCAAAAATGAAAATATTTTTATTATTTCGATTAGGAATAAGATGGATATCTTTATTATAATTATTAGAGGAATAAGGAAAAGGAACAAAATGACTCCCATTTTGATAAGTTTTTTGTATCAAATGCTTTACCATATAAATTAAAGAAGAATCCTTTCGATCTGTGGGAAAAAATCCTAAAAACTTAAATTTTTCTATTGAACCATAAAAAAACTCAAAGCTTTTTATAATGCTTTCAATATAAACACTCAAACTTTTCACATAATGTTGACTCCTGATCCCAGGAGTAGTTCCGCTGCTAGTAAAAATGATATCGTAACAATCCCCTGTTCTTGTTGTATTACAACTACTCAAAATACGATGCGTTTTAAAAAAAGAAATAGGTAAAAAAGGAATTTTAGAAATATTTTTGATTTCAAATGGATTAACCTCTAAGTATTGAAGATAATTTTTATAAATTTTGTTATTTTTAATTTGATAACGGAATATATCCCATGTTAAATTATAAAATTCTTTTTTTGATAATATAGAAAAAATTTTTTTTTTAAAATTCATAAAATTTGAAATATAATTCTTTCAACTTATTGAATAAAGATCCTTTTTGATAGAAAATAAATTGAAATCCTTTTTCAAAGGAATTATTAAGAAAATTATAAGGAAAGAGGTCTATTTTTTTATTTGCTTCTTTTAAGAAAAGAATACATATTGAAAGATAAAAAAAATATTTCATCATGCCTAATATTCCCCCCCCCAATCTATCTATAGGTTTCATCCATGTGATAATCATTATGAATTCTATAATTTTTTTAATAATAAAAGCTATAATAATAATAGAAAAAAACGAAATTATTATAGAATAAATTATCAATTGATTCGGTTCTTTATATTTTGATAATATTTCTTTAAAAAAATTAAATATATAAAAACCTTTTAAAATTAAAATAAAAAATATCATAAATATGAATAATTGAGAAATTAAACCTTTTTTATATCCACGATATCCTCCATATAAAATTAGAATTATAATAATTATATCTAACATAACTATTAACATAACTATTTTTTAATATACTAAAAATAAAATGGAAAAAAAATTTATGCAACAATTTCATATTAATTGGAATAAAGTCATGTCATATATACAAAGTAATTTTTCTATAGAAGGAAAGATTGATATAATTGGAATTATTTATCTAATAGGAATTCAAGAATTAGGAAAAGGCAATAATCAGTTTTTTAATAAAGAAGATAAAATCAATATTCTACATATTGCAATATGTAGAATACTAGAACCTTTTGGTTATTATTCTTTTCTTGGAAAAGATAAAGAAGGGTGGCCTCATTATATATTGAAAAATAAGATTCCTTTTAATCAGGGAGAACAATTATTTTTAATTAAAAAAGCTATTATTCGTTACATGAATGACGAAAATATTCTGGAATAAATATGGATAAAAAAATAGATCAAATTAAAAAAGAAATCAAATGTTTTCATATGAAAACATATAATGATTTAGAAATATTCAGAATTAAATTTTTAGGAAAAAAAAAGGGAATTTTAACAATTTTATTTAAAGAATTAAAAGAAGTTTCTATTCAGAAAAGAAAAATTTATGGAAAAATTATTAATGAGTTAAAAAAAGAAGTTCAAAATAAAATAAAAATTTTTTATTCAAAAAATGAAATTCATAATAATAATGAGAAAATACTTAAATTCGATCCTACTATACCGGGAAAATCGATAGAAATTGGATCTAGACACCCCCTTTCTATTATAAAAAACAAAATAATAGATCTTTTTATGAAGATAGGATTTACTTATGTAGATGGACCAGAAATAGAGGATGATTGGCATAATTTCACTGCTTTAAACATTCCTATTTTTCATCCATCTAGAGATATGCAAGATACATTTTTTTTGTGCAAAAATCCAGATATTTTATTGCGCACACATACTTCTTCCGTGCAAATACGGTATATGAAGAAACATAGTCCGCCTTTTCGTGTCTTGTCTATAGGAAAAGTGTATAGAAACGAAACCATTTCATCACGTTCTAATTTCATGTTTCATCAAGCGGAAGGATTTTATATAGACAGAAAAGTCTCTTTTTCTGATTTGAAACAAACGATTTATTATTTGATCAATTCTCTTTTTGGAGAAGCAAAGATTAGATTTCGTCCTTCTTATTTTCCCTTTACAGAACCTAGTGCGGAAGTAGATATCTATTGTGATAGTGGATGGATAGAAATCATGGGTTGTGGTATGATAGACCCCCAAGTTTTGAAAAACGTAAATATTGATTCAGAACTTTATTCTGGATTTGCTTTTGGATTGGGAATTGAACGTTTATCTTTAATAATTTATCAAATGAAAGATATTAGAATTTATTTTGATAATGATATTCGTTTTTTAAAACAATTTAAAAGTGAGTTTTAGATTTAGATTGTCTTTGTCTGAAGATCTCATATAAAATAACACCACAAGCTACAGATACGTTTAAAGATGAAATTCCTTTTATTGATGGAATTTTTGCTTTTTCGTAGGAAATTTTTAAATACTTTGAAGAAATTCCTTTTTCTTCATTTCCTAGTATTAAAGCCGTTGGTCCTGAAAAATCAATATTATACCAATGTATATCAGATTTTTCTGTAGCAGAAACAATTTTCAATCCAGAATTTTTCAAAAATTCTATTGTGTTTAATATGTTTTTTTCTTTACATATTGGAACTTTGAATAAAGCACCTGAAGAAGTTTTGATAGAATCAGATCCAATCATAGCTGTATCTTTTTTTGGAATAATGATAGCATCTGCTCCTGCGCATGCAGCGGTCCGTATTATAGATCCAAAATTTCTTACATCTGTAATTCTATCTAAAATGATCAAAAGTGGATTTTTTCCTTTCTCATAAAATACAGGAAGCAAATCTTCTATGTTATAAGTTTCTATGGGAGAAAGTATAGCAAAAACTCCTTGATGATTTTTATTTTTCAATTGATAAAATTTTTGTTTTGAAACGGTTTGAATCGGAATATGCTCTTCTTTGGAAAGATTTATTAATTTTTTGTAAGCATTTGATACTTGCCTTAATCCTTTTTGAAAAAAAAGCTTTCTAATGTTTTTTTTAGCTATAATTGCTTCGATCAATGGATGTATTCCATAAACAATTTCTAATTTTTTCATAATACCATAATATATTATTTTTTATTGTCAAAAATTTTAATAAAATATTTATTAAATAAATTTTTTATAATGAATCGTGTAATATTTCTTCCAAAAGAAAATATGATAATAAAAATTAAAAGATATAAAATAGTTAAAATTCCAAATCCTATAACATAATTACCAAAGTAAAAAGAAAGGAAAAAACATAAAGAAAGGCTTGCTAAAAAAAAAATAATAATGCAAAATATTAATAATATAAAATTCAAAAAAACCTCTGTCATGATGGAAATCAGTATTCGAATGACTTCATTTCTAAAAATGCACCATTTTTTATGGATAAAATTTCTAATAAAGATGAACATTTTAAAACAATGAAAAACTTATTTAGTTTTAAGTTCCTAATTCATCTTCTACTTGATCCATTTTCTCTATTTTATTTTTTTTCCACTTAGCTTCAAAATCGGATTTAATTTTATGCACTTTTTTTCCAATTTTTTTACCAATTTCCTGTAAATTATCTCTTAGCTCTTCTGTTTTTTTTTCTAATATATTTTTGATTTTTTCCTCTTTTCTTGGAGTTAGTATGATTCCCATTATTAACCCAGCCATGGTCCCCAAAATAATTCCCAAAAAAAAACTTCCTCCTTTTTTCATAATAACAATTTTATATTTTTGATGGATAAATTTAATCATACAATATTTACGTACAAAATTGTATTTATGTATTTATGAAATATTTTTCACATGTTCATTAAAAAACACTTTTCTCTAAAAAAATTTAATACATTTGGAATAAATGTTTATGCTCGTTATTTTGTAGAAGTGAAAAGTATAGAAGAAATTCAAAAAATTTTTGATATATATCCATACATTTCAAAACTATTTTTAGGAAATGGAACCAATATTCTTTTTTTAAAAAATTATTACCCAGGATTAGTAATGAAAGTGGGAATGAAAGGAAAAAAAGTGGTAAAAGAAAATGATTATGAAGTCATTGTTCAAGCTTACGCTGGAGAAAACTGGAATGAATTTGTAAACTGGACGATCAAAAAAGGATTTAGTGGTTTAGAAAACCTATCATTTATTCCTGGTACAGTTGGAGCTTCTCCTATTCAAAACATTGGAGCATATGGAGCAGAAGTAAAAGATACTTTGATAAAAGTACAAGCATATGAAATAGATAATAGAAAAATAAGAGAATTTACACGTGAAGAATGTCAATTAAAATATCGTTATTCTTTCTTTAAGCATCCTCATTATAAAAATAAATTTCTTATTTTATCTGTTTTTTTTCTTTTAAGAAAGAAATTTCAACAATTAAATACATCTTATGTAGAAATTAAAGAAGAATTAGAAAATATGAATATTAAAATACCTACTATTCAAGATTTAAGTCAGGCAATTTTTAATATTAGACACAGGAAACTTCCAAATCCAAAAAAAATTGGAAATGCTGGTAGTTTTTTTATAAATCCTATAGTAGGGGTTTTGTATTTTACAAAAATCAAACATCAATATCCTACCATTACAGGTTATAGCATTTCTAATCAAAAAGTAAAACTATCTGCTAATTCATTAATTGAAAATATAGGATGGAAAGGAAAAAAAATTGGAAATGTAGGAACATATGAAAAAAAACCTATTATTTTAGTAAACTATGGAAAAGCTACTGGAATGGAGATATATTCTGTTTCAGAAAAAATAACGAAAAACATAAAAAAAAAATTTGGGATACCTTTATCTATAGAAGTAAATGTCATACAATAAGTCAAAATGAATCAAATGAAATGATAAAAATAAATAATGAAACAATTTACCTTTGTTTTATTTTTCCCTTTTTATTGGGGGGGTTCTATTCGTGTAACTTGAATTTGTATCAATGACTATGACTTTAGAAAAATCAAAACAATACATACAAAACAAAATAAAAGAAAAACCTGATTTTGGAATTTTATTATTAGGAAGTCAATTTGATAAATTGATAGAGGAAATAAAAAATCCTATATGCATTTCTTATGAAGAAATCCCTATTTTTTCTAAAAAAAATTTGTATGGAAAATTTTATTTCGGTAAAATAGAAGAAAAGAATGTGGTTTGTTTAAACGAACCTTTTTATGAAGAAAATAGAACGAACAATTTCCCTATTGTATTGTGTAAAAATATAGGAATAGATAAATTAATATTGATTAATATTTCTGGTGGAGTCAATCCCAATTACAAAATGGGAGATGTGATGTTAGTTAAGGATCATATTAATTTTTTTCCAGAAAATCCTGATATAAAAGAGTTTATAAAAAATAGATTCTTTGAAATTACAGAACCATATGATAAAAAAATGATAGAAATTGCAGAAAATATCGCGATGAATCATAATATCATTATTCAAAAAGGAGTATATGTTGCTTATCCTTATCCTAATTATAAAACCTGTGCAGAATATGCTATGATACGATCTATGGGAGGGGATAGTGTAGGCATGAATATAGTAACAGATGTCATAACAGCCAGATGTATGAATTTACGAGTATTTGCTATATCCGTTGTTATGGGATTATATGAAAAACTTAATTCAAAAAAAATAAATTTTATGAATCCATTTTTTTATAATTATAAAGAAACAGAAAAATCTATGTCTCTCCTAATATTAATAGTAAAAGAATTTATAAAACTTTGTTTATAAATAAATAATATTTATTCATGCAATTGATTGATAATATGTTCCGTAATCTTTATAAATATGTTTCTAATCTTATCGTTTTTTAAAACAACAGGTATTCCTAAATCCGAATATTCTCGTATTTTTTGCAACATAGGAATTTCTCCAAGAAAAAAAATATTCATTTTTTTTGAAAAATCTCTGACTCCATTTTTTCCAAAAAAAAAATATCTTTCTTTAGTTTCTTTTGAAGGTGAAGGAAAATAAGACATATTTTCTATAATTCCAAGTATAGGAACATAAATAGATTTAATACGAAACATTCCTACAGACCGATTTACATCTGACAAGGCTATCTTTTGAGAGGTACTTACTATAACAACCCCTTTTAATGGAATCTCTTGCAAAAGAGATAAATGAATATCCCCTGTTCCTGGTGGTAAATCCACAATTAAAAAATCTAATTCCCCCCAATTAGTTTCATGCATAAATTGTCTCAAAACTTTAGTTACCATGGGCCCTCTCCAAACAATAGCCTCTCCATATTTTGAAAAAAAACCTATAGATAGAATTTTTACTCCATAACTAGTAATAGGATTTATAATTCCATTTTTATGTTGTAAACTAACAGATTTATTTTCAATATTAAACATTAATGGAATAGAAGGGCCATAGATATCCGCATCTAATAATCCAACATGAAAACCCATATGAACCAGAGATACTGCAATATTTGTTGCTATTGTAGATTTTCCTACACCTCCTTTTCCAGAAGCTACAGCTATTATATTTTTTATTACAGGTTTTATTTTTGTCTCTGATTTTATTTCTGTTTTTATACGTATTGTATCTAAAATATTTTGATTTCTTATAGAATGGGTAATATCTTTAATGAGTTTGTTTTTTATATGCATAGCAGGATTGGATAAACTCAAATGAATTCTTATTTCATTATTTAATAAATCTATTTTTTTTACCCAACCAGATTCTATAATATTTTTATTATCAATAAGAATAACATTTTTTAACGCTTTTTCAATTTTCTTTTTCATACACGCATCATATATTATATTATTTAATTATAAACACTATTCACAATAGTACAAAAAAAATGGTTAGATTTAAAGAAATTCTAAAAATAGAATGAATTTCTGTACCTATAAGTTTCATTCTTTTCATACAATGATCATAGTTTTTAGATGGGAACAGTTTTTAGAGACTATGTTTTTAAGAAAACTTTTTCTTTCAGATAAAGAAAAAGTATTTTTTTTATCATTGTCAGAAAAACGAAAAAGAGAATTTTTAAGTATACGTTATGTTTTGAGGTATATAGGAATAAAAATGAATATTTTTTATAATGAAAAAAGAAAACCTTTTCTTTTTCCTGAAGGAAAACATATTTCTTTAAGTCATTCTTTTGAAAAGATAGCTATAGCTATAAGTTCTTATCATATAGGAATAGACATAGAAAAATTACGAAAAGACAAAAAAATATTTAAAATAAAGAAAAAATTTATTAGAGATGATGAATCTATTTTTATTCATCCAAATTATGAAGAAGATTATTTGCATATTATATGGGGAATCAAAGAAAGTTTATATAAACTAGAAGGAGGAATTTTTTATAATTTTTTAGATCATTATAAAGTTTCTCCTTTTTGCCTTAAAAAGGATTCTTGTGTGTCATGCTGGATTATAAAAAATTCCTATAGTAAACGGTTTTCTGCTTTCTATAGAAAAATAGAAGAACATTACTTAGTTTATATTATAGACATAGACAATAAATGAATATGATAAATGATTGGATAGATATACTTTTATCCCCCTATTATCATTATAGTTATTTTCACATAATTTTAGAATTTACGGCTGTAGCATTTACAATATTTAGTGTTTTTTGTGCTCAAAAAAATAATGCATGGGTATATCCAATAGGAATAGTCAGCACTATTATATATAGTTATTTAACTTTTTATTCTTCTCTTTATGGAGATTTTATTATTAACTTGTATTACACGTTGATGAGTTTTTATGGATGGTATGCATGGATATATAAAAAGGATAAAAATAATAAAATCCCTATTACTTTTTGTAATAAAAAAGATTATTTTTATACCTCTATTTTATTTTTATTCACTTGTACTTTCAGTATGATGGTTTATTTTTTTTATGGAAAACTTCAATCTCATTCTGATTGGATGGATATATTAACAACGGGTATTTATTTTTCTGGAATGTATCAAATGGCTATGAAAAAAGTAGAAAATTGGATATTTTGGATGGTGGGAAATGGAATTTCCGTACCTCTTTATTTTTTTAAGGGTTTTATATTAACAGGGATTCTATTTATTGTTCTTGTTATCCTAGCTATAGGAGGGTTTTTTCTTTGGAAGAAAAAAGCACTCAATCAAATTTTATCATAATTTTTTCATTAATAGATTCACAACGTCATTAACGTGATTGTATTCTTTTTCTGTTTTTTTTTGCATATCTTTCATTTTGATTTTGTTTTTATTGATTTCATTTTTTCCTATACTAATAACAAATGGAATATTGTTCTTATTCGCATATCTAAATTGTTTTCCTATTTTATCCGTATTAGGATATAATTGAGTAGAAATTCCTTTTCTTCTAAAAAATTTAATTATTTTGTATGCATACAAAACCTCTTCATTTCCAAAATTAATAAACAAAACTTTTGAAGAACAATTAGAAATAGTTTGAAACAAATTTTCTTGTTCCATTGCTAAATAAATTCTATCCAAACCTAAAGAAATTCCTACCCCAGAAATATTATTCATTCCAAATAAATTAGCTAATTTATCATATCGACCTCCTCCTCCGATAGAAATAAAACTCCTATTGTGAAATGGAACAATTTCTAATATTGTACCTGTATAATAATTCATTCCTCTGGCTAAAGAAAGATTCCATTCCAATTTTGTATTTTGTAAAGAAATATTCTTTATATTCTTGTAAATAAAACTCAAATCGCGGATCCCTCTTTTCCCTTTTTCAGAATCTTGTAAGGCTATGGTTAAATGTTTTTTTTTATTATAGAAATTTTCTTCCATATCGAAAAAAAATGATACTTTATCAAATGATTTAGATGAAATTCCTTTGTTCATCATTTCTTTTTTAACTAAATCTCGTCCAATTTTATTCCATTTATCTAAAGATGTTGTAAAATTTTTCCATAAATCATTTTCTATGCCAGCTATTTCAACTAATCCTCCTAATACATCTCTATGATTAATGTAGATAATTATAGGAAAATTTAATTGAGTAAAAATTTCGTCACAAAGTTGAATTAATTCTATTTCCTCCCATAAAGACCAAGAGAATGATATCATATCTGCATCACATTGATAAAATTCTCTCAATCTTCCTTTTTGAGGGTTATCTGCACGCCATACAGGTTGTATTTGGTATCTTTTAAAAGGAAAAATGATTTCATTTTGATGCATTACTACATAACGAACAAAAGGAACCGTTAAATCATATCTGAGAGCTTTATTAGACATATATTCAGTAAAGAATTTTACAATATGATCAACATTTTTATTATTTTCGATTTTTTTTAAAAAATCGAAAATTCTCTTTTTTAAAAAATTACCTGAATGTAACAATTTAAACATTAAAGAATCTCCTTCTTCTCCGTATTTACCAACGAGAGTGGAAATATTTTCAATAGAAGAAGTTTCTATAGAATCAAAACCAAAAAGCTCAAATTGTTTTCGAATCGTTTGAACTAAATAATTTCGTTTACTCATCTCAATAGATGAAAAATCTCTAGTCCCTTTGGGAATATTAGGAAACATTAATCAAACTCTTGATTTGTATTATTTTCTTTTTTACGAATCCTATTTTTTAATATTTTTTCATTTTCATTGTATGAAATAGGAAGATCAAAACTATTTTTTAACATATATTTTTTATGTTTTTTTTCGATAAAAAAATTTGAATTTATAGATTGATCAAAAATGTTTTGTTTTTGGTTCGATGAAAAATCGTCTTTTTTATTTTTTTTCTTATTATAATAAGATTTTTCTAAATGACTTGATTTTGAATAATTTTTTGAAAAAAAAGGATCAATTCGTTTAGAATAAGAATGGATTTCTTCCATTTTATTTAATTTTTGTTCATAAGGTTCTTCTAACCTATGAAAAATTTTTTTTTCTTCGTGATTAATCGCTCTCTGTATTTCCGTAGGAAACCCCGTTGCCACTATAGTAATTGAAATACTTTCTTCCAAAACCTCGTCTTCTCCTAAACCCATAATAATATTGGCATTGTTTCCTGCTTCAGATTGTATATAATCACTGATAATTCCTATTTCATCTATCGTAATTTCTATTTTTCCTGAAACAATAAGAAGAAGAACATTTTTAGCTCCCGTAATCTTATTATCATTTAATAATGGAGAATCTAAAGCTTGTACAACAGCTTCTTTTGCTCGATTTTCTCCAACAGCAATCGCCGATCCCATAACAGCTGTTCCACTTTCTTTTAAAACGGTTCTTGTATCTCTTAAATCTATGTTTTGTTTATAATGATGAGTGATGACTTCTGCAATGCCCTTAGCTGCAGTAGTTAAAACTTCATCAGCTTTTGCAAAACCGGCTTTAAATCCTAAATTTCCATATAATTCTCTTAATTTATCATTATTAATCACAATGAGTGAATCCACATTTTTTCTTAATGCTTCTATTCCTTTTTGAGCTTGTTGTAATCTCATTTTTCCTTCAAAATGAAATGGAATTGTAACAATTCCTACAGTCAAAATTCCTTTTTCTTTAGAAATTCCTGCAATAATTGGAGCTGCACCAGTTCCTGTACCACCACCCATTCCTGCTGTTATGAAGGTCATTTTAGTGTTAGAATCTAAAATACTTTTTATTTCCTCCAAACTTTCTAATGCAGCCTTTTCTCCTACTTCTGGATCTGCTCCAGCTCCAAGTCCTTCTGTAATAGAGGCTCCTAATTGAATTTTTATAGGAACTGGATTATTATTTAATGCTTGTGCATCCGTATTACACGCTATAAAATCGACCCCAGTTATTCCTTGTTCAAACATATGACTTAAAGCGTTACTTCCTCCTCCTCCTACTCCAATTACTTTAATAGAAGCTGAACGGTTTTTTGGAAATTCCAATTGAGCGTTTTCTTTTTTTTGTATAAAATCTTCTTTTTTCATTTCATGGTTTATTATTCTGTATCATTCAATATTTTACGGAACTTATCTGCCCAAATTTCAAGAAAAGATTTTGATTTTGTTTTATTTTTTTTCTTTTTATAGTCCTCATCATAATTTAATCTACGATTTTTATTATAAAATTTTGTAGAAATCAATTCAGAATTTTCATCATGTCTATGTGCTATATCTGCTGTTGTACAAAGATATTTTTTTTTATCATCAAGTCCTTTAATTATTAAACCTATAGACGTGGCATATTCTGGATTACTTATCAAACCGTTTTTTCCTCCTGAAATGTGTTCATTAGAATACCCTATACGAACGTCCATTCCAGTAATATATTCTGTTAATGGACGAATATGTTGAAGTTGAGAACCTCCACCTGTCATTACTAATCCTGCAATAAGTCTTTTCTTTTGTTCTTCATTTCCATAATTTTTTATTTCTACATTTACTTGTTCCAAAATTTCACATACTCGTATATGAATAATTTGGGAAAGGTGTTTTAAAGAAATTTCTTTAGGTTCACGACCTCTTAATCCAGGAATACAAACAATTTCCGTTTCCTTATTTTCTCCTGGCCATGCAGATCCAAATTTTATTTTTAGTAATTCTGCTTGCCGTTCAATAATCAAACAATCTGTTTTTATATTTTCAGTTATGACATTTCCTCCAAAAGGGATCACGGCAGTATGCCGGATAATGTTATCTTTAAATATAGCAATATCCGTAGTTCCTCCTCCTATATCCACTAAAGCAACACCTGCTTCTCTTTCTTCGGTACTTAATACAGCTTCAGCAGAAGCTAAAGGTTCTAAAGTCATTCCAGCTAAATTCAAACCTGCAGCTTTTACACATATCCCAATATTTCGTATAGAAGAAATTTGCCCTACTACTACATGAAAATTTGCCTCTAAACGACTTCCATACATTCCTATCGGTTCTACTATTTCTGCTTGACTATCTACTTTATATTCTTGTGGGAGAACATGAATGATTTCTTCTCCTGGTTGCATAACTAGTTTATGAACTTGATCTATTAATCTTTGTATATCTTTTTGACTGATGACATTTTCAAAATTTAATCTAGTAATATAATCATTATGTTGTAGACTTCTAATATGTTGCCCTGCTATTCCAACAATAACTTCTTTTATTTTTAAACCAGAACTATGTTCGGCTTCAGATACTGCTTCATGAATAGCTTCAATGGTTTGAGTTATATTGTTTACAACTCCTCTATGCACACCTACACTTTTAGATCTACCTATCCCTAGGATCTCAATTTTATTATATTCATTTCTCCTGCCTACCATAGCTACAATCTTCGTGGTTCCCACATCAAGACCTATAGCTATATCTTGATATTCCATAGACTTATCTTTTTTTTGCGACTACTTGGTCTTTATATTGCAAATCAATACTTTTGTATTGATTCATATCTATTCTATTTAGGTACTGCTTATAAAATGCTTTTAATTTATTCAATTTATTTTTAAAATTTTTTATATTTCCTAATATAATATGATGATTTCCGATTTTCGGAATTAAAATAAATGAATTTTTATTATTTTTTTTTATGCTAATAATTTGGTCTTTTAATAATTCATCGGAGTTTATGAATTTGACTAGATTTGTTAAATATTTTTTTTCTTCTTTTGAAAAAAGTCCTTTTGCTAAGATGACTTTTGATGAATAAAAAGAAGAAAGTTCTAAATTTTCCGCATCTTTAGTAAGATAATATTCTTGATTTCCATTTTTTATTCTTAATATGGGTTCTTTTTGCAAAATTTTAATATTAAGAGTCCCATCTACACTAAGAAATACTTCAGATTTTTTTATAAAAGGGTAATTATTTAATTTTTTTTCCATTCTCAATATACATAATTGACCGATTTTTTTTTCAATTTTTTTTGTTTTATAAAATAGAATATTTTTAATAATTTCTTCATTTACAAAATGATTTTTAGATAATGGATCAATGATAATATTAAATTTTTTTAAAATTTTGTTTTGGTGTGTTTTTTGAGAAAAATAAAAAAGCGATATCATACAAATCATATATAATAATAAAATAATGATAAAGAATTTTTTATTATTTTTCATTTATTTATCCATATCGTTTATACAACCATTCTTTAATAGGAATAATTAAGGTGTCTATATTACCAGCTCCTATTGTCAGAATAATATCAAAATTTTTTTTTTCAATTTTTTCTAAAACTTTGGACAGAGTAGATATTTCTTTAGAACTCATTTTAATTTTTTTTAACAAATTATTCGAATTAATCTTATTTATGGGAAATTCTCTAGCTGGATAAATATCTAGTAAAATTAAAATGTCAAGACGTTCTAAACTTTTTGCAAAAGATTTTTCAAAAAATTTAGTTCTACTGAATAAATGAGGTTGAAAAATACCTAATATCTTTTTATTTGGAAAACATTTTCTTACAGTATTAATCAAAGCATTGATTTCTGTCGGATGATGTGCATAATCGTCTATATATATCTTTTTTGAAGATTGATAATGAATGGAATATCTTCTTTTTATCCCTTTAAATAAAAATAAAGCTTTTATGATTTTATTTTTAGGAATTTTGAGATAGTCAGATATGGCTAATGCTGCTGTAACGTTTTTTAAGTTATGTTTACCTGGAATAGGTAAAGGTAAAGATCTCCATGTTTCTGTAGGAGTATGAAAATCAAAATACCATTTATTTTCTTTTATATAAAAATGATTGGAATAATAATTTTCTTTTTTTAGCACTGAATAATATATAGCGTTATTAGATCGAAAAAATTCTTCTCGGAAAAGAAATATTTTTTTATATGGTTTTTTTATTCTATTTGAAAAAGTTATATAAGCCTTTTTCAAGGCTTCTTTTATTGGATAAGTATCTACATGATCTTGGTCAAAAGAGGTTATACATGCTATATTGGGAGATAAGTATAAAAAAGAATGGTCAAATTCATCTGCTTCTACCAAAAAAATTTTTTTTCCATTACATACATTATTCAATATTAAATTAGATTTATAATTTTCAGAAATTCCTCCTAAAAAAGCAGTAACATTCATTCCAACACTATATAAAATGTGTCCTAATAAGGTACAAGTAGTTGTTTTTCCATGTGTTCCTCCTATGGCTATACAAATATCATTTTCTGTAATTAAAGCTAATACTTGAGAACGTTTTTTTATATTTTTACCATATTTTTTTAAATACATCCATTGTTTATGATGATTAGGAATGGCTGGGGTATACACAATCAAACATTGTTTGGATAATACCCATTTGGGTAATATTTCGATACTATCATGATAATTTATAGATATTCCTTCTTTTTCTAATTCTTTTGTCAGAAAAGTTTTACTTTGATCATGACCATAAACAGTTTTACCCATAGTATGAAAATATCGAGCCAGGGAACTCATCCCCATTCCTCCTATTCCTATAAAATAAAAAGAATCAATTTGGTTTAAGTTCATAAAATAATTTGTAAAATCTCGTTTACAATATCGCTCGTTGCTTTAGGTTTTCCTAATTCTAATACATTTTTACTCATTTTTTTTTTCATACTGGAATCATTCACTAATTCTATAACAGAATTCACCAGTTTTTGCTCAATTTCTTCATTTTTTATAATTAAAGCCGCTTCTTTTTCTTCTAATATTTTAGCATTTTGATTTTGATGATCATTAGAGGACGAAGGAAAAGGAATCAATATATATGGTTTTCCTATCAAACATATTTCTGATATAGTTAAAGCCCCAGCTCTAGATACAATAATATCCGCCGCAGCATAACATATAGGAATATTTTCAATAAATTCCATGAAAATAATATTCGAATGATAAGACATTTTATTTTTTTTAACTTTATGAAGATCGAATTTTCCTACTTGCCAAATAAGTTGCATATCCAATTCTATTATTTTGTTTAATCCTTTTATCCAAGCATTATTCATACTATTTGACCCCTGACTTCCTCCTATAGATAAAATAATAGGTTTTTTAATTTTTAATCCTAAATGAATACAAGCTTTTTCTTTACTAGGCAATTGTAATATTTCAGATCTTACTGGGTTTCCAGTTATGATTGTTTTTTCTTCTGGAAAAAATTTTTTCGCTTGATCATAAGCAATACATATCTTATTTGCGTAACGAGAGAATATTCTATTGGTTAATCCAGGAAAAGAATTTTGTTCTTGAATCAGAATAGGGATTTTATTTTTTCTTGCCGCATATAAGGTAGGAAAACTTACAAATCCTCCTGTACCAATAACTATATTTGGAGAAAATCTTTTAATGATTTTATTTGCCAAAAAAAAGCTATATATTAGTTGTATAGATAAAATAAAACCTGATATAGAAAAAAATTTATCTTTTCCACCTGAAATACAGATTTCTTCAATAGAATATCCAAATCTAGGGATTTCTCGCATTTCCATATGATTCTTAGATCCAATAAATAAAATATTTATTTTTGGGATTTTTTTTTAAGTTCATTAGCAATAGCTATTCCCGGATATATGTGCCCTCCGGTCCCTCCACTTCCAATAATAACTTTGGGTGTATTGTTCATGATGAGTTATAATTTATTTATTTGTATTTTAGTGGTGTTAGTTGAATTTTTATATATCATTCGACTGACACTTAATATGATGCCAAAACTAAAAAAAGTAACCCACATAGAAGTTCCTCCAGCACTTATAAGCGGCAAAGTTTGTCCTGTAACTGGGAATAAACCAACAGCTATTCCCATATTAATTAGCGCTTGATTTATAATAGGATAACCAACAGCAAATACCAAAAGAGAACAAAAATAATTTTGTACTTTCGTAGCTATTATCATAATTCTCATTAGAATTAGTATATAAATGAATAAAAGGATTACACCTCCAACAGATCCATATTCTTCTATTATAATAGCATAGATAAAATCTGAAGAAGATTGTGGGAGAAAAGCCTTTAAAACACTTTTTCCAGGCCCGCATCCAAATTTATTTCCTAAAACGATTGCCGTTTTAGATTGTTTCATTTGATAACTTTCTTCAGATTCATGATCCAAAAATTTTTCAATACGACTTTTCCATGTATAAACTCTGTTCATAGGGTTTCCCCATTTTATAACAGAATAAATATATATTCCTGCCAATAAAATACCCATTAAAAAAACTCCTATAATACTAGTAAATGGATATCCTCCTATAAAAAGTAAAATTAAAACGGAGATGAAAACAATAACAGCAGTAGAACCGTTAGCAGGAAAAATAAGTCCAATGATAAAAAATATTGGAAACAACAAAGGAAAAAAAGAATTTATAAAATTTATTCTTTCTTTCTTTTTTTGAGCTAAATATCTGGCACAATAGATGAAAATAACTAATCCAGCGATGCTGGAAGTTTGAAAAGATATATTTATTATAGGAATATGTAACCAACGAGAAGCATTCACTCCATCTAATTCTTTTCTTTGACTCATCGTGAAAATTAATAAAATGAATACTATAGGCATGGAAAAAATAGACATACGGTAAAAATATTTATAGTCTATAAATTGAGTAAAAAAAAGGATACAAAATCCAACTAACAAAAAAAGAGCATGTTTTAATAAATAACTAAATACTGTATTTGTCCCTCCATATGTAGTAACTAAGTTTGTGCTAGCAGAATAAACTGGTAAAAAGGAAAATATAGCCAACAAAGAGATGAAAGCCCATAAATATCTATCTCCTTTTATATATTTATTTAAAAATAGGTCTATTTTTTCAGAAATTTTCATAAATCAGTTTCCTTACTTCTTGTTTAAATTTATTTCCTCTTTCCTTGTAATCCTTAAAAAGATCAAAGCTAGAACAAGCAGGAGATAATAAAACGTTATCTCCATGAGAAGATAATACATAAGCCATATAAACAGCTTTTTTAATACTTTTTGTTTCTAAAATAATATCAATGATATTTTGAAAAAAGTTTATAATTTTTTCATTGTTTTTTCCTAAACAAATTATAGCTTTCACTTTTTTTTTAACTAAAGGAATTAATTCTATATAATTATTCCCTTTATCTTCCCCTCCTGCTATCCATATAATAGGAGCATTTGTGCTTTTTAATGCATAAAAAACTGCATTTACATTAGTAGCTTTAGAATCATTAATGAATTGGACTCCATTTATATTTAGTATTTTTTCCATACGATGTTCTATAGATTTCAATTTTAATAGCATGGAAATTATTGATTCTTTTTTTACGTTTAATATTTCGGATATAATTAATGAAACCATAATATTATAGAGATTATGATCTCCTGTTAAAGGAATATCTTTTACATTTATAAAACATATTTCTTGATTTTTTTTATTTCGAATAAATATTTTGTGATCTTTTATATAAGCGCCTATATGTAATTCTTTTTTTATAGAAAAAGGAATACAATGAGACAAAATGGTATATTTTTTTAACCCCTCTCTTATAATAGGATCATCATAATTATATATGAAAATATCTTCTTTTTTTTGAAAAGTTGCTATTCTAAATTTAGAATCAATGTAATTATCAATATTATCATATATATTTAAATGATCTCTTGTTATATTTAATAATACTGCAATATTTGAACGAAAGTTCAAACAATCATCTAACTGAAAACTACTCATTTCCAATATATAAACATCTTTTTTTTTATGACTTCTTTAGAAAAACTATGTCCAATATTTCCTGCTATTCCTACATTCATTCCTTTTTTTTTAAGTATTTTATAAGTAATGGAACAGGTTGTTGTTTTGCCATTACTTCCTGTAATTCCGATTACATAAGAATTTTCAATATAACTTTTACCGAATTCTAATTCGGATTGTATAGGGATTCCTAAAAAATTGATTTTTTTGATCAAAGGATTATTTTTATAAATCCCAGGACTTTTTATCACTTTAATAGCATTTTGAATGATTATATTCTCTGAGTGTCCTTTTTCTTCAAAGCTAATTTTATTTTCTATTAAAATTTTTTTGTATTTATTTAGAATAATTCCAGAATCCGATAAAAATATTTCTAATCCATTTTTCTTAGCTAATAAAGCGGCCCCAACTCCACTTTCTCCTCCCCCTAATATAACTATGAATTTTTTTTTCATTGCTTATTCTTATTTATTAATTAATAAAATAAATACTAACATAGAGAGCATCATTTGTATAATAATAAAACGATTAAAAATTTTATTTTCATGATATCCTAGTTTTTGAAAATGATGATGCAAAGGAGCCATAAGAAAAATTCTTTTTCCTATACCATATTTTTTTTTAGAATATCTAAAATATAATATTTGCATGATCACAGAAATATTTTCTATAAAAAAAATTCCACACAAAATAGGCAATATTAATTCTTTTCTATTAATAATAGCTAATGTAGCGATAACTCCTCCTATAGTTAAACTTCCAGTATCTCCCATGAAAATTTGGGCTGGATAGGTATTATACCAAAGAAAACTTATTAAAGATCCTAAAAAAGAAAAAGAGAATATGATAATTTCTTTTATATGAGGAATATATATAAAATGAAAATAGGAGGAATATATTTTATTACTAGAAATTATAGATAACAAAGATAAGGTTGCAAAAATAATAGAAGAAATTCCAGCTGTTAATCCGTCTATTCCATCAGTTAAATTAGCCCCATTGGATAAAAATGTAATAATAACAATAACAATAGGAATGAAAACAATCCATGCATATTTTTTCCATTTCTGATTATACCAACTCAAAAGATAGGCATAGTTAAATTCATTATTATGATATATGGAAGAAATAATGGGAATAGTGGTCTTGAATCCGTATTCTTTTTTTTTCAAAAAGTGTGAATTTTTTGATTCTATTTTTTGTTCCTGAATAGAAATGTTTGTGTTAAAATACATAGTGATTCCAATAAAAATTCCTAATAAAATTTGACTGAATATTTTTCCCATTATACTAAGTCCTTTTTTATTATGTTTTATTTTAATATAATCATCTATAAATCCAATACACCCCATATACAATGTAGTTATTATCAACATGAATACATATACATTGTTTAATGTAGAAAGGAATATTGTAGGAATTAACGTAGAAAATATGATAACAAGACCACCCATGGTCGGGGTTCCTTCTTTTTCCTTTTGACCAAAAAGTCCAAGATCTCGTATCTTTTCTCCTATAATACTATTTTTTCGATTCCAACATATAATTTTTTTATACAAAATAAAAGCTATACAAAACGATAAAAAAAAAGCAATAATAGCTCTGTAAAAAACAGAATTTATATTGACAAAAAAAGAGATATAAATCAAATATTTTAATTTAAAAAAGTTAATCATCTTACTTCTCGTAAGTTTTTAATAAATCTTGAGCAATTTTCATATCATTAAAAGAATAACGTATTCCTTTTATTTCTTGAAAAGTTTCATGTCCTTTTCCAGCTATCAGAATAACATCTTTTTTTTTAGCAATTCGAATTGCAGCTTGAATAGCTTCTTTTCGTTTCACAAAGGTTAAAATAGATTTTTTTTTTATATATGATCTAAAATTTTTCATGTCATTGAATATTTTATTCATATCTTCATTTCTAGGGTTATCTGATGTAAAAATAGGTATATCACATGTTTCATAAACAATTTTCCCCATTAAAGAACGTTTCTTTATATCTCTATTCCCTCCACAACCTATGATACAAATTAATTTTTCATCATTTTTTTTTATAATTTTAAGAGTATTAAAAATAGATTTTAATCCATCTGGATTATGTGCGTAATCTACAATAATATGAATCCCTGAATTGGATATAAATTGCTCAAAACGCCCTTTTATAGGTTTAACATATTTTATATTTTTCAATATATCATCTTTTTTTTTCCCTAATAAAATAGCTGTAGCATAACCAGCTAATAGATTATAAATATTAAATCTTCCTATTAAATGGGTAAAAATTTTATGACCATCAATCAGTAATAGATTTCCATCAATGTTTTCTTTCAAAATTTGAATTTTAAAATTTGCATTTTTTTTTATCCCATAAAAATAGGTTTTAGCTAAAGTTTTTTTTATTATTTTATGCGAATTTTCATCATCTGAATTAATTAAAGCAAAAGCTTTTTCCGATAAATTTTCAAAGAAAAGTTTTTTAATAGATAAATAACGATCAAAAGATCTATGATAATCTAAGTGATCATGTGTAATATTAGTAAAAACTCCTCCTCTAAATAATAACCCTGTAATTCTTTTTTGATGTATTCCATGTGAAGTTACTTCCATAAAAGCGTATTTACATCCTTTTTGTATTGAAATATTTAAATATTTATTAATATCAATAATATTTGGAGTTGTATGTGTAGTAGAATATTTTTTAGATAATATTTTTATACCTATAGTAGAAATAAGAATATTTTTTTCTCCCATTTTAGAAAATAACTGATGAAGAATCGTAGCCACAGAGGTTTTTCCATTTGTCCCGGTAATTCCTATTAATTTTATTTTTTTTGTAGGATCATCATAGAAATTAGACGAGACAATTCCTAAGGCTTCTATAGAATTTGGAACAAGTACATAGGTAATATGTTTATAAATGGGAAAAGAACTTCTCTCACAAATTATAGTATTAGCACCTTTTTGGATAGCATCTATAATAAATTGGTGTCCATCTGTTATTTTTCCTTTTCTAGCTACAAAAATCATATTGGATTCTACTATTCTGGAATCCATAGCAATTCCTTCTATAAATTGAGAAGTATTTTTTCCTATCATTTTTAATACATGTACTTTTTTCAAAACATCTTTTAATAGTTTTTTCATTCTTCTAATTTCAAAAATATAATCTGATTTTTTTTCAATTTTTTTCCTGGCTGAACAGATTGAGTCACCACTTTTCCTATTCCTTCATATTGTATATGAAATCCCTTATTTTCTAATATAGGGATGATTTCTTTTCCAGGAACAGATATTATATCCGGCATAACCCATTGATCAATCAAAAAATTTTTTGATTCTATAATTTTATTGAGTAATTTTTTATTTTCTTTTTTTTTAAAGAGTATTTTTTTTCCTATTCTAGGATAAATGGATTTAGCAATTTTATCAAATACAGGAACGGCTACCTCAATCCCGTAATATCCTTTTTCTGGTTTAGAAATGACAACAATACAAGAATATTTTGGATTTTTGGCAGGAAAATATCCTACAAAAGAACTATTGTAAGATAAAGGTTTTCCTTTCATCCAATAATTTAACTGTGTTGTCCCCGTTTTTCCCGCATAAGGATATTCTGGATTATAATATTTCTTAGCAGTTCCATTTTTTACGACCCCTTCTAACATGTTTTGAATTTTGATCAAAGAAGATTTTTCAGCTATAGAAGGGTTCATAACAATAGGTTTTGTATATTTTTTGATACTTTTTCCATGATGTTTTATTTCTCTAATAAATAGAGGTTTAATCATTTTTCCCTGGTTAGCAATCGCATTGTAAAATGTAAGTATTTGTAAAGGGGTTAGTTTAATATTATATCCAAAAGTCATCCATGGCAAGGTAATGCTACTCCAATTTTTTTTTCCAGGTTTTGGAATGAAAGGGAGGCTTTCCCCCGGAATATCAATTCCTATTTTTCTATCCAATTTCCATTTATGTAAGTGTTCTATGAATTTTTCCGGATTTTCTTTATAATTTTCATAAATAATTTTTGCTATTCCCACATTTGAAGAGAATTCTAAAATTTGCTTTGGATTCATTTCAACATATCCATTATAATGACTATCCCGTATTTTTTTTCCTCTTAATTTCATAACTCCTCCTTTGGTATTGATAATCATATCTACATCTATTTTTTTATCTTCTAAAGCAGCAAGAATAGCCATTGTTTTAAAAGTAGAACCAGGTTCACTTCCTTCCCATACTGCAAAATTTCTTAAATCTTCGTAAGTATTTTTTTTTGTTTTTTCCAGATTGATCATAGCAGGAATTTCTCCGCTTTTTACATTCATCAAAACCACACAACCATGATCTGCTTGAGAAATAGATAATTCTTGAAGTAACGCATGATAAGCTATATCTTGTAAATATATATCTATAGTAGAATAAACATCTTTTCCATTTTCTGGACGAATCTCGTTTTCTGATTTCAATGGTTTCCATATTTTAAAACTCATACGTTGTTCTAATCTTTTTCCATCTTTTCCTTTTAAATATTTGCTAAAAGCCCCTTCCAGTCCAGCTTTTCCTCTATGATCATCATATCCTAATGTTCTTTTTCCAATATTTTCCAATGTGTGAATTCTGCATATTTTTTTTTCTACAATAAAACCGCCTCGTATTTGTCCCTTATTGAAAATGGGAAAATTTCGTAATTTTTTAAAATGTGGATAATCTAAATTTTTTGCTAATAAAAAATATCTATTTCCCTTTTTTTTTTCATTATGAAATTTTTTATAGAAAAAAAATTTTGGTTTTCTAAATAAAAATTCTAAAGAATCACATAAAGAATAAATATTTTCTTTAAATAATTTATCAGAGATGGACAGAAAATCAATGTGAATATCATATCTGATCACAGACATTGCTAAAATACTACTATCTGACGCATAAATATTTCCACGTTTAGCCTTAATTAAATTGGTTCTAATCGTTTTGTCTATAAAATATTTTTTATATCCTTCTGAATAATTTTGAATATAGAATAAATTGAAAATAATTAGTGTAGCAATAAATATGAAGAAAAAACCAACTAAGTAAGATTTATATAATAAAATATATCTTTTTTCTTTCATTATTTATTTTCTTGTCTATGAGTCTATATTTTTTGTATCTTCCATAACTAATTCGTATGGAGGAGATTCTAAATGTTTTAATCTATTAACTAATTTTTTTCTTACAAAAGAAGCTAATTGCATTTTCATACATTGACTGTGTATATCAGCATATTCTGATTTTAATTCCTTGATTTCTTCACTAATTTTCGTTATCTTCCGAATTTTTCGGTCCATCATATGTGAACTGGTAATGCTAATTAAAGATAGCATAGTAATAAAAACAATAAAATTCCAACTACGATAAGCATCTTCTTTAACCAAAAATTTTCCTTTCAGGATATCTCGTATATTTGTCTTCATTTTTATTTATAACATTATTAAGTTTTTTCTGCTATCCTTAATTTAGCGCTTCTAGATCGTGGATTATTTATGATCTCTTGAAAACTAGGTTTAATTACTTTTTTATGAATCATTTTAAATGGAATAGTTTTAAAATTTATTTTATTTATTATGATTCCTTTTTTAAAAAAACATTTAATAATTCTATCTTCTATAGAATGATATGAAATTATAGCGATTCTACCTCCTGGTAAAAGGATTTTAGCAGATTCTAATAAAAAATTCTTTAAAACATTTATTTCATTATTAACTTCTATTCGTATAGACTGAAAAAGTCTAGCAAAAAATCTTTTTCTTTTTTTAAAAGACCCTTTTATAAAAAAAATATGAACTAAATCTAAAGTAGTCGTAATATTTTTTTTAAAACGTTTTTTTAATATTTTTTCTGCAATCCTTCTTGCATTTTTAAATTCTCCATATTCATAAAATATATGAAATAGCTCTTGTTTTGAACATTCATTTAGAACATTTTTAGCAGAATAAAAGGATTCTTGGTTCATTCTCATATCTAAAATACCATTAGATTGATTCGAAAAACCTCTTGTAGGATTGTCCATCTGTAAAGATGAAATCCCCAAATCGGCTAATATTCCTGATATTTTATCGATACGATTTTGATTTAAAATATCACGTATGTGAATAAAATTATTGTGAAATAGATGAAAACGTTTATCTTTAATCAAATTATTTTTGATAGATTCCTTATCCTGATCCAAAGCTATCAAAATTGCTTTTTTCCCTAATTTTTTCAAAATGCTATAAGAATGCCCCCCTCCACCAAATGTAGCATCTACATAAATACCATTTTGATCTGTAATCAAATTTTCTATACTTTCTTTTATAAGAACTGGTTTATGATGGTATTGTGAATTCATTTTTATATATAGGACGAAATTATATTTTATAACTATATGTTGCATATATCGTTAAAATTTTTCAAATGAAATTTAACTTAATTAAAACAGATAGCTTTTCTAGAGCAAGGATAGGGATTATAGAAACGGATCATGGGAAAATAGAAACACCTATTTTTATGCCAGTAGCTTCAAAAGGCTATGTTAAATCTGTTCCAATACATGAACTTGATAAAATGTATAAAATAATTCTTGGAAACACTTATCATTTATATTTTAACCCCGGGATTGAAATATTACATAAAGCCGGAGGAATTCATTCCTTTATAAATTGGAAGCAATCTATATTAACAGATAGTGGAGGGTTTCAAATTTTTTCTATGAAAAAATTAAATAAAATTACTGAAAACGGAGTTGTATTTAAATCGATTATCAATGGATCCCTACATTTTTTTTCTCCTGAAAAATCTATGAAAATTCAACGTTTTATAGGTGGAGACATTATTATGGCTTTTGATGATTGCCCCCCTTTTCCCTGTAGTCATACAGAAGCCAAAAAATCTGTAAAAAGAACACATCATTGGTTAAAAAAATGTTATTCTTATTTACAAAATAATCCAGAAATATATAATTATAAACAAAGTTTTTTTCCTATTATACAAGGAAGTATTTATCCGGATTTAAGAAAATCTTCAACAGAAGAGATTGCCTGTTTAGAAGCAGAAGGGTATGCGATAGGTGGATTAAGTTTAGGAGAAGAAAAAGAACAAACACATAGTATTACTGATCTATTAACAGGTCTTTTACCTAAAGAAAAACCTAGGTATTTAATGGGGATTGGATATCCTGTAGATATTCTAGAAGGAATTGCTCTTGGAATAGACATGTTCGATTGTGTTATCCCTACAAGAAACGGACGTCATGGAATGCTATTTACATCTAAAGGCATCATGAATATAAAAAATAAAAAATGGGAGAAAGATTATTCCTGTTTAGATGAATTCGGAAATTCTTATGTAGATCAATTGTATAGTAAATCTTATGTAAGACATCTTTTTTTATCTAGAGATAATTTAGCAAAAGAAATAGCTTCCATACATAATCTTTCTTTTTATTTTAATCTTATTCAAGAAGCAAAAGTTCATATCATGCGCAATGAATTTTTATCTTGGAAAAAATCTATGATTCCTTTGTTACAAAAACGTTTATAAATAATATGAAAATTATTGATCGTTATATTATTCGTAATTTTATTAGTACTTTCATATTTATTACTGTTTCGATCCAATTTCTATCTGTGATCATAGACGTTTCTCAACGTATGCATCGTTTAGAAAATAATCAAGGATCAATTAAAGAGGCTTTAATTGATTATTATCCTTTTTGGTCCATATGGTTAATTAATACTTTTTCTCCTATTTCCGTTTTTTTGTCTGTTATTTTTTTTACATCTAAATTAACCCATAATTCAGAAATCACAGCAATTCTATCAAGCGGAATTAGTTTTAAAAGATTAACACTTCCTTACTTGATATCAGCTATTATGATAGGATCTGTGTCTTTAATAATAAACTATTATTTTCTACCTATAGCTAACAAAAAAAAAAATCAATTTCATTATCAATACCTGTTAAGTCCAAGATATAAAAATAAATATGAAAAAAGTCAAACGATAAGTACTCAAATTTCAGAAAATGAATATATTTTTATTCAAAATTTTTCAAAAAAAAAAAATATAGGAAGAGAATGTGTATATCAAAAGTTTAATGGAAAAAAATTAACATACATTCTAAAATCTAAAACCATTTTTTGGTCTAAAAAACATAGAATATATATTCTATTTAATTACAGAGAAACTATAATCAAAAAAAATCATGATTCTTTGAATATAGGAGATTATAAGATTAAAAAATTTCCCATAATTCCGGAACAATTTTTACCAGAGGAATATATAGCAGAAACTATGAATATTCATGAATTGAAAAGATTTATTGATATAGAAGGAAACAAAAAAAATATGAATATGTATTTAAATGAATATTATCAAAGAACAAGTCTCCCATTTTCGACTTTAATATTCACTGTTTTAGGATTATCCATATCTACGAAAAGAAAAAAAGGAGAAATAGCTTATAATATGATTATAGGAATTGTATTAGCTTTTTTTTATATTTTTTTTATAGAAATCGCAAAAACATATTCTAACAAAGATTTTATTCCTTCTTATTTAGCTATTTGGACCCCCAATGTTATTTATGGAATCATTACATTGTTCTTTTATAAGAATAGAAGTATGAATTGAATTAATTCATTTCAAATCCTGCTATATACACTTGTCCATTTTGTTTGATAGATTTTATAGTCACATCTCCTGAGTATTTTTTTAAAACTCTATCAACATCATTAGGTTTTTTCATTTTTTCTCCATTAATAGATAAAATAATGTCTCCTTCTTCTAAACCGATAGCACTTAAACGACCTGTTCTTATCTCTATAATTCTAATCCCATAAGCAATTCCAAAATCTTTTTTATACTCTGAACTCAGTGGTTCAAATATTGCTCCTAATAATTCAGATGGAGTAATTTCCTCCTTAGTTCTTATTTTTGTTCTTCCTTGCAAATCTTTTAAAATAACGTTAAAAGTTTTTTTCTGTCTGTTCCGTATAATATTCACTTTAACTTTATCCCCTGGATATTTTGTTCCTACAATAAATGATAAATCAGCAACGTTTTGTATAGGTTTTCCATCTATGCTTTTTATGATATCTCCTTTTTTAAGTCCAGCATCTGACGCTCCACTTTTTTCAAATATTTCTCCTATCAAAAAACCTTGTTGTGATTTTATATTTTGATGTGTTTCCTTATTATAAGCTTTTAAATATTCTGTTCTAGAAAGATCCATTCCTCTAACTCCTAAATATGCACGTTGTACGGTCCCATATTTTTTGATATCTTGTATCACTTTTGCTACTAAGTTAGAAGGAGCCGCAAAACTATATCCTATAAAATTTCCAGAAGCAGAAGAAATAGCTGTATTAATTCCAATTAATTCCCCATTAGCATTGATTAAAGCTCCGCCGCTATTTCCAGGATTCACAGCTGCATCTGTTTGAAAAAAAGATTCAATAGCTGATTGTGTTTCTCCTCTTAATATCCCCAAACTTCTATTTTTTGCACTTATGATCCCGGCCGTAACTGTAGAGTTTAAATCAAAAGGATTTCCTATCGCTAGGACCCATTCACCTACTTGTACTTTATTAGAATCCGAAAAATAAATGAAAGGTAGATTTTTCTCATCAATTTTTAATAAAGCGATATCGGTACTAGAATCAGTCCCTATTAATTTAGCTTTATAAGTTCTTTGATCGCTAAGAGTTATTTCTATTTTTTCTGCGTCTTTTATGACATGATTATTAGTAACAATATATCCATCCGGAGATATAATTACCCCAGATCCATGAAGTCCAGGAATATCATTTCTTTGAGGTTTCCTGCCTCTACCATTTCCAAAATCATCAGGAAAACCAAAAAAGAAATCGAATGGATCAAATTGATTATTATATTTTTTTGAATAATTTTTTACATTGACTACTGCATCTATAGTTTTCGATACTACTCTTGTAAAATCAGGAAGCCCCGCAGAACTAACCAATGATGAAGAATTTAATGATGTAAGCTTTGTTTTTTCTAAAGATGATGTTTTTCTATTATATGGAAAAAGTGGAAAAAGTGAAGTTTCTTCTTTAGCATATTGTTTATATGCAGCAATAGTTATTATTGAACTCATAATACTGCTCAATACAATATAAAAAACTATTTTCTTCATATTTTTAATTAGTGATTTTTAATAACACAAAACAAATATATGGAAATTAATAATTTTACAGTTCAAAAAATAATATTAACTTCGTTATTATGGAACTGAATTTTTATAAATATCAAGGGACGGGGAATGACTTTATACTCCTAGATTGTAGGTCTTCTATTATGTCTAGAAAAATAGAGACCCCTTCTTTATTCAAAAAATTGTGTGATAGACATTTTGGAATTGGAGCTGATGGAATTGTTTTGATTCAAAATGATGATGAATATAAAAGTGATTTTTATATGAAATATTATAATTCCGATGGAAAAGAAAGCACAATGTGTGGGAATGGAGCAAGATGTGCTATTTTTTTTTATAAAAAATTAGGAATCACTAAAAAAAATCAAATTCATTTCAGAGCTATTGATGGAGATCATAACGGATTTATAAAGGATAATTTAGTTTCCATTAATCTACTTAATATAGATAAAAATACAATAGAAATTCATACAAAACACGTATTTCTAAATACAGGATCTCCACATCATATTCTATTTGCAGAGAATATAAAAGAAAAAAATGTATATAAAGAAGGGAAAAAAATTAGATTTCAAAGTCCTTATTTAGAAAAAGGAGTAAATGTAAATTTTGTAAAAATACTTGAAAATAACGCCTTACAAGTACGTACTTATGAAAGAGGAGTTGAAAATGAAACTTTATCTTGTGGAACAGGAGTTGTCGCCTCTGTTATTGCTGCATGTGAAACGAATAAAATAAAAAATAAAGATAATGTTGAGGAAATTTTAGTTCAAACTCTTGGAGGAAAATTATGGGTTTCATTAACAAAAACAAAAAATGAATATAAAAATGTCTCTTTAACCGGAAGTGTTAAATTTATATTTAAAGGATCCATTCTTGTTTAAGACAATCAAAATTTAAGTTGAATTTTAAAGTAAAAATAAATAGAACAAATGAGCAATGTTTCATATTCAATTGATAGTGATTCTATTAAATTTCTTGAAAAATATTTAAATGAATATTCTCCAACAGGATATGAGAACGTAGGACAAAAAATATGGATTAATCATATTAGTTCTTATGTAGAAAAAATACAAACCGATTTATATGGTACAGCAGTAGGAATCATTAATCCTAATTCTCCATACAAATTAATTATTGAAGCTCATGTTGATGAAATATCATGGAATGTTAATTATATCACAGAAGAAGGAATCATATATGTATCTCGTAATGGAGGATCAGATCCCCAAATCGCTCCATCTAAAAGAGTAATCATTCATACGGAAAAAGGATTTGTACATGGAGTATTTGGATGGCCTGCAATTCATACAAGAAAAGCTTCAGAAGAAAAATCTCCTAATCCTAATGTAGATAATATCTTTGTAGATATTGGTGTTTCCAGTAAAACTGAAGCAATTAATATGGGAGTTCATGTAGGTTGTATGATTACTTATCCGGATCAGTTTTTGATCATGAATCACAATTATTTTGTGTCTAGAGCGTTAGATAATAAAATAGGAGGTTTTATTATAGCGGAAGTAGCAAAAATGCTAATAAAAAATGAGATTGATTTAAAATTTGGATTGTACATAGTGAATTCAGTTCAAGAAGAAGTAGGATTAAAAGGAGCTAAAATGATATCTCAAACTATCCAACCCAATGTAGCTATTGTTACAGATGTTACACATGACACTTCTACTCCTATGATTGATAAAAAAATACAAGGTGATATTAGATGCGGATTTGGACCTGTTATTGGATATGCTCCTTCAATACATAAAAATGTTAGAGAATTGATTATTAATACTGCTAACAGTAAAAAAATATATTTTCAACGTTTAGTCTCATCTAGAGACACGGGAACAGATACAGATGCTTTTGCTTATTCCAATAAGGGAGTATTGTCTGGATTAATTTCCATTCCTCTTAAATATATGCACACCACAGTAGAAATGGTTCATAAAAAAGATGTAGAACAAGCTGTATTGCTTATTTTTGAAACTTTACAAGCTATTAATATTAATGTAAATAAATTTTTCATTTATTAAATATAAAATGAATAACATCTCCATCTTGAATGAGATAATTTTTTCCAGCTAAGAACATTTTTCCTTCTTTTTTTACATTTTCTTCAGATCCGTATTTTATATAATCATCATAATGAATAACTTTTGCACGAATAAATCCTTTTTGAAAATCTGTATGAATAACTGAAGAAGCTTCATGAGCTGTGCACGGATTGGGAATCGACCAAGACCTAATTTCTTTTTTTCCTACTGTAAAAAAACTTTGTAAGTTTAATAATTCATATGTTTTTTTCAGCACTTGATCAATTGCTATACAATTTTTTTTTAGTGATAAAATTACCAAAGTAGAATTTTCCATTTCTACTATTTTTTTCATATTCTCTATTATATGTAAATTAATTTCTGACCTATCGTCTATATTACATACATAAATAACAGGCTTTACAGTAAGTAATTGCAAATCTTTTATATATTCTTTATCATTTTCTTTAAATGGATACATTCTAATATTTTTTCCTTTTTTTAAAAAAGAAAAAATTTTTTTCAGTATATGTGTTGATTTATTGATTCTATTTTTTTTAGTGACTTTTTCTAATCTTTTTTCTATCGTTTCTAGATCTTTAAACTGTAATTCCATATCAATAATTTCTTTATCTCTAATAGGATTTACAGATCCTTCTACATGAAGAATGCTTAGATCGTGGAAAAAACGTATCATGTGGATAATGACATTTGTTTCACGAATATGAGATAAAAATCGATTTCCTAAACCTTCACCCTTATGCGACCCCTTAATTAACCCAGCGATATCTACTATTTTTATTTCGGATGGAATTATTTTTGTAGGATTAACAATTTTTTTTAGTTCATATAGTCTTTCATCTGGAACTTTTGTAATTCCATAATTTGGTTCTATGGTAGAAAAAGGAAAATTCTCTGATAAAACTTTGGAGTTGGAAATTAGATTAAAAAATGTTGACTTTCCTGTATTTGGAAGGCCTATAATTCCACATTTTAATTTCATTTATATAAAATTTAACATATTATATTAAAGAAAAGTATTTTTTTATTTATAAAATTTAATTTTGATGAACGAAAGTAAAATGCCGTTTTGGAAACATATTGATGAATTAAGAAAACATATAATTCATTGTTTTTGTGCAATAATCGTTTCAATGATTATTTTAATGAATAATAGAAATATTATATTTGACTGTATTATTTTTGGTCCAGCAAAAACAGATTTCATTACCTACCGTATATTTTACAAAATAGCAAATTCTTTTTTAGGTTTAGGAGTGCATTTAAACTCCGTTTCTTTTTTATATAAAAATTTAGAGATACAAAACAGACAAATATTTGGTCAATTCAATATTTATGTATGGACCTGCTTCATAGGAGGAGTTATTTTGTCTTTTCCTTATGTTTTTTATGAATTTTGGAAATTTATAAAACCGGCTCTTTCGGATAAAGAAAAAAAATATTCAATATGGATATTGATCATGGTTACTTTTCTATTTTTATTAGGAATTTTTTTTGGTTATTTTATATTATGTCCATTTTTAATTCATTTTGGATACTCTTTTAGAATCAGCTCTATTCCGAAAAATATATTTGATTTATCAGATTATATCTCTTTAATTGTGCATTCAGTGTTTTCCATGGGAATCATTTTTTTATTTCCATTTTTCATATTCTTTCTTACTAAAATGGAATTAATATCTTACTTTTTTTTAAAAAAATATAGAAAACATGCTTTTTTGATTATGTTAGTCATAGCTTCTGCCATAACACCTGGAGATATTTTAAGTACAATCATAGTTTTAATTCCTCTTATAATACTTTATCAAGTGAGTATATATATATCTTCTCATTCAAAAAAAGTCTCTTGAAAATCACAAGAGACTTTTTATTTTTTTTGTATTTGTTATGATTTTCGTATTACGATTTCAACACGTCGTCCTTTTTTCTTTCCTACTCCTAATCCTCTAACTTCTATTCTAGAAGAATCTACTCCTTTATAAACTAAAGCTTCAAATACAGAATGAGCTCTTTTTAGAGACAAAATTTTATTATAATAGGATTTTCCATTAGGATCTGTATATCCATTTATGTAAAATTTAGAATTAGGAAGAATATTTATCATGATTTCAGCTATCTCATTAATAATTGTTAAGGAACGAGTAGATAATGAAAATTTACCCAAATCAAATAAAATAGGTCTAAAAACGACATCAGGACATCCTTTATTTTCTTTTTTTCCAAATTTGTTAGGACATTTGTCTTCATGATCCGGAATATTATCTAAATCTGTATCAGGACAACCCTGGAATTTTTTTAAACCAAATTGGTTTGGACACAAATCTTCTTTATCTAAAATTCCATCATTATCTGAATCTTCTTGATTTTTACAAAAAATTTTCTTTTCTTTTTCTTCTAATTCTAGAAAATTCTTTTCTTTTTCTTGTTCTTGAATGGAAGATACGGAAGAATCATCTTTTTCTGTTACTGGGACAATTTTATGATCCTGATTAATTTTTAAATTTCCAAAACGGAAAATCAATCCTACATTATGTTTCCAAAAATTTAAATAATCTATTGATTGTTTTGCAAATACGTGATTATAAGTACTTTGTAAATTAATTCCAAAGTTAGAAACTACCCATAAATTGAAACCGACCCCCCCATCTAATAGAAAAAAGTTCTTCTTATTTGTTTTAAAATATTTCGTTTCTGAAATTCTCAACTCTCTGTTGAGATAATTGTTATACTTATGATAACCTGCTCCTAATCTGAAATAAGGATCAAATTTGTAATGAGGAAAAATATATAAATTTACCCCAGGACTTAATTTTATAAAAAAGCTATCTCGGAGCTTCCATCTAGTATTATCTACCGGGCCTAATGAAGCGTCTAAATACAAACCTATATGTTTCTTTATATTATGTTCTAATTCTATACTAGAAATAATAGGATTAAAACTATTATTTCTTTTTAGAAAAAACCCTTTAAAAGGAGACGTTATAGGATAATAATTAATGTTATGTGCTCCTATTCTAATAAACCATTTTTCTTTCGAATCTTGGGAAAATACAGACGAAAAAAAAGTAAATAAAGCAACAATAAAAAAATTGACGTTTTTCATAAAACTATAATTTCTTTAAATCTAAACAAATATAAATATTTGATTTCAAAAATAAATTAAATACGATCTTTAAATTTGAAAGATCGCTGAATTTCTCTAAAAAAATCTTTTTTTCGTAAAAATTCACGTTTATCATGTATCTTTTTTCCTTTAGCTAAAACTATTTTCATTTTTATATATCCTTTATCATTAAAAAACAATTCTATGGGAATTAAAGTTAAACCTGTATTTTTTAATTTTTTATTGATTTTTATTAATTCTTGTTTTTTCAACAATAATTTTCTTTCTCTTCTACTTGAATGATTCCAGTTTGTCCCAAATTTATATTCAGCCACATACATATTGATAGAATATAACTCTCCATCTTTCATTTGACAAAAACTTTCCATTATATTGGCTTCGTTTTGTCTTATAGATTTAACTTCTGTTCCAAATAATTGTATTCCAGCTGTATAGTGTTCTAAAAAATGATATCTAAATCTAGCCTTTCTGTTTATAATACTCATAGATTTAATTAAATTAATCGTTACTTTTGTGAAATAGTCAAACGAAACGATTAAAAATATACAAACAAAAATTGAAAAAATGAATGTACGTTATTTAAAAGATTTGTGTATTCAAGTGAGGAGAGACATTTTACGGATGGTAAGTGAAGCAAAATCTGGACATCCTGGTGGATCTTTAGGATGTACAGAGTATTTTGTAGGTTTATATCGAGAAATTATGCGTTATAATCCAAATAAATTTTCTATGGATGGAAAAGGGGAAGACCTTTTTTTCTTATCTAATGGACATATATCTCCTGTATATTATAGCATATTAGCTCGTTCTGGTTTTTTTTCTATTAGCGAATTATCTACTTTTAGAAAATTAAATTCTCGTTTACAAGGACATCCAACTGTACATGGAGGCCCCCCCGGAATACGAATTTCTTCCGGTTCTTTAGGGCAAGGAATGTCTGTCTCCATTGGTGCAGCTTTATCAAAAAAACTAAACAAAGAATTGAATGCGATTATTTACAGTTTACATGGAGATGGAGAGTTAAATGAAGGGCAAATTTGGGAGGCAGTTTTATATGCAGGTTCTAGAAAAATAGATAATTATATAGCCACTGTAGATTGTAATGGACAACAAATAGATGGAACGACTGATGAAGTGTTACCTTTAGGTAATTTAAAAAAAAAATTTGAATCTTTTGATTGGAAAGTTTTAGAAGAATCAGAAGGAAATAATATTGAAAAAGTAATTTACACTTTAAAAAAAGCTAAAAATGAAACTGGAAAAGGAAAGCCTATTTTAATCATATTATATACTCAAATGGGATATGGGGTAGATTTTATGGTTGGGAATAACGCATGGCACGGAAAATATCCTAATGAGAAAGAATTAAAAAAAGCTTTATGTCAACTTCCTGAAACTCATTTAGGAGATTATCCATTATAATTAAATTTTTTTATGAAACAATATGAAAATAAAGGACTAAAAGAAACTAGAGCGGGTTTTGGAAAAGCTTTGACTTTTTTGGGTAGAACAAATTATAAAGTGGTCGCATTATGTTCAGATCTGACGACTTCTTTATTTATGGATCAGTTTTCTAAAGAATTTCCTGAAAGATTTTTCCAAATAGGAATTGCAGAAGCTAATATGATAGGGATAGCAGCTGGACTTAGCATCGGTGAATATATTCCATTTACTGGGACATTTGCTAATTTTTCTACATCTCGTGTTTATGATCAAATACGTCAATCTATTGCTTATTCTTACAAAAATGTAAAAATATGCGCTTCTCATTCTGGCTTAACTCTAGGAGAAGATGGCGCTACACATCAAAGTTTAGAAGACATAGGAATGATGAAAATGTTACCTGGCATGACTGTTATTAACACTTGTGATTATAATCAAACTTATGCAGCCACTTTAGCCATATCGAATCACTTAGGTCCAGTATATTTACGTTTTGGGCGTCCTGCTGTGGCTAATTTTACAGATGAAAATCAGATTTTTAAAATCGGAAAAGCTGTAGTCTTAACAGAGGGAAAAGATGTTACAATTGTTAGTACAGGACATTTGGTCTGGGAATCTTTAGAAGCATCTAGAATTTTATACGAAAAAAAAGGGATAGAATGTGAAGTTATTAATGTTCATACGATTAAACCATTAGATAATAATACTATTTTAAAATCCATTAATAAAACAAAATGTATTGTTACTGCAGAAGAACACAATTATTGGGGTGGGTTAGGAGAAAGTATTGCTAGGATATTAACTACTTATAATAATAAACATAATAATAAATGGTCTTTTATTCAAAGTTTAGTAGCTGTTAACGATACTTTTGGAGAAAGCGGAAAACCTATGGAACTTTTAAAAAAGTATAATATTGATCGTGATTCTATTATCAATCATGTTCAATTGGTTTTGAATAAGAAAAACAAACGATAAATTTTGGAAATCAAAAATTTACAAAAATTAGTTCATAATTGGATAGTTAATCATGGAGTTCGTTATTTTGATGTGTTAACTAATACAATTCTTTTGTCGGAAGAAGTAGGTGAAGTTTCTAGAATTATTGCTAGAAATTATGGAGAACAGTCGAATAAAAAAAATTGTAAAAAAAGTGAAGACCTTGGAGAAGAATTATCAGATGTATTATTTATCATAGCTTGTTTAGCAAATCAGACTGGAATTGATTTAGAGAAATCCTTTCGGATCAAATTAAAAAAAAAGGAAATGAGAGATCATGCCAGACATCATGAAAATAAAAAATTAAAATAAAATATGTCTTCTTACATTAAGATTTACAAAAAAAACAGTAGTTCCTTATATGGCTCTATATCTATAACGGGATCTAAAAGTATATCTAATCGTCTTCTAATTTTAAAAGCTATTTATAAAGATGATATTCATATTGAAAATATTTCTAACTGTGAAGATACAGAAGTACTAAAAAAAAGTTTAATTAGCCCTTCTAATATATTAGATATTCATCATTCTGGAACTGCTATGCGTTTTTTAACCTCTTATTTTTCTATACAAGAGGGAAAAAAAGTAATATTAACAGGATCAGATCGAATGAAAGAAAGACCTATTTTTCTACTCGTAGAAGCCCTAAAAAAACTAGGATCCAAAATTGATTATTTGAAAAAGGTTGGCTTTCCCCCAATACAAATTTTTGGGAAAAAAATTTTAGGAGGAGAAATAGATATGAATGCAGAAGTTAGCAGTCAATACATAAGTTCTCTTATGTTAATCGCGAGTCAATTTGAAATGGGGTTAAAAATTTTTCTCAAAGGAAATATTACATCTATCCCCTATATAAAAATGACTTTTGATTTACTGACTTTAGCCGGAATAAAAGTTGATTGGAAAGAAAGAATTATCCATATTTATCCAGTAAAAAATAGGGGTAAAAAATATTTTTCTGTAGAATCAGACTGGAGTTCTGCTTCTTATTATTATTCTATGGCTTCTATTGCAAAGAAAAGCCATATCATTTTACGTTCATATAGCAATGATAGTTTACAAGGAGATCAAAAAGTATCTTATATATATGACAAATATTTTGGAATTTCTACTGTTTTTGATAAAGATAAAAATATAATAACATTAAATAAAAAATTGAATTTTTTCTTACCAAAATTTATTGAATTAGATTTAAATAAAACCCCCGATCTTGCTCAAACTATTGTTGTTACTTGTGCTGCTCTTGGCATAAAATGTAGTTTAAAAGGATTAGAAACATTGAAAATTAAAGAAACAGATAGATTAGAAGCATTAAAAGAAGAGCTTTTAAAATTTGGAGTAAGAACAAAAATTACAGATTCTTGTATAGAAATAACAGATTTATATAGAAAAAAGATTGATTCTTTTATTAGGATTAAAACTTATCAAGATCATAGAATGGCAATGTCTTTTTCTACATTTGGATTATGCTTTGATTTTTTACAAATCGATAATCCAAATGTAGTAGAAAAATCATATCCTAATTTTTGGAAAGATTTAGAATATTTAGGTTTTTTAATTGATTCTTACGATTACGATGAAGAATAAATGATTCTCCTTGCCATAATAAATCTATGATTCCAGTATTTTTGATATAATTGAGATATAATTACTCCATTAGATGTAGATGCGTGAATAAAAAATATGTTATTGTTACTCGTAATGTGGATTACCATTCCGACATGATTAATTTTATTAGATGTTCCTGTTGCAAAAAATAATAAATCACCTTTTTCTATTTTATCTTTTGGGATAAAGAAGCCTTTTTTGGCTTGATTAGAAGAAATACGGGGCAATAATATCTTGTGAGAAGCAAAAACATTTTTTATAAAAGCAGAACAGTCAATTCCAGTTTTGGTCGTACCTCCATATCTATATGGAGTATACATGTAATTTTTAGCTTTTTCTATAATGTATTTTTTCTGTTCTTTAAAGAATTGGAAATAATTTTTTGAATTATTTTTGTACATCTTTTTTTTTTTGAAAAAAATTCTTTCATATTTTTTATTGCATTCCACATTTCCATATAATGAAATAGAAATAAGATGATAATAAAAAATTATAAGTAAAACAATTTTAGAATTTATGATAGACTTTTTTTTGTTTAAAAAACGATATTGAAAAAAAAAGAGATTATCAAATGTAAACAAAATACTTGTATTAAATATAAAAAAAATTTAATTTGTGTCATTAATTATTTGATAAAAGGCCCATTCGTCTATTGGTCAGGACGTCAGGTTTTCATCCTGGAAAGAGGGGTTCGATTCCCCTATGGGCTATAATTATTTCTTATGGCAAATCATTTATCTTCTTTAAAAAGAATCAGACAGAATTACACTAGACGATTACGTAATAAATATGTATATAAAAGCACTAAAACAGCTATAAAAAAATTGTTAATAGATAAAAATAAAAAACAATATTCTATTGTTATTTCTATGATAGATAAATTATCCAAAAAAAATATTATACATGCAAATAAAGCTGCTAGATTGAAAAAAAAATTGATTAAGAAATTATTTTCTAACTCATGAAAGTTTTACTGAAATTTCATCATTATATAGCTTTTTCATTGATAATTTTTCTAATCATGGAAATGATATATATTTCTTTTTTATGGTGTAAAAAAATATTTACAAATAAAAGTTGGATTTTTTTTTTAGAATTGTATTAAATTTTACAGTATTCATTATTTTTATTCAAATTTTTATTGGTTTATTGTTAATGTTTTTCCATTTTTTTTCTTTATTCAAAAATGGAATTGAGTTTGTTGAAATTTTCAAACAAAAAAAAATTCGTTTTAAGTTGATTGAACATCCAATTATGATGATACTGGGTTCTTTTATATTTATTCTTTTCCATAAAGAATTGTCCAACAAGAACAATCAATATCAAAAAATTACTCATACAATTTTACTTTTGTTTTTTTTATCTGTATTAGCTTTTATAATTCGTTTTCCATTTAATTTAATTTAAATATGAAAATAAGTACATTATCTCCAATAGGAATATTTGATTCTGGAATTGGAGGGCTTATTATAGCTAAAGAAATGAAAATTCAGATGCCTAATGAAGATTTTATTTATTTCGGAGATACCAAAAATATGCCTTATGGAGAAAAATCTAAAGAATTTATTAGAAAATATTCGATGAAAATAGCTTCTTTTCTTTATGAAAAAAAGTGTAAAGCTTTAGTTATAGCATGCAATTCTATTACATCTAACGCTTTGGATCAAATTCAAAAAAAATTTCATAAAAAAATATTGATATTTAATGTTATAGATCCTGTGGTAAAAAATACAATTTTTCTATCCTATAAAAAAATAGGAATAATCGCTACCCCTGCTACTGTACATTCAAATTTGTACACAAAAAAAATAAAAAAATACTATAGTCATTTAGATATAGTTCAAATGTCTACTCCTTTATTAGCGCCTATTATAGAAAATGGTTGGGGAACAAATAAAATAAATCCTATTATAAAAAATTATTTAAATCACTTAAAGTCAATAGATGCAATATTATTAGCTTGTACTCATTATTTATTTTTGAAACAAGAAATAGAAAATTTTTATCATGGAAAAGTTCATTTAATTGATATCCAAAAAATAGTAGTGCAAGAAATAAAAAAAAAATTAAGTGAGCAAAAATTATTATGCTTACACCCTACTTGGAATAGATTTCCTATTTTTTATACATCTACTTCTATTCCCATTTTTTTTGAAAAAAAAGTACGAATTCTTTTTGGAAAAAAAGTGTTTTTTAAAACACATATTTTTAATTTTTTCTAATTTGTGCATCTATTACAGCTAAAGTAGCTAAATTAACTATTTCTTCTATGCTAGATTGCATCTGCATAACATGTGCAGGTTTGCGCATTCCTAACATTACAGGTCCTATAGTTTGAACATCACCTAAACCTCTAATAAATTTATAAGTTAAATTTCCTGATTCTAAATTTGGAAAAATAAAAATATTTGCTCTTTTTTTTACAAGTTTAGAAAAAGGAAATTTTTTAGATAATAAAAATTCATTCAAAGCAAAGTCAGGTTGTACTTCTCCATCTACTATCAAATCTGGATATTTTTTATGCAGAAAAGATACTGTTTGAGAAACTTTAAAAGATGTTTTTGAATCAGATGAAAAATTTTGAAAAGATAACATAGCTATACGTGGTTCAATATCAAAACTTTTAACCACATGAGAAGCCATTAAGGCTATTCTAGCTAACTCTTTACTTGTTGGGTCTGGAATCACTGCTGTATCTGCTAAAAATAGAGGGCCACGTTTCGTTAGTAATATCATCATTCCTGCTGTTTTGTGAACAAAATCAGCTTTTCCGATAACCTCTAACATGGGACGTAAACTTAATGAAAAACTTCTGGAATATCCTGTAATAACGGCATCTGCTATCCCTTGATCTACCATCATAGCTCCAAAATGATCATTAGTACGCATACGAATTTTGGAATCATATAAAGTTAAACCTTTTCTATTCCTTCTTTTCCAAAGTATTTGGGCAAAATATTCTACTTTTTTTATATTTTCTTCTTTTTCTGGATCTATAATCTCTAGTTCAATATCTAAATTATTTTCATTAATTAAACGTTTGATCCTGTATTCATTTCCTAAAACTATGGGAATAGAAACAATTCCTTCTTCATGAAGAATTTGAACCGATTTCAGAATATCGTATTCTTCTCCATTACAAAAAACAACTTTTTTAGGATTTGTACGTGCTCTATTTTGAATCATTCGAAGCATTTTACTTTCATATCCCATTCTATCGAGCAACTTTTCTTGATAAACTTTCCAATCTAAAATAGGATTTCTGGCTACTCCAGAATCCATAGCTGCTTTTGCTACAGCAGGAGCTACACGAGTAATTAAGCGATTATCAAAAGGTTTTGGAATGATATACTCTTTTCCAAAAGAAATGTTTTTTTTATTATAAACAATATTAACTTGTTCCGGAACAGGTTCTTTTGCCAAAGAGGCGATAGAATGTACTGCCGCAAGTTTCATTTCATCATTGATCACATTAGCATGAACATCTAATGCTCCTCTGAATATATAAGGAAATCCTAATACATTATTCACCTGATTGGGATAATCACTTCTTCCTGTAGCCATAATAACATCTGGACGTGCTTTAATTGCTAAATTATAATCTATTTCTGGATCAGGATTTGCCATAGCAAACACGATTGGGTCTTTAGCCATACTTTTTAGCATGTTAGGCGTTAATATTCCTCCTATGGATAAACCGATGAAAACATCTGCGTTATTAATAGCTTGTTCCAATTTTTTAATTGGATAAATATTTACGGAAAACTCTTTTTTTTCTTTATTTAAATCTTTTCTTGAAATGTGTAATAAACCTTTACTATCAAACATAAGAATATTTTCAGGTTTCACTCCAAGTTGTTTATATGTTCTCGCACAAGAAATTGCTGCAGCACCAGCTCCATTAACTACCATTTTAATTTCATGAATTTCCTTCCCAACATAAGTAACAGCATTAAGCAGCGCTGCTCCTGAAATAATAGCTGTTCCATGTTGATCATCATGCATAACAGGAATATTAAGTTCTTTTTTAAGTCTTCTTTCTATTTCAAAAGCTTCTGGAGCTTTTATATCTTCTAGGTTAATTCCGCCAAAAGTAGGAGCAATAGCTTTTACTGTTTCTATAAATTTTTCTGGATCAGATTCGTCGATTTCTATATCAAAAACATCTATTCCAGAAAATATTTTGAATAAAAGAGCTTTTCCTTCCATTACTGGTTTAGAAGCTAACGCTCCAATATCACCTAGACCCAAAACTGCAGATCCATTAGTAATCACGGCGACAAGATTTCCTTTAGATGTGTATTTATATACTTCTATAGAAGAACGAGCAATTTCCTTACAAGGTTCAGCTACTCCTGGAGAATAAGCAAGAGATAAATCTCTTTGACTGCTATATTTTTTCGTAGGGGTAATTTGTATTTTTCCAGAAGGAAACTGACTATGGTAATTTAAAGATTCTTCACGAAAATTACTTATGTTTTTTCTCATTATGTCATTATGTTTAAAATATTTTTTTATCCATATTGATTCCAAAAAATATCTTTTTCAAAAAAATATTTTTTATCTGTTTTCCATCTGATTATAAGTTTATAGTATCCTTTTTTTAAAATTTTTTTTGGAATCAACAATGTTTTTTTGGAAGATTTCAATATTTTGAAAGATTGCGTAAAATCTAAATCTTTGGAAGAAGATCTAAATAAAGTGAAAAAACCACGAATGTCATTTTCAACAGGAGGGAATATTATCTCAATTCCAGAATAGGAAATAAAAACTTTTATTTTTATAGGAAGTTCTAATACATTTTTTTTCTCATTTATAATTTCTTGATATTTCATTTCTTCTTCATAATATCTATCTGATACAAGTTGACTTCCTACATGTGGAAAAAAGAAAGCAATGTAAATAATAAAGATTATAAAAACAACTAAAGATAACACGATTCCAGTATCCCAATTGAATTTAATTTTCATAATTAAAACTTTAAATTTTTTTGCAAATAAAATAGGGAAATTAATGGATGACTTATTTATATCTTACCCCATTCGCTTCTTCTTATACCTTGAGGAGCCTTACTTATTAAAGGTTTATTAGATTTTTGATTGATAAAATAAACATAACTAGATATTTTTTCAATATCATTTCCTTTAATTTCTCCTGATTGACCAAAAGCACGCATAGTTGGATTATTATCGCTTCCATTCCATATTAAATAAAATATGTTTTTAAATAAATCTTTATTTTTTGCATTGATCCAATAATCATCTGTTAAATTAGGACCGATATTCCCACTACCATCCGATTGATGGCAAGTTGCACAATTTTCCTCGAAAAGAACTTTTCCACTATTGATTAAATTTTCTTTAAAACGTGCATTCTCTATAGTTACCTGTGGGGTATTTTTTTCAAAAATTTCAATATTTTTTAATTGATTTTTATAAGCTATATCATATTCCTTATAAGGATTAGAATAATCTATTAATAAATAAGAAAAAAAATAAATCGCGGAAAAAGCAATTGTAAGATAAAAAAGATGAACCCACCATATAGGCAATTGATTATCTAGTTCTATAATTCCGTCAAATCCATGATCTATTTTTTTAACTTCATCATGATTGATTTTTTTATAATCGTAAAATATGAATCTGTAAAGCCTATAAAAATAATTTCCTTCATTTTCTTCAAAAATTTTTTTCCTTTCTTTTTCTGAAAGAAATCGTAATTGTATCCTAAAAATCAAATTATTAATAGATTCCAAAATACACAACAATACCGTAATTATAATAAAAAAAAATATAGTAATAGGATGTACTAAATAAGATATGTGATTATAACTTATAAAAAACACATAAAGCATGAATATTATAACAGATAAAAAAGAAGGTATCATAATAAAAGAAGAGATTTTAGATCTCATAACCTATCCTTTTTTTTTTCTTTTTCTAGTTCTAAGGGAATTAAACTTATTTTATAATAATATTCCTTAGATTTTGAAAAAACAAAAAATATTACAAAAAAAAACGCCAATGAAAATAAAATTAACATGATAGATTGAAAAATACCTATATTTTTTTCTCCTGTAAAATATTGTTTAAAAAAACTTATCATTTTTTTATATCTGTTAAGATTTAATATCTGTCCCTAATCTTTGTAAATAAGCAATAAGAGCTATAATTTCTCTTTCTTTCAATGGAATGAATTTTTCTTTTTCTATTTTTCTTTGTTGATCTATTTCTTTTTTTAAACTTGGATATTCTTGATAAATATCATGTACAATCTGACTTGCTTGATGATCCATATCTTGGTTTGCTTTTTTTATATATTCAAAAGTATATGGAACTCCTAATTTTACCATAGCTCTCATTTTTTTTTCTGTATTAGATCTGTCCAATTTATTATAAATTAACCAAGGATATCTTGGCATAATAGATCCAGGAGAAGTAGAACGAGGGTTATACATGTGATTAAAATGCCAGGAATTAGGGTTTTTCCCTCCTTCTCTAGCTAAATCTGGACCTGTTCGTTTGGATCCCCAAAGGAATGGATGGTCATATACAAATTCTCCAGCTTTAGAATACTCTCCATAACGGACGACTTCATCTCTAAATGGACGAACTTGTGCACTATGACAAGCATTACATCCTTCTCTCACAAATAGATCTCTCCCTTCTAATTCTAGGGCTTTGTAAGGTTTAACATTATGAATTGTAGGAACATTAGATTTAATTACTAAAGTAGGGATGATTTCTATTAAACCTCCAATAGCTACTGCTATAAAAGAAAAAATAGCCAATTGTATTGGTTTTTTTTCTAACCAACTATGGAATGTTTCTACTTTATCTTTGTTATTATTATAACTATCATAAAATGGATCACATTTAAATTCCTCATTATCTAATGAATTACCTTGTTTTATTGTTTTAAAAATATTATAAATCATTAAAATAAAGCCAAAAAAGTAAATAAATCCACCTACAAATCTCATTTTATAAAATGGAATAATAGATAAAACAGAATCTAAAAAATTTTTATAAGCTAAAGTTCCATCAGGGTTAAACTTTTTCCACATAATAGATTGTAAAACAGATCCAAAATACATAGGAAAAATATATAAAATAATACCTAAAACACCCATCCAAAAATGAATATTAGCCAATAGTATAGAATATAACTTTGTATTCCATATTTTTTGAGTTAACCAATATATAATTCCAAAAGCCATAAAACCATTCCACCCCAAAGTACCTAAATGAACATGAGCTATAACCCAATCTGTAAAATGACCTATAGAATTTAGAGTTTTAGTCGCTAACATAGGACCTTCAAAGGTCGCCATTCCATAACAAGTAATTCCAACCACAAAAAATTTTAAAATAGGATTTTTATTCATTTGATTCCAAGCTCCTCTTAAAGTAAGCAATCCATTTAACATCCCCCCCCAAGAAGGAGCAATTAACATAATTGAGAAAATTGTCCCCAACATTTGAGCCCAATTAGGAAGTGATGTATACATTAAATGATGAGGTCCTGCCCAAATATATATAAATATTAATGACCAAAAATGTATAATAGAAAGTTTATAAGAAAAAATAGGTTGATTAGATGCTTTTGGAACAAAATAATACATTAAACCCAGTATAGGTGTGGTTAAAATAAATGCCACTGCGTTGTGTCCATACCACCATTGCATTAATGCATCTTGTACTCCAGCATATATAGAGTAACTTTTAAAAGATAAAAGAGATATAGGTAATTCAAGATTATTAAATACATGTAACATCCCTACAGCAACCCATGTTCCTAATAAAAACCAAACGCTAACATACAAATGCTGAATTTTTCTTTTCAGAATGCTTCCAATCATATTTATTCCGTAAATAATCCAGATAAACAATACTCCTATATCTATAGGCCATTCATGTTCAGCGTATTCTTTACTTGTATTAATTCCTAATAAGAAAGTAATCCAAGTTGAGATAATAAATATTTGCCATCCCCAAAAATGAATCCAACTGAGAATATCACTAAAAATCCTCGTTTTTAATAAACGTTGTAAAGCATAATAATAACCTGTAAAAATAATATTTCCTACAAAAGCAAAAATAGCAGTACTTGTATGTAACATTCTCCATCTACCAAACCCCATGACCCCTTGAGTATCCTTCAATTTATTACCAAAAATAAATTCAGGAATTTCAGGAATAAATAATAATAAGGCTATAAATAGTCCAGCTAAAAATCCAATCATAGCCCAGAATATCGTAGCATATAAAAAAGCTTTTACAATACTGTTATTATAATAATATGTTTTTAATTTCATCAGAAAATTTAATTTTTTTCAAAATCATCATCAATTAAAATTCTAACACTAGGAGATTCATAATCATCAAATTGTCCAGAATAAAGACCAATTAAAAAAAATATGAGAAAAAATGCTCCCAAAGAAATACTAGATAATATCATAATAATTAATATATCCATAAACATAATCAACTAAAATTTACGTGAAATGATCCAAGTAGATAGAATAGAAAAAAAAATAACAGAAAGAGAACTTAAAGGCATCAAAATAGCCGCGATAAAAGGTCTTAAATTCCCGGTAATTGCAAATAAGATTCCTACACTATTATAAAATAAACTGATCATAAAATTACAAAATACTAATTTTGCAGAGACTTTAGATATCTTCAAAAATAAAAAAATTTTATTCAAACAATTAGATTGCATAAAAGCATCACAATTTGGAAAAAAACTAGTTGGGTTTTCGGATACAGAAATTCCTACTTCACTTTGATTTAACGCAGCGCAATCATTAATTCCATCTCCAAACATCATAATCTCTTCTCCATTTTTTTGTAATTTTTTAACATAATTCAGTTTATCTTCTGGACTTTGACTAAAAAAAACTTGACTTGATTTTGGTAAAATCGACTGTAAATATTTTTTTTCTAAATCATTATGATCTCCAGAAAGGATAATAATTTTATATTCTTTTAAATCTTGAAACATTTTTTCTATTCCCTCACGATAACAATTTCTAAATAAAAAATAACCTACGAATTTATTATTTATAGAAATAAAAACTGTTGTTTGACTCTCTTTATTTTCATTAATTATTTTCTTTGTAATCCCTAAATATTTTGAAGAACCAATTTTTACCGGTATATCTTTTATGATTCCTTCTAATCCTTTCCCTATGATCTCCCTAAAATTTTTTATAAGATAAAAATCTTTTATAGTTAATTCTGATAATATTTTTTTACTTAAAGGATGAATTGAATTTTTTAATAAAGAAGCTACAATTTTTTTTTCTTCATATTTCATCTTTCCTACAAAAGATATTTTTTCTTTATTGGGATCAGTTATAGTTCCAGTTTTGTCAAAAATTAAAGTTTTAGCTGAAGACATTCTTTCCATTGTGAAAATATCTTTCACATAAAAACCCTTTTTAGAAAAAAAACGTATAATATTTCCAAAAATTAATGGAGCAGAAAGAACTAAAGCGCAAGGACAAGTAATAATCAAAACGGAAAAAACTGTTTGAAAAATTTTTGTAACGTCATTACTAAAAGACCAGTATATTCCAGTTATGATTGAAATTATCAAAATAATAGGAGTAAAATATTGACTAAATCTAGTTGATATTGAATTCAAGTCAAATAATTTTTTACTACGAAACTGGTTAAATTTATTCTTATTCCATAATAAACTTAAATAACTATGATCTACATTTTTGATCACTTTTATAATAATAGCTTCTCCTTTTTGTTTAGAACCAGCATAGATTCGTTCTCCTATTTTTTTAGGAATTAAATAGGATTCTCCTGTAATAAAACTGTTATCTAATACAGCATTTCCTTTTATTAATACAGAATCAGCAGGAACAATTTCCTCATTTCTGATTAAAATATGATCACCTTCTTTCAAGCAAGAAAGCAAAATTTTTTCTTCTTTTTCATTTTTTTCATCTCTATGTATTTTTGTTATTAAAACTGGGTAAAAAGATTTGTAATTTTTATCAAAAGATAAAATTTTATTATGAGTATGTATTTGAAATATTTTACTTATAAGTAGAAATAATGAAAAACTAGAAAGACTATCAAAATAACCAGAACCTAAATCAAAAAAAACCTCATAACAACTCCATAAAAAAAGAACCAATATTCCAATAGAAATTGGAACATTGATATTCAAAACATGTTTTTTCAATCCTAATATAGCATATTTAATATGATCAGTAAAAGAAAATATGACTACAGGTAAAGATAAGATTACCATTAAATAACGAAAAAAATTACGATTTTCCATAAACCATATATCTTCTTGAGCACCAACATATTCCGGTATAGCTAAAAGCATAATATTGCCAAAACAAAAAAAAGAAATAGCTAGTTTTCCTATTAATTTTCGACTTAATAAATTCGTATTATTTTTTTTATTTTCTATCGATTCAAAATTAATCGAAGGTCTATATCCCATACTATCAAGTAATTTAGCTATATCACTCAGTTTAAGTTCAATATTATTGAATGTAATCCAAATTTGTTTACTGTAAAAATCAATAGTAGAATCAAAAATATTTTTATGTAGCTTGGGTAATCTTTCTAAAATGAAAACACAAGAATTACAATGAATAGAAGGAATTAAAAAACGAACTTTAGTAATATTTTTATGGTTAAAATCAATTATTTTATCTGAAATTTTTTTATCATCAAGAAAATCAAAAATATTTTGTTCTTTCATATTCTTTCAATAATTTCATGATTAATTAGATTCCTGTTCCTGTATATATTTTTGGTATTCTTTTGAAGACATTAATTTATCATATTCTTTGATGTCTATAATTTCTATTCGAATAATCCACCCTTCACTATAAGAACTTTTATTAATTAGTTCTGGTTGTGAAGATAATTTATTATTAATTTCAAGAATATAACCCGAAACTGGCATGAATAAATCTGAAACAGTTTTTACCGCTTCTATTGTTCCAAATGAATTTTCTGCTTTTACTTTTTTTCCTATAATGGAATCTTCTATGTCTAAATAAACAATGTCTCCTAACTCATTTTGAGCAAAATGAGTTATCCCTACATAAGTTTGATTTTTTTCATTTAGCATACCTATCCATTCATGATTTTTACTATACCTTAAATTATTAGGATTCATATATTCAATAAATTTTATAATTCGAAGAATGATTTATTTTCACACTATTCAATTTTTTTGAATGATAAAAAATTTATAAAAAAACGGAGCTTTTTACTAAGAATTTTGAAAAACGAATCTTGATTTTTATTTTTTATATAATTCAAATATTGATCGATTCTTTTTTCTATACTAGAAGTAGTGTTTTGATCAAACTTCCATAAACAATATTTTTCAATTTGATCAATTAACAAATTTGCATAATTTAAAGATGTCGCGTAACCTGCTTTTTTTAGTTCCGTAGCCCAAGCTTGATAATCATTTTTTTTAAGAAAAAACAATTTATAATAACGTGGTTGCTGTAAAAATTTAGAGTGATCATGAAAAGATTCTTGCACGGAATTATATTTTCTAAAACATTCTTTAGGAAGATCGTCATCATGATAATAAACATCTCCTATCCAATTTTTTCCACATTTAATTCCAAAATGATTATTTGTCGCTTTGGATAAAGAACTTTTTCCACTAGAAGATTCCAAAATCCCTTGACCCAATTTAATACTTGCTGGAATTCCAAATTTTTCCATTTCTTCAATCGCAAAAACAGCATATTTTTTAATATATTCAATCACATTCTCTGTTACTTTTTCTTTCTTATTTTCTTGTGAAAAAGAAAATAATGACATCAAAAAGAATAATACAAAATAAAAAAATTTTTTCATTTTTATTAACTTTTGACAAATAAAATTACATTTTTTTTTATAGTTTTTCATTAAGTAAAAAGATTCCACGAAAAACCTGTTTTAATAAATAGTTTATTATTATGAGAATTATAAACATCATAAAATCCTATATTTATATTTTGGATACCAAAATAAAATATAGTTCTATATATTTTAAAATTAAAAAAATAATCCACAAAAGGAATTCCTCCAATAATTTTATTAGGAACATATTTTTCATCTAAAGAAAAAGTTTGAAAATTAAAAGGATAAGATGCTTTTTGATGATAGAATTTACTAAAATAATGAAAAGAAAGCCCTGTTTGGATAAATAAAGCTTTATGAAAGTAATTATTTTTATAAAATATTGTACTTCTCAATAAAAAATTTGGGATAGAAAAAACTAATGGATCAGCATCATATTGTTGATATAATAAAATGTTATTTAATTGAAATTTCCATATATCATATGTCGTTTTGATTTTAAATCCATATAATTGAATATGTTTACGATATAAAAATTTCTTCATTTCTTCTTCTTGATCTTGATCTTGAAAAGAATGATTCAATTTAGATATATAAAAAGAAACACAATATTTTTTTTCGTAAGAACTTAAGGAAAAATTCATTGTTTTTTCTCTATCAAAAAAAAATATATTCTTATTATAACTATCTTGATTTTTTCTTAAAACATGAATAGGAATAAAATTATTGTAGATTATATTATCATTTTCATCTAGACTCAATTGAGTTAGCAACCAAAATTTTGAAAATAAAAACGCATTTAACATAATATCCCCCTTCAAATAGGACTTTTTAATATTATAATTTTCTATAACCCATTTTCCGTTTGAATAAAATTCAACAACATTATTAATAGGATAATAGATTTTGGTTTGTATGGACAAATTATTGATATCTTTATTTTTACTAATACTATCATTAAATAATTGATAATATATTTTATCAAAAATACCCCCCATTTCTACGCTGATTTTTTTTCGATTAAAAATTAAAAATAAACCATTTCTTAAGTAAGAATGATTGATTTTTTTTCCTTTAAAATCTATAAATGAATGATCGTTGGAATATTTTTCGTATTCCATATAAGTTTTTAAAAATAATGATCTGTTTTTTTCTTTTATATAAGAAATTTTTTGAAGAAGACTTATATAAAATCTAGTATGAATTAATTTTTTATGATAAAAAAAAACATTTTTATAATTTCTAATATCCCATTTTGGGATTTCTTCTTTTTCTTTCGTATCAAATTTTTGATAAATATAATGTCCCCACAATTTATAATTATAATCATTTTGATTTTGATAATTAAAGGTGGTTAATAATAAATCTTTACTTTTTTTTAAATCAAGCTCATTTTCTAAATGAAAATTTCTATATTCTACGGAATAATTACTTTTTTCATCAAAATTTTGAGAAAAAAAACCGCCTAATGTTTTTTCTTTTTTTAAAAAATCACTTATGTAAAAAATTTCAGAAAAAGGAGTTTTTACATCAAAATATTTAATTTTTTCACGATAAAAAAAAGGATCCTTAAAAAAAAACATTTTTTTAGGCATATTTGCATTAAAATTTTCTTTCATTAATTTTTCGTATCTAGGAATAAATAAATCTTTTTCATTACTGAAAAAAAACCCGATATTGTCATATTTAAAGAAATTATGAGAATAATATTTTTTTATAGAAAAAGGCTTTTCTAAAAAAATTTTTTTTAGATTTTTTTCTTCTGTCCAAAATTTGTAATCCTGATAAGTCGGATGATAAAATTCAATATTTTCTGTTTCGGTTTTTTTTTCATTAATGTGCATTTTTATCATTTTTTCTTCCATATTATGATATACAAAAAGGAAGCAAGTAAAAATAAATATTTTCATATAATCGAATTATAAATTGCACTATTTATAATTAATATCTAAAAATAGAAAAAATTTATTTACATTTGCATGATGTAAATGTCATTTCTAATGAAAATGGTATTCTTCAATTAGTATTGTGTCAACAATATTTTAAAGACTTGTTTTTTTCTTTATGACAGTCTTTTTATCATATCATAGTCAAAATACCATAAGCCATGTTTAAATTTAATTTTAGAACTATTCAGAAAAAAATTTTGGCTGATAGTGCTACACCAATAGAATTATATTTAAAACTAAGAGATATTTTTCCTAATACATTATTATTAGAATATTCTGATTACCAAATTTCCAAAAATAATTCTTCTATTCTTTGTATTGATCCTATTTCTGAACTTATTTTAGATCAAAATGTACTGCGAATATCATATCCTAATTGTGTTCATAAAGACATTTTTATAAATGATAAATTGGATATACAAATTTTAATTGAGGATTTTTTTCAAAAATTTGAAAACGAAAGTATAACTTATTTTTATTCAGGATTATACGGTTACATGTCTTATGACAGTATTCAATATTTTGAAAATATTCAATTTCATGCCCCAATTAATAAAATATATAATATTCCTAAAATACGACTTGGTTTTTATCGAAACTTAATTGTGTTTCATCATTTTCATCATGAGATATATGTAATTGAACATCAGTTTTATGATATTGAAAAAAAAACTTTCATGAATCAATTGATAGAATTAATAAAAAAGAAAAATTTTTCATCTTTTCCATTTAAATCTATTGGAAGTCGTTATTCAAATGTAACAGATATAGAATACAAAAAAATGGTATCTTTAGGAGTAAAAGCTTGTTTACGTGGAGATGTTTTTCAAATTGTATTATCTCGTCAATTTCAACAGAAATTTAAAGGAGATGAGTTTAATGTATACCGTGCTTTAAGATTTATAAACCCTTCCCCATATCTTTTTTATTTTGATTATGGAAATTATAAATTATTTGGTTCTTCTCCAGAATCTCAACTCATTATTCATAACCAAATAGCTTATATTAATCCAATAGCAGGAACAATACGGAGATCAGGAGATGAAGATAAAGATAAAAATCTATCCGAAAATCTTTCAAGTAATCCAAAAGAAAATGCCGAACATGTCATGTTAGTAGATTTAGCAAGAAACGATCTCAGTAAAAATTCTTCTAATGTTAAAGTAGAAAAATTCAAAGAAATACAAATTTTTTCTCATGTATTACACATGGTGTCTAAAGTATCTGGTAAGATAGATAATAATATCTCAATTATAAAAGTATTTGGAGACACTTTTCCTGCAGGAACTCTTTCTGGAGCCCCTAAATATAAGGCGATGGAATTAATTGATAAAATTGAAAATCAACATAGAGGAATATATGGAGGGGCAATTGGTTTTTTTGGATTAAATAATTCTTGTATTAATACGGCCATAGTCATTCGTTCTTTTGTGAGTAAAAATAATACTCTATTTTTTCAAGCTGGCGCAGGGATTGTTTCTGACTCTAAAGTAGAAAAAGAGTTAGAAGAGGTAAATAACAAACTTATGGCCTTATTTAAAGCTATAGAATTAGCTAAAAATATATGAAGTATTATGAATAAAATACTGATTTTGGATAATTATGACTCTTTTACTTATAATCTTGTACATGCTGTAAAAAAATTAACAACAAATCCGATACAAGTATCTAGAAATAACGAAATTAAACTATCGGATATAGAAAAATATAATAAAATTATTCTTTCTCCAGGACCTGGAATACCTGATGAAGCACATATTTTAAAACCTTTAGTAAAAGCTTTTGCTTCTACAAAAAGTATTTTCGGAGTTTGTTTAGGTCAACAAGCAATAGGAGAAGTGTTTGGAGCTACTCTTCTGAATACAAAAGAGGTTTATCATGGAATATCTAGTTTAATTAAAATTGTAGATACACAAGAGATTTTATTTCAAAAATTACCTAAAGAGATTAAAGTCGGACGTTATCATTCTTGGATTATATCTCCACATAATTTTCCTGAAGAACTTCAGATAACAGCTATTGGAAAAAAAGGGGAAATTATGGCTTTACGTCACAAATTTTATGATGTGTGTGGAGTACAATTTCATCCAGAATCTATTTTAACTCCATATGGGGAAAAAATAATAGATAATTGGCTGAATTTAAATTTATTATGAATAATAAAATATTAAAAAATCTTTTTTTAGAAAAAACATTAACAAAACAAGAAGCGAAAAATCTTTTTATAGAATTATCAAAAGGTAGAATTAATCAAACACAAATAGTAGCGATAGCCACTATATATAATATGAGACCACCCACTTTAGAAGAGATTGTCGGTTTTAGACAAGCTATCATGGAGCTATCTATAAAAGTAAACCTTACAGAATTTAATGCTGTCGATATTGTAGGAACAGGCGGAGATGGAAAAAATACTTTTAATATCTCTACTTTAGCATGTTTTGTAGTAGCAGGAACAGGAGAAAAAGTAATCAAACATGGAAGTTTTAGTTCTTCTTCTATCACAGGGTCTTCAAACATCTTAAAAGGATTAGGGTATCATTTTACTAACAAAGAAGAAAATTTGAAAAATCAATTGGATAAAGTAGGAATTTGTTATTTACATGCTCCTACATTTCATCCTGTATTGAATAGAATATCTGGGGTAAGAAAGGAACTAGGAGTTAAAACTATTTTTAATATACTTGGTCCATTATTAAATCCAGGAAAACCAAGAAATCAATTGTTAGGAGTCAATAACTTAGAATTAGCAAGAATATATCATTATATGTATCAAAATACGAAAAATAATTATGCTATTATTCACAGTTTAGATGGTTATGATGAAATCACACTTACTAGTGATGTAAAATGTTACACCCCAAAAGGGGAACGATTTTACTCCATAAAAGAATTAGAAATAGGAAATAAAAAGATTAAAGTAAACCCCACTGAATTGAAAGGAGGTAAAAATACAGAAGAAAATATTCGTATATTTATTAGTGTTTTATCTGGAGAAGGGACTTTAGCTCAAAATGAAGTCGTTCTAACAAATGCTACGTTTGCATTAAGTTTATTAAATCAAGATAGTCTTGAAAACAATTATGATAAAGCAAAGCATTCATTAAAAAGTGGAAAAGCAAAGAATATTCTAAAAAAATTATTAAGCTTATGAGTATTCTTGAAAAAATTGTATCTGTCAAACAAAAAGAGATATATAAAAACAAAATTATACGCCCTATAAAAAAGTTGGAAAAAAGTTCTTTCTTTGAAAGAAAAACTTTTTCTCTCGTAAAAAATATAAAAAAAAACCATACTGGTATTATTGCTGAATTTAAATGTAAGTCTCCTTCTAAAGGAATTATTAATAAAACAATATCAGTAGAAAAAGTGGTTAAAGATTATGAATCTGCAGGGGTTAGTGGAATATCTATTCTTACAGATCAACATTTTTTTTCCGGTAAAAATGAAAATTTAGAAAAATCACGTTCTATAGTTTCTGTTCCTATCTTAAGAAAAGATTTTATTATTGATGAATATCAAATTATAGAATCTAAATCTGTGGGAGCTGATGTTATTTTATTAATTGCTGGAATACTTTCTAAAAACCAAATAGCCAATTTTTCTAAATTGGCAAAAGATATTGATCTAGAAGTTATTATTGAAATTCATAATGAATATGAAATAAACAAAATAACAGACAACTTGGATATTGTAGGAATTAATAATCGTGATTTACAAACTTTTATTGTGGATTATAATAATTGTTTAAGATTATCTTCAAAAATTCCTAATAGTTATATAAAAATTGCAGAAAGTGGAATTGCTGATGTAAATCATATCTTAAAGTTAAAAAAACAAGGATTTAAAGGCTTTTTAATTGGAGAACATTTTATGAAAAAAAAGGATCCTGGAAAAATTTGCAAGAATTTTATAAAATCCTTATCGAAAAGACTGAATATAGAATAAATATGAAATCCCAATTATTAAAAGTAAAAATATGCGGAATGAAATTTAATGTACAAAAAATTTCTGATTTATTACCTGATTTTTTAGGTTTTATATTTTATCCTAATTCCCCTAGATTTGTAGGTTTTAATTTTATTATTCCAAAAATAAAAAAAGGAATATTGAAAATAGGTGTTTTTGTAAACGAGTCAGAAGAAAATATATTGAAAATAAAAACAAAAAATAAACTAGATTTTATTCAATTGCATGGAACAGAAAGCCCTTTTTATTGTGAAAAATTATTCAAAAAAGGATTAAAATTAATTAAATGCTTTAGAATCGATGATTCTTTTTCTTTTAAAAAAATTGTGAATTATGTTCCTTTTTGCACTTATTTTTTATTTGATAATAATACAATTTATTATGGAGGTAGTGGGCAAAAATTTTGTTGGAAAAAACTTTATGAATACACTTTTCAAATTCCTTTTTTTTTAAGTGGAGGGATTGGAATACAAGATGTTGATAAAATCAAAAATTTTTTTCATCCGAAAATGTTTGCAATCGATATTAATAGTAAATTTGAAATTTTTCCAGGAAAAAAAGATGATATGAAATTAAATGCGTTCATAAAAAAAATAAGAAAATTATGAAATATTTTGTTGATGAAAATGGATATTATGGAGAGTTTGGAGGGGCTTTTATCCCTGAAATGTTACATTATAATATAACAGAATTACAATACAAATATAAAAAACTTATTACAAGTTATGAATATCAAAAAACATATAAAGATTTACTAAAAAATTATGTAGGAAGACCTACTCCTTTATTTTTTTGCAAAAAATATTCAAATCAATATCATGCTAAAATTTATCTTAAGAGAGAAGACCTTAATCATACAGGATCGCATAAAATTAATAATGCTATAGGTCAAGCTTTACTCGCAAAAAAATTAGGGAAAAAAAAAATTGTTGCAGAAACAGGTGCTGGACAACATGGAGTTGCAACAGCTACTATTTGTACACTAATGCATTTAAAATGTGTAATTTTTATGGGAGAAATAGATATGCAACGTCAACATAGTAATGTTATCAGAATGAAATCTCTAGGGGCCGAGGTAATTCCGGTTTTGAGTGGAGATAAAACACTTAAAGATGCTGTTAATGAAGCAATTCGTTATTGGATTAATCATCCAGAAAGTTATTATTTAATTGGTTCTACGGTGGGGCCTCATCCTTATCCTCAAATGGTTGCAGATATTCAATCTATTATAAGCGAAGAAGTTAAAATACAATTAAAAGAAATAGAAGGGGTCTCTTCTCCTAATTATGTAGTGGCTTGCATAGGAGGAGGGAGCAATGCGGCTGGTTCTTTTTATCATTTTTTGGATGATAATTATGTTAATCTTGTGGCGGTAGAAGCTTCTGGACTAGGCATTACAACAAGAAAGACAGCTGCGTCTATTCATTGTGGATCTAAAGGTATATTACATGGAAGTATGACATTGATTTTACAGGATCAAGACGGTCAAGTCCTTCCCGCTTATTCTATCTCTCCAGGGTTAGATTATCCAGGTATTGGCCCCATGTTTGCTAATCTTTTCGTAAAAAAACGTGTAAATTTTTTACATTCTACAGACAAAGAAGCTTTACAAGCGGGATATGAATTAATCCGATCAGAAGGAATTATTCCTGCTTTAGAAAGTGCTCATGCATTAGCTGCACTAAAAAAAATTTCTCTTAAAAAAGAGGATATAGTAATTGTAACTTTGTCTGGAAGAGGAGATAAAGATATTAATATTTACGATAAATTTTTTGTTAAATTCTCAAATGATGAATCAAATTCATAATTTATTTAGAAATAAAAATAAAGATATATTATGTATTTATTTTACGGCAGGGTTTCCTTATTTAAATAGCACAGGGAAAATAATAGAAGTTTTGCAAGACCTTCCTGTAGATTTAGTTGAGATAGGAATTCCCTATTCTGATCCTTTGTCAGACGGAATGATTATTCAAAAAAGTAACAAAACTTCGTTGAAAAATGGAATGAACATCTCCTTATTATTTGATCAAATAGAAGAATTGAAAGGAAAAATAAAAATTCCTATTATTCTTATGGGGTATTACAATCAATTTTATAAATTTGGAAAAGAAAAATTTTTAAAAAGATGTAAAGAGTCAGGTGTTTCCGGATTAATTTTACCGGATCTCCCGGTAGAGATTTTTTTACATAAATATCAAAATATATTTAAAGAATATTTATTATCTATGATATTTTTAATCACTCCAAAAACTAATTCATCCAGAATATCTCTGTTAAGTAAAATAAGTGATGGATTTTTATATATAGTTTCTTCTAATTCTACTACAGGTGGCGTCAATACTTTTGGAGAAGAACAAATCTCATTTTTTAAACATGTCAAAAAATTTTCTAACAACATTCCAAAATTGATTGGTTTCGGGATAAAAGATAAAAAAACTTTTAATTTATCATGTCAATATGCTAATGGAGGAATTATTGGAAGTTCTTTTATTCAATCGTTAGATAAAAATAAATTGGTAGAAAGTATAAGAAAATACATAAAATCTATTAGATAATTTTTTTTCGATCACCAAAAATTAAAGTCCCTAATCGAACTATCGTGCTTCCATATTTTATAGCTATATTATAATCTCTGCTCATTCCCATAGAAAGGATATAATGTCCATATTTATTTTTATATTTATTATATAATTCATGTAAATATGAAAATTCATTATGGATTTTTTTTTCTTCTTGAAAAGAGGCTATTCCCATTATCCCTATTATTTTGACATTTTTCATTTTTTTATAAGTTTCATCCTCTAATATTTTTGAAGCTTCTTGATCAGTAATTCCTGATTTATTTTTTTCATTACAAATTTTTATTTGTAAAAGACAGTGTATAATTTTATGATATTTAGAGGCTATTTTATTTATTATCCTAATTTGTTTTATATTTTGAACACTATGAATTAAATAAATAAAAGGGATTATATGTTTTAATTTATTACTTTGTATTCTTCCAATCATATGCCATCGAATATCTTTGGGCAATTTTTTATATTTTTTCACCATTTCTTGAATATAATTTTCGCCAAAATCTCTATGCCCTATTTTATACAATTTTTCTATATAAAAAGTATTTTGATTTTTAGAGACTGCCAAAATTTTTACATTTTGTGGAATCATTTTTTTTATACTAAGAAATTGATCATCTATAATGCGATTCATTACGAAAATTTTCTTTCAAACTCTTTCATAATTTCAATAAGAAATCGAACGCTTTCTAATGAAAGCGCATTATAGATGCTAGCACGATATCCACCTAAATATCTATGACCATCTAGTCCTACAATATTTTCTTTTTTCCACATTTTATTAAATTCTTTTTCTAAATTCTTTTTTTTTAAGAAAAAGGAAACATTCATATTAGAGCGATTTTCTTTATGTATTTTATTTTCAAATAAATTATTTTGATCTATTTCATCATATAATAATTTAGCTTTATACTGATTTTTTTTTTCTAAAATAGAAAGACCACCTTGATTCTCTATCCATTCCAATGTTAACATAGAAGTATAAATAGAGAATACATTTGGAGTATTTAAAATGCTATTATTTTGTATATGAATTTTATAATCCATATAAGAAGGAATATCTTTTCTGAATTTTCCTAAAATATCTTTTTTCAGAATCACAATAGTCATTCCTGATGAACTAACATTTTTTTGTGCAGAAGCGTAGATTAAACTGAATTGACAAAAATCTAATTTTCTGCTAAAAATATCTGAAGACATATCACAAACTATTGGAATAGATGTTTTAGGAAACATTTTCATTTGTGATCCAACTATTGTATTGTTAGATGTACAATGAAAATAATCCGTTTCACATGGTACATGATAATTTTTTGATATATATGTATAATTTTTATTTTTACCAGAAAATAAAATTTTTACTTCTCCAAACTTTTTAGCTTCCTTAATAGCGTTATGGGCCCAAAATCCTGTATCTAAATAAGCGGCCTTTTGGTTCATTAAATTAAATGGAACCATTGAAAATTGTAATGTTGCACCTCCTTGAAGAAATAAAATAGCATAATCATCATTTAAATTCATAACACGTTTTACTAAAAGAGTAGCTTTTTCGATTATTTCTAAAAAATCTGTACTTCTATGAGAAATCTCAAGTAAAGATAATCCGGTACCATTAAAATTAATTACAGATTGAGCTGATTTTCTAACAACTTCTTCCGGTAAAACAGAAGGGCCTGCATTGAAATTGTGTACTTTCATAAATAAATAGAACAACTAATTCTTTTCAAAATTAAAAAATACTAAATTGAAATTGTAAAATAAACAGATAATAACTCAATTATATTTTTACTCCTAATATTTTTTTTGTATTTTCCGTAACCTTGAATCTATCATCTAAGCGATTTCCTATAATTAAAATAATATATCCATTTCCATTAATTAATAACCATGTATGCTCTTTTTCTAAAAGAGAAAATTTTTTTTCCTTGTAATATTTGCTTAATTTTTTTTTCCCGTTCATTTTCAAGGGATAAAAAAAGTCTCCTTTTCTCCATGTTCTTAATAATAACGGAAATTGGATTTTTTCAAAGTCCATAAGAAACATATCTTTCCTACTTTTTTTTTCTGGATCGTAAAAAAAATTTATATCGATAGGTAAGAACTTTTTATTAATAATTTTTAGATTCGGAATCATATAAGTCTTATTTTTATTTTCTGATAATAATTGATGAGAAACTAAAATCCAATTATTTCTGCTTTTAATAATACGATAAATTTTGGATATAAGTTGTTTCCCAGATTGTGCGTCAATAAGATATTTCATACTATGGATATCATTAAATCCATATGGAGAAAATAATTTAAACAAATAAAAAGACAAAGGTTGTAATTTTTTTATTTTTTTACATTCTATTTTCCAAAAAAATGGATAATCTTTTTTTTCTATTGTAATTTCTTGACGAACTTCTTCTATTTTATTTTCTATTAAAAAATTTTCATCATGAAGATGGTTTATAGTTTTTTTTAATCCATTGTGAAAAGAAAATGAAAAAGAATGAAATGTAGATAAAACTGAACGAATTTTATTCCTTAAATATTTAATATCTAGATTGCTACGATCATATCTCCATTTTATATTTTTTATTTTTGCATAATAAAGAATTTCTTCTTTAGTAAAATCAGAAAGAGGACGAATAAATTTTTTATTTTCTTTAGGAATTCCCAACAACCCCTTAAGACCGGTCCCTCTAAAAATATTCATGAAAAAAGTTTCTATAGAATCATCAAAATGGTGTCCTAATACTATGTATTCATATGAATTATTTTCTAATAATTCTGTAAACCAATCATATCTAAGTTTTCTTGCTGACATTTGTATAGACAACTTATGTTTTTTAGAAAAATTTAAAGTATCAAATTTTTTGACATGACATATTATATTTTTTTCGGAACAAAAATTTCTAATAAAAATTTCATCTTTATTAGATTCTTGATCTCTTAAAGAAAAATTACAATGTGCTACTTCTGATTCAATTTTAGGAAGATCAAGTAACAAATTGATAAGGACCATACTATCTAACCCTCCGCTCACAGCTACACATACTTTTTTTTTAGAATTAAACGAAAAATATTTTTTTAAATGATTAGATGATATTTTTTCCATGATAATTTCAGCTAATATATTTAAGGATTTCTTGAACTATATCCTCTTTAGATTTTCCACATATATTTATTTTTTCTAAAGATTTCTCATAAAAATATGCCCTTTTCGATAAATGTTTTATAATAAATCTAAACAATTCATTTTTCGATAAATGTGAAATTAAAGGTCTTGTCTTTTTTTCTAAAAATAATCTTTTAAATAAAGTATAACTATCCGTTTTTAAATAAAATGTATTTGAATATTTGTTTAATAAATAAATATTATTATAAAAACAAGGAGCCCCTCCTCCAACCGAAAAAACATATTTATTTTTTTCTATCAAAATTTTTTTTAACATAAAATGTTCTCTTTTTCTAAAAAGAAGTTCTCCTTTTTTTTTAAAAAAATTACAAATAGAATCATTTTTACTTTCAACAAGAAGAGCATCTAAATCATAAAAATCCAAATTTAACTTTTTAGAGAGTATCTTTCCAATAGTAGTTTTTCCACTCCCCATGTATCCAATTAAAGTGATTTTCATAAATACATAAAAATTATAGTATATTTGCTTAAATTAATAACTTAATTTCATAGTGAGAAAAGACCTGGTAGCTCAGCTGGTAGAGCATTACACTTTTAATGTAAGGGTCCTGGGTTCGAATCCCAGTCAGGTCATTTATTTACTTACTAAAAATTTCAAGCACAACAGGACAATGATCGGAATACTTAACCTCTGGCATGAGGTAAGCATTTTTTATTTCCTTTTTTAAGGAATCACTAACCATGGCGTAATCGATTCTCCATCCTTTATTATTTTTCCTAGCGTTACAACGATAACTCCACCAACTGTAATGATGTGCTTCTTTAACAAAATTCCTAAAACTATCTATAAATCCTAAATTTAAAAAATAAGTCATCCACTTTCTTTCTTTTGGTAAAAAACCTGAAATTCTTTGATTTCGAATAGGGTCATAAATATCTATTTCATGGTGGCAAATATTATAATCTCCACAAATGATGAGGTTATTTAATTCACTTTGTATTTTTTTTACGTGTAAAAAAAAATTTCTCATGAAAAAAAATTTAAAATTCAATCTTTTCATCATATTATTTCCTGAAGGAATATAAAGACTAATTATTGATGTGTTTTTTAGGTCTATACGTAATACTCTTCCTTCTTTATCGATAGAATCTAACCCTATTCCGTATTCTACATGAATAGGTTTTTTTTTACATAAAATCCCTACGCCACTATATCCTTTTCTTTTTGAAGGAAACCAGTAATGATTATAACCTAAGTTATCAAAAATACTTGTATTTATTTGTTTTGGAAAAGCTTTTATTTCTTGTAAACACAAAACATCTGGCTTATTTATTGCAATCCAATCAGATAATCCTTTATTAATTCCAGATCGTATTCCATTTATATTATAACTGATAATTTTCATTATTTTAAATTTTTATTTAAAAAATAGATTAAGTTATTAGGTTAATTATAAAATATTCAAAATAGTTATTATATTTGCCGTGATGCATTAAAATGCATTAATTTTTTTACTATAACTAAAATAAAAGCTTACAAGAGTAAGCTTTTATTATTTTTTCCTGCATTGGATTATGGATAAACTTAAAATAGCGATTCAAAAATCGGGGCGTCTTTATGAAGATTCTATAAAATTACTGAAAGATTGCAGTATTGAAGTGAATATTGGGATAGATAAGTTAAAAACAACGGCACTTAATTTTCCACTGGAAATACTTTTTCTTAGAGATGATGACATACCTCAATATTTAGAAGATGGAGTAGCTGATATAGGAATTGTAGGAAAAAATGTTCTTTTAGAAAAAAGAAAAAGAATAAGAATAAAAGAAACCTTGGGTTTTGGAAAATGTAGACTTTCTATCGCCGTTCCTAAATCTTTAGTTTATAATAATATTAATGATTTGCATGGAAAACGTATTGCTACAAGTTATCCTTTTTTGGTTAGAGAATTTTTCAAAAAAAGATATATAAATGCAGAAATTCACGAAATATCTGGGGCCGTAGAAATTGCTCCTGGAATAGGGTTAGCCGATTGTATCTGTGATTTAGTAAGTAGTGGATCCACTCTTTTTATGAACGGATTAAAAGAAGTAGAAACTGTTCTTCAATCTGAAGCGGTGTTAGCTTCACATTTACATTTAGGATCTCCGCAAAACATTATAATGGAAAAATTATTATTTCGAATTAGAGCGGTAAAAAAAGCTAAAAATAATAAATATATTCTATTAAACGTTCCAAATGAAAAACTAGAAAAAATAATATCTTATCTTCCAGGAATTAAAAGTCCAGTTATTTTACCTTTAGCAAATTCAGAATGTAGTTCTGTACATTCTGTCGTAAATGAAAATGATTTTTGGGGTATAATAGAAAACTTAAAAGCACTTGGAGCTCAAGATATATTAGTACTTCCTATAGAAAAAATTATACTATAAAATAGAAATATGGATATGATTCAAGTATATATTCATCCTACATCCGAAACATATAAATCTATTTCTAATAGAAGCGTACAAAATATTTATCATTTAAAAAAAATAGTGCTTCCTATTATTGATAATGTTAAAACTTATGGAGATGTAGCCTTAAAAACTTATACAATAAAATATGATCATGCTGATATAAAACATATTCAAGTAACAGAAGAAGATCTCAATAAAGCTGATATGAAAATTTCAAATCGATTAAAAAAATCTATTGAGATTGCATATCAGAATATAAAATGTTTTCATCAAAAACAAATGCATGAGGAGCCTACAATAGAAATTTCAAAAGGAGTTCTATGCTGGAGAAAAATTGTTCCAATCGAAAAAATTGGTTTTTATATCCCAGGAGGGTCTGCTCCTTTATTGTCCACTGTATTAATGTTAGGAGTTCCTGGAAAATTATCAGGATGTAAAAATATTATATTATGTAGTCCTCCAAATAAAAATGGAGAAATTCATCCAGCTATTTTATATACAGCGAAATATGTAGGGATTACACGTATATATAAAGTAGGAGGAGCTCAAGCGATTGCAGCTATGGCTTATGGAACAGAAAGCATACCTTCTGTCTATAAAATATTTGGTCCTGGAAATTCTTATGTCACGATAGCTAAACAAATTGTATCTCAAAAAGGAATAGTGTCTATAGACATGCCTGCCGGGCCTTCAGAAGTAGCTATTATGGCTGATAATTCAGCGAATCCAGAATATGTTGCGTCAGATTTATTATCTCAATCCGAACATGATCCAGAAAGTTATATTCTTTTGATTACCACAAACAATAAATCTTGGATAGAAGAAGTTAAAAAAGAATTAAAAAAACAATTTTTAGATATTTCTAATAAACAAGATATTGTTGAAAAATCTTTGAAAAAAAGCAAAATAATAGTTCTTACATCTTTAGATGAATGCTTGGCTTTAATCAATAAAGTCGCACCAGAACATTTGATTATAAATTGTAAAAATGCTTCTTATTGGGGGGAGAAAGTAATCAACGCGGGATCTGTTTTTTTAGGAAACTATTCTCCAGTTAGTGCAGGGGATTATGCTTCTGGAACGAATCATGTACTCCCCACTTATGGTTATGCTAAATCTTACAGTGGAGTATCTATAGATAGTTTTGTAAAAAAAGTAACTTTTCAAAAGTTATCTAAGAAAGGATTGAAAAATTTATCAGAATGTATTAGTGTTTTATCTTCTGAAGAAGGCTTGCTTGCACATAAAAAATCTATTAATATTCGGTTAAAAAATGAGTTTTAAATGTTAATACATGAATAAGTTTAATTTAAATTCTCTAATCAGAGATAATATTTTAAATCTGGCCCCTTATATATCTGCGAGAACAGAACATCATGAAGAAAAAAATTCTATTTTCTTAGATGCTAATGAAAATTCTTTCGGCTCTCCTTTATCTTTTCTAAATTCTTATAATAGATATCCGGATCCTTTGCAAAAAGAGTTGAAAGAAAAAATATCAGATTTTAAAAATGTTTCTCCATCCCAAATATTTTTGGGAAATGGAAGTGATGAAATTATTGATTTGGTTTATCGTATTTTTTCTAGACCAGAAGTAGATCATGCTATTATTTTTCCTCCTACTTATGGTATGTATGAAGTAAGTGGAAAAATTCATGGAGTGGATATAATTAAAATTTTTCTTACAGAGGAAAATTATCAATTAAATTTGGATAAAATAGAAAAAGCTCTGAATCCAAATAGTAAAATTATTTTTATTTGTTCTCCGAATAATCCTACTGGAAATGATCTAAAAAGGGAAGATATAGAGAATATAACAAAAAAATTTACAGGAATTGTTGTTTTAGATGAGGCATATATAGATTTTTCAAATCAAAAATCTTTATCAATGGAAATTAATAAGTATCCAAATTTAATTATTTTACAAACACTTTCCAAATCCTGGGGTTTAGCAGGGTTAAGAATAGGAATAGCCATTGCTTCTGAAAATATTATTCAATGGATGAATAAAGTAAAACATCCATATAATATTAGTATTCTTTCTCAAGAAATAGCGATGAAAGCTTTAGAAAATAGAGACTTATTTTTTTTTCATTTAAAAAATATTCTTGCAGAAAGAGAATATATGCAAGAATCCCTAAAAAAAATTCCTATTATACAAAAAGTGTACCCTAGTTCCGCTAATTTTTTATTAGCAAAAATAAATTTTTCTTCAAAAAATCTTTATCAATATCTAATGAAAAAAAAAATTGTTGTTAGAGATCGTTCAAAAATAATTTTATGTAATAATTGTTTAAGAATTACAATAGGAACTCATGAAGAAAATGAGTATTTAATAAATCAAATTTTAAAATACTCCATTCAAAAAATAAAAATGTGATGAAAAAAATATTGTTTATTGATAGAGATGGGACTATTATACAAGAAAACCCTCCTAGTTATCAAATTGATTCTATTGATAAAATCAATTTTTATCCAAAAGTTATCTTTTTTTTGTCAAAAATCGCGCAAGAATTGAATTATGATTTAGTTATGATATCTAATCAAGATGGCTTGGGTACAGATCAATTTCCTTATAAAATTTTTTGGCCCATACATAATCATATATTAAATATTTTAAAAACTGAGGGGATTAATTTTACTTCTGTTCATATAGACAACACTTTTCCAAAAGAAAAATCACCAAACAGAAAACCTGGAATAGGAATGGTGTCAAATTATTTAAAATCAGACTGTTATGATCTTTCTAAATCTTTTGTAATTGGAGATAGACTAACAGATGTTTTATTCGCTAAGAATTTAGGATGTAAATCTATATGGATAAAAGATAATCATCATTATAAAAATTTAACAAAAGAAGAAAAAGATTACTCTTTTAATATAGATGAAAAAGATTTAAAAAAAACAATATCTTTAAAAACTGATAGTTGGGAAAAAATTTATGAATATTTATCATCAATAAAAACGAAAAAAATTGTTCATCAACGAATTACATTAGAAACAAATGTTAAAATTACTATTTGTCTTTATGGAAAAGGGAGATCTCATATTAAAACAGGACTTGGATTTTTTGATCATCTTATACAACAAATAGCATTTCATAGTTCTATAGATTTAAATATTCAAACAAAAGGAGATCTTTATGTAGATGATCACCATACTATAGAAGATACTGGTATTACTCTAGGTGAAATTTTTTATAAAGCTTTAGAAAGTAAAAAAGGAATAGAACGTTATGGATTTTATTCTCTTCCTATGGATGACAGTTTAGCTACAATTGCATTAGATCTTGGAGGAAGAAGTCAATTATTTTGGAAAGCAAAATTTTTCAGGGAAAAAATAGGAGAAATTTCTACTGAAATGTTTTTACATTTTTTTAAATCCTTTTCTTTATCTGCTAAATGTAATTTACATATTCACGCTATAGGAAAAAATGATCATCATAAAATAGAATCTATTTTTAAATGTTTTGGAAGAGCTATTAAAATGGCAATACAAATACAAAAAAACTCTTCTACTAAAATACCTAGTACTAAAGGTATATTGTAAAAATTTTAAAATGTTATGAAAACGATTATCATAAAATATCCTGCAGGAAATGTACAATCGGTTCTTTTTTCTTTAGAAAGGATAGGAGTACAAGCTACAGTTACAGATTCTAAAGAGTCGATTCAAAATGCAGAGAAAATTATTTTACCTGGTGTTGGAGAAGCTAATTGTGCTATGAAATATTTAAAAGAAAAAAAATTGGATTTACTTTTATCAAAATTAAAACAACCTGTGTTGGGAATATGTTTAGGCATGCAATTACTTTGTAAATTTTCAGAAGAAAGTAGTACTACATGTATAGGAATTTTTGATTTATTAGTCAAAAAATTTAAATCTAGCAATAAAAATGAAAAAGTTCCTCAAATAGGTTGGAATACTATTCATAAATTGAAAGGATCTTTATTTGAAAATATTCCAAATGGAAGTTATCAATATTTTGTTCATAGTTATTATGTTCCTTTAGGAAGGGACACTACAGCAAAAACAGAATATATAGTTACTTACAGTGCTGCACTGCAAAAAAATAATTTTTATGCTGTACAATTTCATCCAGAAAAATCTTCCTATGTGGGACATAAAATATTAGAAAACTTTATTCGATTATAAACTTATGAGAATGGACATTATAGTAGCTATAGATTTAATTGACGGTAAATGTGTTCGATTAATACAAGGTGATTTTAAAAGAAAAAAAATTTATAATAAAGATCCATTAGAAATAGCTTTATTATTGGAAAATCATGGAATATCTAGACTTCATTTAGTAGATTTAGATGGGGCAAAAAAAGGAAAAGTCGTTCATTGGAAAATTTTAGAGAAAATAGCAAAACGTACACATTTAATTATAGATTTCGGAGGAGGAATTCATTCTGAAAAAGATATACGGACTGTATTTGAAAACGGAGGACATATTGCTACTGTGGGTAGTATTGCTGTTCAAAAACCTTTTCTTTTAAAAGAATGGATTGATACTTATGGAGGAGATAAAATATTATTAGGAGTAGACATTAAAAATAATAAAATAGCAACCCATGGTTGGACTAAATTGAGTGATTTTCCTTTTTTGGATTTTTTACAAGAAAAAAGCAATCATGGAGTTAAAAAAATTTTTTGTACAGATATATCTAGAGACGGAGTCCTATCAGGGCCTTCTTTTCTTTTATATAAAAAAGTTATTGAAAAATTTCCAAATATTGAATTCATAGCAAGTGGAGGAATTAGTAATATGAATGATGTGAACAAATTATTTAATTTGGGTTGTAGTGGAGTCATTATTGGAAAAGCTATATATGAAAATAAAATATCATTGTCCCATCTTAAAGATTGGGGAAAAAAAAGGAATAAAAGGAATAATAAGAATTAAATATGTTAGCTAAACGTATCATACCTTGTTTAGACATAAAAAATGGAAGAACAGTAAAAGGAGTAAATTTTGAGCATTTAAAAGATGCTGGGGATCCAATACAACTAGTTTGTTGGTATACAAAACAAGAAGCAGATGAATTAATATTTTTGGATATTACGGCCACAAATGAAAAACGTAAAACACTAATTAGCTTAGTAAAAGATATTTCCCGTCATATTAATATTCCTTTTACGGTTGGTGGAGGAATTAAAGAGGAAAAAGACGTTGAACTCTTGTTAAATGCAGGAGCAGATAAAATATCTATCAATACTGCCGCTTTTAAAAAGCCGAATCTTTTAGAAAGTCTTTCTAAAAGATTCGGAAGTCAATGTATTGTTTTAGCTATTGACACTAAATATGAAGGAGATGAATGGTGGGTATATTTAAATGGAGGAAGAATTTCAACTAAAACTAAAACCTTAGATTGGGCTAAAGAAGGAACTAACAGAGGAGCAGGAGAGATATTATTAACTTCAATGAATCATGACGGAACAAAAAATGGATTTGCATTAGATATTACTAAAAAAATATCCGAAAATATTTCCACACCTGTAATCGCTTCAGGTGGAGCTGGAAAATTAGAAGATTTTTATAAAATATTTGAAGAAGGAAAAGCTGATGCTGCTTTAGCTGCCAGTATATTTCATTACAGAGAAATAGAAATACCAAAATTAAAATATTATTTAAATAAATTTCATATACCTGTAAGAACTGCAATAAAAAATACAAAATAATGATAAATTTTAAAAAAGGTTTGATTCCCACCATTGTTCAAGATTCAAAAACAGATAAGGTATTAATGCTAGGTTATATGAATCAAGAGGCTTATAAAAAGAGTATTGATGAAAAAAAAGTGACTTTTTATAGCAGGTCGAAAAAAAGATTATGGACTAAAGGAGAAATTAGCAAAAATTATCTTTTTATTCAAGATATATTAGTAGATTGTGACGAAGATACGTTATTAATTAAAGCAACACCAGCAGGTCCTACTTGTCATAAAGGATCAGATACGTGTTGGAAGGAAATAAACAATAAGAACTTTCTATTTCATCTGGAAAATATAATCTCGGATAGAATGAAAAAAAAACAAGAAAATTCTTATATATGTCAATTATTTAAAAAAGGAATCAATAGAATATCTCAAAAATTTGGAGAAGAAGCGGTAGAATTAATCATTGAATCTAAAGACAATAATAAAAATTTATTTTTAAATGAATCTGCGGATTTACTTTTTCATTATCTTATTCTTTTAAAAATTAAAAAAATTGAAATACAAGAGGTTATTGATGTTTTAGAAAATAGACATTCAAAATATTAATATTAAGGTATATTTACCATTTTATGAATTTGAAGAGATATTCTCCATTTAGGGTTTTTTTTAATATAAGAAATTATTTTTGGAATAATACTAAAAATGTTATTCCATTCGGGTTGTAAAAATAAGAAACAATTAGTAGACTCAATATAAGTGGCTTGTTCTTCTGCAAACAAAAAATCGTTTTCATCCGATATAACGATTTTTAACTCATTGATTTTTTTGTAATTTTCTTGTAAAGGAGGTTTTATTTTTTTAGGAGAAATTGTAATCCAATCCATATATTTTTCTTTTATAGGATAAGAACCTGAAGTCTCAATATGAACACGATACCCTTGTTTTTTAAGTTTTTTAACTAAAGGAGCTAAATTCCACATAGTAGGCTCCCCTCCAGTAATTATAACCGTTTTTACTTTATGTTTATGATTGTTTATATTAGTAATAATTTTATGTATAGGTACAAAATCCTCTTTTTTTATATTCCAACTTTCTTTCGTATCGCACCAGTCACATTTAATATTACATCCTTCGAAACGAATAAAATATGCAGCTATTCCATAATAATGTCCTTCTCCTTGAATAGAATAAAATGATTCTTTTATAGGATAACTAATTTCTTTCATGTGGCTTCCTATTTCTCTATCTATCTATTATTTAATGCAGCTATTAAAGTATTTTTGAGTAACATAACACGAGTCATAGGCCCTATTCCTCCTGGAACAGGAGTAAGGTAAGAGGCCTTTCCATTAACACTATAAAAATCAACATCTCCTAATATTTTTTTTTCATAATTATGGATTCCTACATCTACAACAATAGCTCCTTCTTTGATCATTTTTCCTTTAAGAAATCCTGGAATTCCTACTGCTACTATAATAATATCAGCTTGTTTAGTGTAATATTCTATATTTTTAGTTTTACTATGAGTAAGTGTTACCGTTCCATTACCAGGATTACTTTTTCTACTCATAAGTAGGCTCGTTGGTTTCCCCACTATTCTACTTCTACCAATTATCACAATATATTTTCCAGATATTTCAATTTTATATCTTTCTAAAAGTGTTAATATTCCTAATGCTGTAGCAGGAAAGAAAGCATTCATGTCCAAAGCCATTTTTCCAAAATTTTCGGGGTGAAATCCATCTACATCTTTTTTGGGATTGATAGATAAAATAATTTTATCTTGATTCATATGCTTTTCTAAAGGTAATTGCACTATAAAACCATCTATATATGGATTTTGATTCATTTTTTTTATTTCTTCTAATAATTCTTCTTCTGAAGAATTTATAGGAAGATGGATTAAAGAATATTGAATTCCAATATTTTTGCATTCTTTAATTTTATTGTTAACATATGTAATGCTAGAACTATTATTCCCTGTTAAAATAATGCCAAGATGAGGAATGCGCTCGTTTTTGTTTAACATTTCTTTTTCTATAATCCTGGATATTTCATTTCTTATTTTTTGAGCTAACAGATTTCCATCTAATAATTTAGTAATCATTTCCTAATTTCTATTTCTTTTGTTAATTGAAGAAATTCTTTTACAGATAATTCTTCTGCTCTTTTGTTTAAAAATGGTATTTTGTAAAAATTTGGAATATGTTTGAAGAATTGTAAAGAATTTTTTAATTTTTTCCTTCTTTGATTAAAGGCTGTTTTAACACATTGAAACAACATATTTTTATTACAGTTAATGGGTTCATTTTTTCTTTTTAAATAGATCACTGCAGACTGAACATTAGGTATAGGAAAAAATACTTTTTCTTTTACAGTAAAAAGATATTCTACATCATAAAATGTTTGAACTAGAACTGATAAAATTCCATAAGTTTTTTTCCCCTTATGAGATGTAATTCGTTTTGCTACTTCTTTTTGAAACATGCCAACGCATTCTGGAATGTATTGATTATATCTTAATATATGAAATAATATTTGAGAAGAAATTTTATAAGGAAAATTGCCAATAACTGCAAAATTTTGTAAGCTAATTTCTTCAGGGTTCCATTTTAAAAAATCTCTATGAATGATTTGATTTTTAGAAATAGGAAAATTGTTTTTTAAAAAACAAATTAATTCTTCATCAATTTCTATCAAAAAAATATGATTGTATGGATTTTTTAGCAAATATTTAGTCAATATCCCTAATCCTGGACCAACCTCTACTATTGTATTGTAATTTTCAAAAGAAAGATGATTGACGATTTTTTTGGCTATATTCTGATCTCTTAAGAAGTATTGATCAAATTTTTTTTTAAAAAAAAGTTTATGCATATGCATGATGCAAATATAGAAAATATTATTTGTATCTTGTGTGTATAAAAATGCATGGTAAATTACGATTATAGTTTTTCACATGATATGCTTCAAACCTCTTTTATACGAAAAAATAAAATAAAAGTTTTATTGGGACTAGAAAAACGTAATTTTAAAAAATTACATTTAATAAATGAAATACTAATTTTAGACGAAAAAAAAAAAACAGCTCAAAATGTTTTCAATAAAATATTGGAAAAAGAAAATTTAATATCAAAAAAAATAGGTCGAATTTTAATTTCATATAATGATGGTTCTCAAGTAAAAGTAAAAGATTTAAAAGAAAAATCTTTTTTTCTAAAAAAAGAAAGAAACAAGATTCATATTAAATTAGAAAAAATTTCTAAAATTTTAGAAAATAAATTAAATCAAATTCCTAACATTCCTGATGAGGAAGTCAAAAAAGATTCTGAAATTCATGATGTTCTTTGCCAAGAAGGAGAAATTAATTGTTCCATCATAAATCCTTTACCTCATTGGGAGTTATCTAAAAAATTTTGTTTATTCGATTCGAATTTAGGAACCAAAATATGTGGATCCGGTTTTATAGTTTACATGGGAAAAGGAGCTAAATTACAAAGAAGTTTAATACAATATTTTTTAGACCAAAACATACAAGCTTCATATCAAGAATACAGTTTGCCTTATATTATTAATGAAAAATCTGGATATGCAACAGGACAAATTCCTGATAAAGAGAATCAAATGTATTTGATAGAAAAAGATAACTTTTATTTGATTCCTACTGGAGAAGTTCCTATTATGAATTGTTATAGAGATAGAATCCTTACTGATTTAGATCTTCCTATTAAAGCAACGACTTATACTTCTTGCTTTAGAAGAGAAGCAGGTTCTTATGGTTCAAAAGTTAGAGGGCTAAATAGGTTACATCAGTTTGAAAAAGTAGAAATTATTCAAATAACTACACCAGATTCTTCTTTTTTTTCTCTGAATGAAATGATTTTACATGTAAAAAATATTTTAAAATCTTTAAATTTACCCTTTCGTATTGTTCGTTTAAATGGTCCAGATCTTGGATTTTCTTCTGCTATAACTTATGATTTTGAAGTTTATTCTATGGCACAAAAAAAATGGCTAGAAGTAAGTTCTATATCAAATTGTACTAATTTTCAATCAAAAAGATTACATCTTAGATATAAGAATATTACAGGAAATATAGAATTGTGTCATACTCTTAATGGAAGTGCTTTAGCTTTGCCACGAATAATGGCTGCTTTATTAGAAAATAATCAAACTGAAAATAAAATTAATATTCCTAAAGTTTTGGTTCCTTATACAAAATTTGATCATATTAAATAACAATTATGAAAGTGACTGAGCATATAGCTAAAGCAAAAAAAAGTTTATTTTCTTTTGAAATATTACCCCCTTTAAGAGGGCGTGATATTAAAGATATATTTTCTACTTTAGATCCATTAATGGAATTTAGTCCCCCTTTTATTGATGTCACTTATCATCGAGAAGAATTCATTTACGTAGAAAAAGATAATGGGCTTTTACAGAGAAGAAAAATATCAAGACGTCCAGGAACCGTAGGTATTTGTGCTGCTATTATGAATAAATATGGAGTTGACGCCGTTCCTCATCTAATTTGTGGAGGATTTAGTAAACAAATGACAGAAAATGCTTTAATAGATCTCAATTTTTTGGGAATAGATAACGTTTTGGTGCTTAGAGGGGATCCTCTAAAATCTGATAAAAGTTTTATTGCACAAAAAGATGGACACGAATATGCAGTTGAACTCGTAAAACAAGTTAAAGATTTGAATTTAGGAAAATATCTTGATAAAACTTTTGTTGAACAAAAAAAATCTACATTATTTGATTTTTGTATTGGAGTAGCAGGGTATCCAGAAAAACATTTAGAAGCTCCAAATATAGAAAGTGATTTATTTTTTTTGAAAAAAAAAGTAGAAGCAGGAGCTGATTATATTGTGACTCAAATGTTTTTTGATAACAAAGAATTTTTTACTTTTGTAAAAAAATGTAGATCAGAAGGTATTTCTGTTCCTATTATCCCCGGTATTAAACCTATTTCCTCTAAAAAACAATTAAATGGTCTTCCCTCTCGTTTTTATTTAAATATTCCCAATGAATTAGTAAAAGAAGTGGAAAAAGCTAAAGATAAAAAAAATGTATCTCATATTGGAATTGAATGGGCTATTCATCAATCTAAGGAACTAAAAAATTCTGGTGTAGAAGTAATTCATTATTATACTATGGATAAACCAGAAAATATTTACAAAATAGTTCAAGCTGTTTATTGATTTATTTTTATTGGATATAAAGAGTTTTTTTTATAGCATTGATTATTTTTTCTTCATTAGGAAACCAATTTTTTACTAAATTAGAAGCATAAGGAGCGGGTGTATCTAATAAAGAAACTCTATTAACAGGAGCATCAAGATAATCAAATGCTTTTTTTTGTATAAAATATGAAATTTCAGAAGCGATAGATGAAAAAGGCCATGATTCTTCTAAAATTACTAAACGGTTAGTTTTTTGTACTGAAAATAGAATAGATTCATAATCTAATGGACGTATAGTACGAATATCTATCACCTCTACACTAATGTTTTCTTTATCTAATTTATATGCCACATTTAAAGCTATCTTCATAATTTTTCCAAAAGACACTAAACTAATGTCAGTTCCTTCTTTTTTTACATCTGCTTGCCCAATAGGAAGAATGTATTCTTCATCTGGAATCATCATTTTATCTCCATACATTTGTTCAGATTCCATAAAAATTACTGGATTGTTATCTCTGATAGAAGACTTTAAAAGACCTTTTGCATCATAAGGATTACACGGAATCACTACTTTTAATCCAGGACAACTTGCATACCAACTTTCAAAAGATTGAGAATGTGTGGCTCCTAATTGTCCAGCAGAACCAGTAGGCCCTCTAAAAACAATGGGAATATTCCATTGCCCTCCACTCATATAACGTATTTTTGCTGCATTATTAATAATTTGATCCATAGCAACTAAAGAAAAATTAAAAGTCATGAACTCTATAATAGGTCGACATCCATTCATAGCAGAGCCGATTCCAATTCCAGAAAACCCTAATTCCGATATAGGTGTATCAATAACTCTTTTTGGACCGAATTCTTCTAACATTCCTTTAGAGGCTTTGTAAGCCCCATTATATTTAGCAACTTCTTCTCCCATGAGATAAATAGTGTCATCTCTTCTCATTTCTTCACTCATAGCTTCTGCTATAACTTCACGAAAACTTTTTTCTTTCATAATCATACATAATTAATCGTATCAATTTTTTAAAAATATAAAAAAACAACGGAAAAGAAAGGATGATCTTTCTTTTCCGTCAGTTCACAAAATCAATAAATTTAATTATTATTTTTGCTTTTTGTTTTTGAAAAAGTATTCTTGTTTTTTCTAAATTTTCTTTTTCATTTATAGTTTCTGTTTTTGTTTTTGAAAAAGTATTCTTGTTTTTTTTCTAAATTTTCTTTTTCATTTCTAGCTTCTGTTATTGATCTCGCCAATTTATGCAAAAGTATATTTTTATCTTTGAGTGTTTTTAATTTTTCTTTCCCATATTTTTTTTCATCTTCGAATTCTTTTTGAGCTTGTATTTGCTCTTCTGAACCTACGGGTTTAGATCTCATTATCATTTTTTTTCTTTTAATTTCTTCCAAAATATCTTTTTGAACTTTTACCATTTTATAATATTCATCATAATGTTTCGTACTTTCTTCTTCTAATTTTTCTATTTTTTCTCTTGCTTCTTTTATTTTTTTATATAAATCATCGGGATCTATCTCATCTATATTGAAATTATCCGGATTTCCAGTATTATTAGAATTAGAATTGGTATTATCTGAGGAAGTTGAAGCTATGGTGGAAGGAGGATCAGGGACAGATGTATTATTATTCACGCTAGATTTTTTTTCTCTTATATCATCATTACAAGAAATAATAAATCCTAACGCTATGAAAATTGTTGTAATCAAAAATCTAAAAGAAGTGTTCATAATAAAAATTTTTAAATATTATTATTAAATATATAAAAAAAATTATTACATATAACTAAGAATTTTATTATATTATTAGCAGAACAATAAATGATAAAAACAACCTTACCAAATTTAGTATATTTGGATACGGGAACAATGGTTCGATTTATTTATAATTATATATTCCTATGGATCAATTTATTAGATTAGCTATACGGGGAATATCCTTAAGTCAAATACAATCTGGTATATATGTTTTATTGCTTGAAGAAGAATCTGGAAGAATAAAACTTCCCATTATTATAGAGAGTTTGCAAGCTCAGTCCATTGCTTCCGCTTTAGGAAAAAGAGATGCATCTAGATCTTTTACTCATGATTTATTTCTTTCTTTTGCGAAAGTATTTCATATTAAATTAAAAGCAGTAGTTATATATAAATTAGTAAATGGAATATTTTTTTCTTATATTTTGTTGGAAGGGGATTACGTAGAAGAAGAAGGAAAAAAAATAGAGAAAAAAGAATATAAAATAGATTCAAAAACATCAGATGCAGTTGCTTTAGCCGTACGATTTCAAGCCCCTATTTATACAACAAGAGAAATTTTTGATAAAGCGGGCATTTATTTTGAAAATGGATTTCCTATTGACAAAGAAAATGACGTTTCTGAGACAGAAATGGAAAATAGTGGGCTTCTTTTTTTTAAAGAAAAAAGTCAACAGGATTTAGAAAATATGACAGAAAAAGATTTGAATGCTTTATTAAATCATGCGGTAATCAATGAATGTTATGAACTTGCGGCACGAATAAAAAAAGAATTAGATAGAAGAGAATAAATTATTTTTTCTTTTCAAATCTAATAAAGCTGTAGTTAAATAAATGATTTTTATCTTTTTCATAAAAAAATTCATATATTTTTTTCCATTTTTTTGTGTCTATTTTTGGAAATTTAGCGTCTCCATGAAATTTTTCATGAACAACTGTTAATTCTATAGTATGCGCTTTTTCAATTATGGATTCATATGTCTTTTCTCCCCCTATGATAAATATTTTCTTATATGTCAAATATTCTATCTGTTTTATAGAAGAAATAATTCTAATATTTTTTTGATTTCTTAAATATAAAAGGTTTATTTTATTTCTTGTTAGTATAATATTTTTTCTTTCCGGAAGTATTTTTCCAATAGATTCGAAAGTTTTTCTTCCCATCAAAACTGTTTCCCCCGTAGTTAAATTTTTAAAACGTTTTAAATCATTAGGTAAATGCCACATTAATTGATTGTTTTTTCCTATGAATCCATTTTTTGAAACAGCAGCAATCAGAACTATTTTCATGATTATTTCAATTTTTTTTATATTTTTAAATTTATGGATATTCCTATTAAATATGATCACAAATCCGTGGAGAAAAAAAGATATCATTATTGGATGAAAGGGAATTATTTTTCATCTTATCCAGATGAGAGAATTCCTTATGCTATAGTAATGCCACCTCCAAATGTGACTGGTATCCTTCATATAGGACATATGCTGAATAATACGATACAAGATGTTTTAATTAGATATGCTAGAATGAAAGGATATAATGTTTGTTGGATTCCAGGGGTGGATCATGCTTCTATTGCTACAGAAGCAAAAGTTGTTCATCAGTTAAAAAAAAGAGGATTATCTAAGATTTTATTAGGAAGAGAAAAATTCTTGTATCATGTAATGAAATGGTCGAATAAGCATAAAAACATTATTTTTGATCAACTTAAAAAATTTGGATGTTCATGTGATTGGAATCGCACTCAATTTACGATGAGTCCAAAATTATCTCAATCTGTAACAAAAGTTTTTATAGATTTATATAATAAAGGATACATATATAGAGGTTATCATGTCGTTAATTGGGATCCTGAAGCTCAAACTACTCTTTCTGATGAAGAAGTTTTTTATAAAGAACATATTGGAAAACTTTATTATTTGAAATATAAAATAAAAGGAGAAGAAAATTATGTAACTGTAGCTACAACTCGTCCTGAAACTATATTTGGTGATACTGCAATTTGTTATCATCCAGACGACATCCGTTATGATCATTTGAAAGGAAAATACGCTCAAATTCCAATAGTCAATAGATATATTCCAATTATACAAGATTCATATGTAGATCCCAATTTTGGAACTGGATGTTTAAAAATTACTCCGGCTCATGATATACATGATAAAAATATAGCAGATAAACATAAATTAGAGATCATAGAAATTTTTAATAAAAATGCAACTTTAAATGAAAAGGGCCTTCATTATCAAGGGTTAGATCGTTTTGAAGTAAGAAAACAAGTTATAGAAGAACTTAATAAGTTAGAATTCTTGAATTCTATAGAAAAAATTAATCATAAAGTAGGTTTTTCGGAACGAACTTTATCAGTGGTTGAACAAAGATTATCTCTTCAATGGTTTTTGAAAATGAAAAAGATATCTATTCCTGCTGTTGAAGCTGTAAAAAGTGGAGACATTAAATTTTATCCCAAAAAATTTCATAAAACTTATCTTAAATGGATGAGTCAAATTCGTGATTGGAATATATCTAGACAATTATGGTGGGGACATCGTATTCCTGTTTATTATTATGGTAAAAAAATTAATGATTTTGTAGTTGCAGAAAATTTAGATCAAGCATTAGAAAAAGCAAGACATAAAAGTAAAAATCCATATTTAAGTTATAATGAAATATGGCAAGATCCGGATGTTTTAGATACTTGGTTTTCTTCTTGGTTATTGCCTTTATCTGTCTTTGATGGAATTTATCATCCTGATAATCATGAAATTATTTATTATTATCCTACTGAAGAGATAGTGACAGGTTCAGATATATTATTTTTTTGGGTTGCACGTATGATTATTTCTGGTTTTTTATTAAAAAATCATAAACCCTTTAAAAGGGTTTATTTCACTGGAATTGTTAGAGATTATGAAAATAATAAAATATCAAAGTCATTAAATAATTCTCCGAATCCTATAGATTTAATAAATAAATACGGAGCGGATGCTGTTCGTATGGTCCTGATGCTCAAAAATAGTGTAGGAAAAGATTTTCATTTTGAAGAAAAAATATGTTTACAAGGAAAAAATTTTTCTAATAAAATATGGAATGCTTTTCGTTTAATTCAGAGTTGGAAAGTGACAAAAAATCAATATGCTCCTGATTATTCTTTACTTGCTATTAAATGGTTAAAAAATCGTTTTTATTATGTTTTGGATATTTTTGAAAAATCTTTCCAAGAATATAGATTAGATGAATCATTAATGATTTTGTATAAGTTTGTTTGGTACGATTTTTGTTCGATTTTTCTTGAAATAATCAAACCTATTTATGGGAGTAAATGTGTAGCAGAGATGGTGTACTCAAATGTTGTTAAATTTTTTGAAAATATATTGAAATTATTGCATCCATATATGCCTTTTATATCAGAAGAAATTTGGAATCTTATTAAGATAAGAGAGCCAAAAGAGGCTCTAATAATTTCTTCTTGGCCTGAAAAAAAATTTTATGATTATGATATTTTAGTCTCTTTTGAAAGAGCTACCGAAATCATATCCAAAATACGAAATATTAGAAATCAGAATCATATTTCTCATAAAGCAAGACTTGTTTTATTTTCTATAAGAAAAAAAGAAAAAGAATATGATCCTATTATATTAAAATTAGCTAATCTATCTGAAATAGTTACTGTATCAAAAGAACCTAAAAATGTTCCATTTTTTTCTTTTTTATTAGATACAGATCAATTTTTTTTATCTTTAGATCAAAAAAGATGTTCTTATAATCACATGGACATTGTTAAAATAGAAAATAAAATTCAATATTTTTATAATTTATTGTCTATGATTCGAAAAAATTTATATAATAATAAATATGTGGCTTCTGTTCCAAAAAATTTACTTTTGAAAGAAAGAAAAAAAGAAAATGACACATTAAATAAAATTGATAAACTTAAGGTATATTTAAAATTTTTAAAAAAAAATAGATAAAATTACCAATTACTGCTGCCACCTCCTCCTCCAAAATTTCCTCCCCCTCCAAATCCATCAAAATTATCATCATCATCATGGTCATGAGAATGATTTCGATTTCTGAATAAAAAATTTGTTATAAATAACGTATTTAATAATGAAGTATCTGTTTTTTTTTTCAAAAAAAATAAAAAAAATAGAATCAAAAAAATACTAATTTTAGTTAATAAATTCCATGTATAAAAAATTTGATGATTCTGTTTTTTTTGATATTTATATTTATTTTTTAATATTTTAAATATTTCCTGAGTACTGTGATCTATAGCTTGATAATAAAAATTATTTTTCAATAGAGGTTTTATTGTTTTGAGAATCTTTATAGTTAAAAAATCGGTAATATAAGGTTCGATCCCGTATCCATTTTGAATAGATATTTTCCTATCACGAATAGATAATAATATAATTATCCCATTATTTTTATGAAGCTTTCCAATTCTCCATTTTTCTCCCCATTGAGAAGCTAATAAATTTGGATCTTCTCCATGAAGATCCTGAATTATTAAAACTAAAATCTCAGTAGATGTAATTTTCGAATATGAAATAAGTTTTTGATTTAATCTTTCTATTTTCTTTTTGGACAGAACTCCAGCATAATCCTGTACAGGATATATTTTTTTTGGAGCTTCAGGAACATAAAATTGTCCTTTTATTAAATTTGAACAAAAATAAATTAAAATAATTAAAATATATTGAATAATTTTTTTCATATTTTTTTAATTTAAATTGCCCCTTTTTTAATCCCATATATTTTATTTTTTCATGAAAAAAAATGAAAATCTAATTAGAAGAAAAATCTATAATTGGAGACTTTTTGGATCCTATTTGAGATTGGAAATATCCTTTTTCTTTAAATTGATAAAAAAAGTTCGCAATTATAATTTTTGGAAATTGATTTCTATAAATATTGAAACTATTTACTTTATTATTGAAACGATTTCTTTCTACATTAATCCTGTTTTCTGTTCCTTCTAATTGATTTTGTAATTCATAAAAATTTTCCGTTGACTTAAGATTAGGATAATTTTCCACAATCAAGAGAAATCTATTGACAGAATTATTTAATTGATCTTGTACTTGTTGAAATTTATTTATTTGATTTTGATTCAAATCATTTCTATTTATAGAAACAGAAGTAGCTTTTGCTCTAGCTTCTATAATTTTATTTAATGTATTTTTTTCAAAATTTGCAGATCCTTTTACTGTATTTACCAAATTTGGAATTAAGTCCGTTCTACGTTGATAAACATTTTCGACTTGTCCCCATTGTGTTTTAATATTTTCGTTAAGTTTCACTAAGTGATTGTATGTATTAGTTATCCATAATGCAGTTATGGATATTAAAATAAAAATGGAAAAAATAGCTATTAGAAAACTTTTTTTCATATTTATACCGATTAAAAATATTTATTAATTACAAATTTTTTTATAAAAAATTTCTCTACTAGAAAAATAAAACAAACATTCTTTAAATGCATTTTGATTACTATCAGATCCATGTATTGCGTTTTTTTCTAAAGAGGTAGCATATAAATTTCGTATAGTTCCTTTTTTTGCGTACACTGGATTCGTGTCTCCTATTAAAATTCTAAAATCTTTCACGGCATTTTTTTTTTCTAATATAACAGAGACTATTGGCCCAGAAGACATAAACTTTACTAAAGATTTGAAAAACAACTTTTTCTGATGTTCTGCATAAAATTTTGTAGCTGATTTTTGTGAAATTTTCGTCATTTTTAACGCTATAATATGAAATCCAGCATGAACTATTTGAGATAAAATAGGGATAAGATGTCCTTTTTGTACTGCATCTGGCTTTATAATAGAAAGAGTGATTTTTCCATACATATGATGAATCATAATTTCTATTTCTATTGAAAAATATTTAAAATTAAATAAAGAAATTCATAAATGAAAATTCCTATATTTTCACAATAAAAAATGACAATTTTATGAATTATAAGAATAATAAAATATCTAATGATGATGAGGGGGGGTCTTTTGATTTTGATTCATTTAAAGAAATGGTTTTAAATGATTACAAATTAGCACGAATTAGTCGTGAAACTAGCATTTTAGGACGTAAAGAAGTTTTAAATGGAAGAGCTAAATTCGGGATATTTGGAGATGGGAAAGAAATTCCTCAATTAACTATGGCAAAAGTTTTTAAAAATGGAGATTATCGATCGGGATATTATCGGGATCAAACATTTATGATGGCTATTGGAGTTTTAACTGTAAAAAGTTTTTTTTCTCAATTATACGCACATTCAGATTTGGAAGCAGAACCAGTTTCGTCTGGTAGAATGATGACGTCTCATTTTGGAACACGTTTTTTAAATGAATCTGGAAATTGGAAAAATCTTATTAAACAAAAAAATTCTAGTGCGGACATTTCTTCTACTGCGGCTCAAATGCCTAGATTATTAGGATTGGCTCAAGCTTCTAAAATTTATAAAAAATTAAAAAATTTAAAAAAAACACATAAAATGTTTTCTCATAATGGAAATGAAGTTGCATTTGGAACTATCGGGAATGCTAGTATTTCTGAAGGATTATTTTGGGAAACATTGAATGCGGCTTCAGTATTGCAGATTCCTATTATACTTTCTATTTGGGATGATGAATATGGAATATCTGTTCCTAATAAATATCAATTTTCAAAACAAAATATTAGTGATCTTTTATCTGGATTTCATAGAAATAGAAAAGAAAAAGGAATAGAAATTATGCGTGTAAATGGATATAATTACATAGATCTTACAAAAACATATATTAAAGCAGATAAAATTGCTCGTAATGAACATGTCCCTGTAATTATACATGTTACAAATTTAACCCAACCTCAAGGACATTCTACTTCTTCTTCACACGAAAGGTACAAATCAAAAGAACGTTTAGAATGGGAAATAAATAATGACGGAATCAAAAAATTTAGAGATTGGATTCTAAATTTTAGGTTTGAAATAAATCAAGAAAATTATCGTAAAGTAGCAAATGTTAGAGATTTAGATCAAATAGATATAGAAGCTAAAGAATATGTTAAAAATGAGAAAGAAAAAGCTTGGGAAGCATTTCAAAAACCTATTCTTAAAATTAAGAATGAAGTTTTAAGTCTTTTATATAAAATAGAAGATACTTATACGGAAAAAAAATGGATTCACAAATATGTGAAAAAATATATTAAAGAATTACAGGATGTAACAAAAAATTATCTTACAAAAAAATCAATATTTCGCATTTCTAGAAAAGTATTATATCTTTTATCAGAAATTAAATCTGATGCAAAGGACTGTCTAACAGAATGGATTAAAAAAAAATACCTTGTAGAACAAGAAAACTATTCTTCACATTTATATAGTATTTCCGAAAAAGCTTCCGTAAAAATAACAGAAGTCTTTCCTGTATACAATAATGAGAATAATTATGAAGTAGATGGAAGGATTGTATTAAGAGAAAATTTTGATAAATTATTGGAATTACATTCTGATCTTTTAATTTTTGGAGAAGATGTAGGAAAAATAGGAGATGTTAACCAAGGATTAGAAGGCTTGCAAAAAAAATATGGAAAAATTCGTGTTTTCGATACAGGAATACGTGAATCTACTATTCTTGGTCAAGGAATCGGACTTGCGATGCGAGGGCTTCGTCCTATAGTTGAAATTCAATATATAGATTACATCCTATATGCTTTACAAATCATGAGTGATGACTTAGCTTGTTTGCAATATAGAACAAAAGGAGGGCAAAAAGCTCCTGTTATTATTAGAACTAGAGGCCATCGTTTAGAAGGAATATGGCATTCTGGTTCTCCAATGGGTGGTATTATTAATTATTTGAGAGGGATTTTGGTTCTTGTTCCAAGAAATATGGTAAAAGCGGCTGGGTTTTATAACACTTTATTATCTGGAGATGATCCTGCTTTGGTTGTTGAATGTCTTAATGGATATAGAATCAAAGAAAAATTACCTAAAAATTTAGGTTTATTCAGAACGCCTATTGGAATAGTGGAAAGAACAAGAAAAGGAAAAGATCTCACTATGGTTACTTATGGATCTACATGGAGAATTGTAAATGAAGCGTCAGAAGAATTATATAAAATGAATATAGATTCTGAAATAATTGATGTTCAGTCTTTATTACCCTTTGATTTACAAGAAGACATTGTTAAAAGTTTACAAAAAACCAATAGGTTATTGATTATAGATGAAGATGTTCCAGGAGGGGCTTCTGCTTATATTTTACAGAAGATATTAGAAGAACAAAATGGATATTATTATTTAGATAGCCCACCTGTTACGATTACAGCTCAAGAACATCGTCCTCCTTATGGATCAGATGGGGATTATTTTTCAAAACCTTCTGTTGAAAATATAGTAGAAACAGTGTTAAAAATGATGCATGATAGTTAGAAAATTCAGTCTTTTATTGCATAATAATTTTTTTTGAAATATAATATTTGTTTATTATTATATTTGTTTTACTAATGTTTTTTAATTTTATGAAAATAGAAAAAACCTTACATTCTAGGATTGAAAAAATGGATTTCAATAATATTGTTTTTGGAAATCAGTATTCGGATCATATGTTTTGTACTGAATTTAAAAATGGAAAATGGAAAAATTCTATTATTAAGCCTTTTGGAAAAATAATGTTTTCTCCTATATCTCTTGTTTTTCATTATGGGCAAGCTGTTTTTGAAGGCATGAAAGCTTACAAAGATAAAAACGAAGAAGTTTTCTTATTTCGTCCGGAAGAAAACTTTAAAAGAATAAATAGATCCGCTGCTCGTTTGGAAATGCCGACTATACCTGAAAATATTTTTATGAATGGATTAAAAAAATTAATAGATATAGACAGGGATTGGATTCCAAAAAATTATGGACAATCTTTATATATTCGTCCTTTTTTAATTGCTACCAATGGAGTTTTGTCAGCTAAGCCTTCTAAAGATTATATGTTTATGATTATATCTACTCCTGCAGATACTTATTATAAATATCCTTTAAAAATTAAAATAGAAGAAAAATATAGCCGTTCTGCATCAGGAGGTGTTGGTTTTACTAAAGCTGCTGGTAATTATGCTTCTTCTTTTTATCCAACTAGATTAGCTAATGAAAAAGGATTTGATCAAATACTGTGGACGGATTCTTCTACTCATACAATGATAGAAGAATCCGGCACTATGAATGTTTTTTTTTATTTAAAAAATAAACTTATAACTCCAAAAGCCAATGACAATATATTAAATGGAATTACCTGTAAAAGTATTCTTTCTTTAGCGGAAAAAGAAGGTTTTTTAGTAGAAGAACGAAATTTAAGCGTATCAGAAATTATAGAAGGATTAAAAACTGGTGAATTGAAAGAAGCTTTTGGCTGTGGAACTGCAGCCGTTATAAATTATTTCAAAATGATTAGCTATAAAGAAAATGATTTTTATTTACCTGATTTTTCAGAAAAAAAAAGAATATCTCTTCATTTAAAGAAAAGATTATTAGATATACAACATAATCTGTCAAAAGATCCTTTCGGATGGAGAGTTCGATTAAAAAGATATTTGTAAAAAATCATTCTATGTCATCTATGAATGATCATTTTCAGTCTATAGAAAAAATAGTCAGAGAATCTATATTTGTTTTATATAAATTAAAATCTTGTCCTGAATTGGATTTTCAATATACTAAAAAAGAATATACAGGGGATATTACTTTGATTTTATTTCCTTTATCCAAAAAATTAAAAAAGCCCGTAGAAAAAATTGGGAAAGATATAGGAAATTATGTGATAAATCAGTTAAAAGGGTTGATTCGGGTTTCTATTATTAAAGGTTTTTTAAACTTTATTTTCGAAAATGATTATTATATTTATCTTCTTAAAGAAATGTTAAATACAAATTTTTATGATTTTAAATATACTTCAAAAAAAATCATGATAGAATATTCTTCTCCTAATACTAATAAACCGCTTCATTTAGGTCATATTAGAAATAGTTTGATTGGAGCATCTATCGCTGAAATATTAAAAATGGTCGGACATGAAATAATAAAAATTCAAATTATTAATGATAGAGGAATACATATATGCAAATCTATGATAGCTTGGAAAAAATTTGGAAAAGGAGAAACTCCTGATAGTGTAAAAATAAAAGGAGATCATTTTGTAGGAAAATATTATAGTTTATTTGATAAAATATATCGTAAAGAGACTCAAGAATTATCTAAAAAAAATTATACACCTATTCAACATTCAATTATGAATCAAGCTAGAGAATTATTAAAAAAATGGGAATCAGGAGACCCTATTATTCTAAAGACTTGGAAAAAAATGAATCAATGGGTTTATAATGGATTTGAAGAAACTTATAAAAAATTGGGGATTGTTTTTGATAAAATAGAATATGAAAGTAATATTTATGAAATTGGAAAAGAAATTGTAAAAAAAGGCCTTGAAAAAGGAGTTTTTTTTCAAAAAAAAGATGGATCCATTTGGATTGATTTAATCAAAGAAGGTTTTGATCAAAAACTTTTATTACGATCTGATCAAACTTCCGTATACATAACTCAGGATATTGGAACAGCTGTTGAACGTTTTAAAAAATATGATATAGACCAAATCATATACATCGTAGGAAAAGAACAAGATTATCATTTTCAAGTTCTTTTTAAGGTGTTAAAACGTTTAGGATATATATGGGTAAATAAGTTATTACATTTATCTTATGAAATGGTATATTTACCAAGTGGGAGAATGAAATCTAGAGAAGGAAATGTTATAGATGCTGATAGTATTATTTTAGAAATGTATTCTATTGCAAAAAAAAATTTTTTAAAAAAATTTATAAAAGTACATGAAAAATCTGCTGAAATAATAGGATTAGGAGCTTTGAAATATTATTTTCTTAAAATAGATCCAAGAAAAAAAATAATTTTCCATCCTGAAAAATCTATAGATTTTAAAGGCAAAACAGGGACATATATTCAATACACTTATTCTAGAATCCGTTCTTTGGAACGAAATTTTTTCAAATTATGTTCATTACTTAATTATTATTGGTCAAATATAAAATTTGATGTATATGAAAGAAACATGATCAAAATTCTTCAAAAATATCCATTAATATTAAAAAAATCCGCAATACATTTAAATCCTTCTTTAATAGCGAATTATGTATATGAAGTATCTAAAACTTTTAATAACCTTTATCAAAATAAAAAATTAATAGATCCTTTAAACGTAATTCATAGTAATGTTCGCATGAATATTATTCATGTAACAGGAAATGTTTTAAAATCTGGAATGAATTTATTGGGCATTAAAATGCTTGATCGTATGTAATAAAGAATATATACTTATGTTTGAACATTTACAAAATAAACTCTCTAAAGCTCTTCATATTTTGAAGGGACACAATACAATTACAGAAATTAATATAGCATCTTCTTTAAAAGAAATTGGACGAGCACTTGTTGATGCAGACGTTAATTATAAGATAGTTAAAAGTTTTATTCAAAGAGTTCAAGAAAAATCTATTGGAAAAAAAGTACTAACTTCTTTAAATCCAAAACAATTAATTACAAAAATAGTATATGATGAATTAGTTTCTCTTATGGGAAAAAAAAGTATAGAAATCAATCTTTCTAATGATCCTGCTATTATCTTAATTTGTGGATTACAGGGAAGTGGAAAAACTTCTTTTTCCTCTAAACTTGCTTTTTTTTTAAGAAAAAAAAATAAATATCCTTTGCTCGTTGCTGCAGATATTCATCGTCCCGCAGCTATAAATCAATTGAAATTGATTGCGGATAAAGCCGATATTCCTGTTTTTTCTTTAAAAGAAAGTAAAAATGTTATAGAAATTGTAAATCAATCTATTTTTTATGCTTCTAAAAAAAATAGAAATGTAATTATTATTGATACAGCTGGTAGATTAGGTGTAGATGAAATCATGATGAAGGAAATTCAAGAAATAAATCAATGTTCTCAACCAGACGAGGTTTTATTTGTTGTTGATGCCATGACAGGACAAGATGCTATAAATACGGCTCAATCTTTTTCAAAAGTATTGAATTTTGATGGGGTTGTCATAACGAAATTAGACGGAGACAGTAGAGGTGGTGTTGCTATAACCATGTCTAGTATAGTGAAAAAACCTATAAAATTTATTAGTAATGGAGAAAAGATAGAGGATTTAGAAATTTTTCATCCAGACAGAATAGCTAACAGAATATTGGGTATGGGTGATATAGTTTCTTTGGTTGAAAAAGTACAAGAACAATTTGATGAAAAAAGAACTCAAAAAATTTATCAAAAAATTTCAAAAAATCGTTTTGATTTTAATGACTTATTAGAGCAAATTCAACAATTTAAAAAAATAGGAAATATAAAAAATATTATTTCAATGATTCCTGGAATTGATAGGTATTTTTCTTTTTATGGAAATCAAAAAGATTCTTTAAAAAAAATAGAAACTATTATTTATTCTATGACTCCTTATGAAAGAAATCATCCTAAAATTCTTACTGATATAAAAAGAAAAAAGAGAATATCTAAAGGATCTGGGATTACATTAAGTCATATAGATCTTTTTATCAAACAATTTCATGATATGAATAAAATCATGAAGAAAATTCATGCTCATTCAGGAAAAAAAATTGTAAAGGATTTTATATATCAAATGATTAACAAAGAAAATAATGTATAATTTTAATTATAATTTTCTTTTATTGAAAATATTTTTAATTTTGTTCATTTAATATTTTAAAAATCCCAATAGGATGGATATTCCGTTTGGAATTTGATATGAGTGAAAAGTGAAAAATGATGAAAGATTTTTTAAATAGAGATAGATTTTTGAAGATTTTAGAAAATGTAAATATTTGGGATGTTATTATTGTTGGAGGAGGTGCCACAGGATTAGGCATCGCTTTAGATTCTTCCTCCAGAGGATATAAAACTCTTTTATTAGAACAGTCTGATTTTTCTAAAGCAACTTCTAGTCGTAGTACGAAATTAGTTCATGGAGGAATCCGATATTTAGCTCAAGGAAACATAAGGTTAGTTTATGAAGCATTGCAGGAGAGAGGTTTTTTATTAAAAAACGCACCTCATTTAGTTAAAAAACAAAAATTTATTATTCCAGTATTTAATTGGAAAATGGGCATTATGTATTGGACTGGTTTAAAATTGTATGAATGGTTATCTGGTTCTTTAAGTTTTGGTAAATCCAAATTTTTATCAAAAAACGAAATAGTTAAAAATTTTCCAGAAATTAGGAGCAAAGAGTTAAAAGGAGGGATTTTATATTATGATGGACAGTTTGATGATGCGCGTTTAGCTATAAATTTAGCTCAGACATGTGTTCAAAAAGGCGGAATATTATTGAATTATTTTCAAGTTAAAAGTTTACTTAAAAAAGTTGGGAATAAAATTTCTGGAGTTGTAGCTTGTGATCTTGAAACTAAAAAAAAATATTCTATTTATTCAAAAATGGTTATAAACGCTACTGGAGTTTTTTCTGATTCTATTTCAAGAATGGATGAATCTACATGCCCTATTTTCATAAAACCAAGTCAAGGAACACATATTGTATTAGATAAATCTTTTTTCAGTAGTTCAAACGCTATAGTTATTCCAAAAACTCCGGATGGAAGAGTCTTATTTTGCGTTCCATGGTATGATCATGTTTTAGTTGGAACTACAGATACTTTTTTGGAAAAAAGCGTTCTTGAACCGAAACCTTTAGAAGAAGAGATCGATTTTATATTACAAACTTTTAATAGATATTTTGTACTTCATACAAAAAAAAGTGATATATTAAGTGCATTTTCTGGATTACGTCCTCTTTTTGTTCCTAATAATAATTCTTGTTCTACTAAAACTAAAGATATTTCTAGATCTCATAAACTTATGATTAGTTCTTCTGGATTAATTAGTGTTATAGGTGGAAAATGGACTACATATAGAAAAATGGCGGAAGATACTGTAAATAAAGCTATTGAAATAGGAAAATTAAAAAAAATGCCTTCTGTTACAAAGAATCTTAAAATTTATGGATCCTATTCTTCATATAAAAGTCAGAATTATCATTGGAATAGATATGGAGAAGATGAATATCATATAAAAAAATTAATTGATAAAAATCCATTGTTGGGAGTTTCCTTAATTTCAAAAGATTCTTCCTCTTATTATTATACCGAAGCCGAAGTAGTTTGGATGGTTCGGTATGAAATGGCGAGAACAATTGAAGACGTTTTGGCAAGAAGGTTCCGTTTATTATTTTTAAATGCTAAAAAAGCAATAGATATAGCACCCAGAGTCGCTACATTAATGGCTAAAGAACTTTCTAGAGATGAAAAGTGGGAAAAATCACAAGTAGCTGCTTTCAAAAAGTTAGCTATGCAATACTATTATCCATCAGTTTGATAGTATTTGATAGTAGAAAAGTTATTATATGTTTATGAAAAAATATGTGCTATCATTAGATCAGGGAACGACCAGTTCGAGAGCTATTATTTTTGATAAAATTGGAAATATTATTTCTGTAGCTCAACGAGAGTTTACACAAATTTATCCTCATCCTGGATGGGTAGAACACAATGCAGAAGAGATATGGTCGACGCAAGCTTCAGTAGCTTTAGAGGCTATTTTAAAGGCTAATTTAGAAGGAGAAAATATTGTATCAATAGGAATTACCAATCAAAGAGAAACCACTGTTGTGTGGGATAAAAAAACGGGAGAACCTATTTTTAATGCGATAGTATGGCAAGATAGACGTACATTTAAATATTGTGATCTTCTTAAAAAAGAAGGACTAACCGAAATGATTCGAAAAAAAACAGGTTTAATTATCGATCCTTATTTTTCAGCTACAAAAATTAGATGGATATTAGAAAATGTTCCTGGAGCTAAGAAAAAAGCTCATTCTGGATCCTTAGCATTTGGGACGATAGATTCATGGTTAATATGGAATTTAACCGGTAAAGAAATTCACGTCACAGATGTGACTAATGCTTCTCGTACTATGTTATTTAATATTCACACACTTAGTTGGGATCAAGAGTTGATAAATTTATTTAACATTCCAATTACCATGCTACCAGAAGTAAAATCATCTAGTGAAATTTTTGGTTATACAACAGGACATATTTTATCACATAAAATCCCTATATCTGGTATTGCTGGAGATCAACAAGCTGCTCTTTTTGGGCAAATGTGTACTAAAATTGGTATGGTAAAAAATACTTATGGAACAGGATGTTTTATGTTAATGAATGTAGGAGATAATCCGGTTTTTTCACAAAATAATTTAATTACTACTGTAGCTTGGAAAATAAAAAATCAAGTTCAATATGCATTGGAAGGAAGTGTTTTTATCGCAGGTGCTGTCGTTCAATGGCTTAGAGATGGGTTAGGACTCCTTTTATCTTCCAATGAAGCTGAAATATTAGCTTCTTCTGTAGAGAATACGGAAGGCCTGTATATGGTCCCAGCTTTTTCAGGTTTGGGTGCTCCTTATTGGGATCAAAAAGCAAGAGGAATTATTGTCGGCATAACAAGAGGAACTTCTTCTGCTCATCTTGTTCGAGCCGCATTAGAAAGTATTGCTTTTCAAAATATGGATGTACTGAAAGCTATGGAAGCCGATTCTGGTATTTCTATAAAAGAACTTCGTGTAGATGGAGGGGCAACGGTAAATCAATTGTTAATGCAGTTTCAATCTGATATTTTGAATGTAAAAGTTGTAAAATCTAAAATTTCAGAACTTACAGCAGCTGGAGCTGCTTATTTAGCGGGATTAGCTGTAAATTATTGGAGCAGTCTTGAAGAGATTCAAGATAAATGGCAATTAGAACAAATTTTTGAGCCAAAAGGAATGGATAATAGATTAGAAAGAATTCAAGGTTGGAAAAGAGCAATAAAAACAACTCGTTCTTGGTCCAGTCAAATAAAATAAATATAATGACAAAAATATATGCAGAAATTATAGGAACAATGATTTTAGTATTTTTAGGAAATGGTGTGGGTGCAAATGTTGTTTTGTCAAAAACTAAAGGTCACAGTAAAAATGGAGAATGGCTGACTATTACTATAGGATGGGCATTAGCTGTTTTTATGGGAATAACAGTATCTGCTCCTTATAGTGGAGCTCATTTAAATCCATGTGTTACTATAAGTTTTGCCATAATTGGAAAATTTAGTTGGAACATGGTTCCTTTTTATATTTTTTCTCAATTTATTGGAGCTATGTTAGGGTCTTTATTCGTATGGATTTTATACAAGGACCATTTTCTTGAAACTCAAGAAAAAGAAGAAAAATTATCTGTTTTTGTAACGATTCCTTCTATAAAAAATTTATTTTCTAATTTTTTAAGTGAAGTTTTAGCTACTTTTATTTTTATATTCATTTCTTTATATCTTTCTACTGAAGGAACTCTTTTTTTTAAAGAGGGAAAGTATCCAATAGGATTGGGATCGTTAGGGGCGCTTCCTTCCGCTTTGGTAGTGTTAGGTGTTGTTTTATCTTTAGGAGGGGCTACAGGTGCTGCTCTAAATCCTGCTCGTGACCTAGGACCAAGAATCATATATTCTATAATTCCTATTCCTGGAAAAGGAAAAAGTAATTGGGATTATGCTTTGATCCCAATATTTGGGCCTATAGTAGGATGTGTAATAGCGGCAACATTATATTTATTTTTGTCATTGTAAAAATAAAAAAACTTGTAACTTATTTTTTATGGATAAAGATAAGTTAGTTCCTCTTTTAAAAAAAGACTCTAATAAAAATAGAGATCACAGAAAAATAGGGAAAAAACTAAAATTTTTTGTTTTTTCTGATCGAGTGGGAACTGGATTACCTTTATGGTTACCTAGAGGAACAATTCTTAGAAAAAATTTGGAAGAATTTTTAACTGGTGTTCAAAAAAAGTCAGGATATGAAATGGTGATCTCTCCACACATTGGTCATAAAAAATTGTATGTTAAAAGTGGTCATTGGAGCAAATATGGAAAAAATCATTTTAAACCCATTTATACACCTCGGAAAGAAGAAGAGTTTCTTTTAAAACCTATGAATTGTCCTCATCATTGTGAAATTTATCGTTCTCAAGAATGGTCCTATCGTGATCTTCCTATACGTTTCGCAGAATTTGGAACAGTATATCGTTATGAACAAAGTGGAGAACTTCATGGTTTAACTAGAGTTAGATGTTTTACTCAAGATGATGCTCATATTTTTTGTACTTATGATCAATTGTTAGAAGAATTTAAGAAAGTAATTAATTTGGTTTTTTATGTTTTCCGTTCTCTAGGTTTTTTTACATATACAGTTAGAATCTCTCTTAGAGATCCTAAAAAAATAGATGATTATATAGGATCAGAAAAAAATTGGGAAAAAGCTGAAAAAGCGATATTACAAGTAGTAAAAGAAGAAAATATAGAAGCATCTGTGAATTACGGGGATGCCGCTTTTTATGGGCCAAAATTAGATTTTCTTATTAAAGATTCTTTAGGAAGAAATTGGCAACTAGGAACGATTCAAATAGATTATAATTTACCTGAAAGATTTGATTTATATTATAAAGGTAAAAATAATGAAAAGTGTCGTCCAGTAATGATACATAGAGCTCCTTTTGGTTCATTAGAACGTATTATCGCTATTATGATAGAACATACGGAGGGGAATCTTCCATTGTGGTTGGTCCCTCATCAAGCAGTGATACTTCCTATAAGTGAGAAATATGTGGTTTATGCAAAAAAAATTTTAAATTTAATGTTGAGTTACAATATTCGTGTATTTATTGATAATAGAAACGAGAAAATTAATAAAAAGATTAGGTATTCTGAAGAAAATAAAATTCCTTATATGATAATTTTGGGAAATAAAGAGGAAAAAAATGAAATGATGTCATTACGACGTCATAGATTAGGACATATAGGAATATTTCCTATTTCCAATGGAATAGAATCTATTTTGAATGAAACAAATTTAAAAACTATAAAACTTTTATAATATAAAAAAAAAATTTTCAAGAGGTAATAAAAAAAATAGAATGCACCGACCATTACCGAAAAAAAAAGAAGTACATCGTATCAATGGAAGTATTATTGGGACTCCAAAAGTCCGTTTAGTCGGTGACTCTTCCATAAAAAATGGTATTTTTTCTATAGAAAAAGCTATACAATTTTCTAGAGAAAGAGAACTAGATTTAGTTGAAATTAATCCTAAATTAAATCCTCCAGTGTGTAAGATACTGGATTACAAAAAGTTTTTATACGAACAAAAAAAAAGAAAGAAACAATTTAAAGCAAAACAAATTAAAGTAAATACCAAAGAAATTAGATTTGGGCCCCAAATTGGGGATCACGATGGAAAAGTTAAAATTAAAAGTGCAGAAAAATTTTTAATGCGTGGAGATAAAGTGAAAGTATTTGTTTTTTTTAAAGGACGTTCTATCGTATATAAAGATCAAGGAAAAATCAAATTATTAAAATTTGCAGAAGAAATTGAAGAATTCGGAAAAGTAGAGCAAATGCCGGTAATGGAAGGAAAGAGAATGTATATGATATTAGCTCCAAAAAAATTTTAACGTCATATTGTTATGTTATGTATAAGTATAAATTGAAAACAAAATCAGGATCAAAAAAAAGATTTAAAACAACAGCTAATGGATATATAAAAAGAAAACATGCATTCAAGAATCATCTATTAACTAAAAAATCTAAAAGAAAAAAACGTAATCTTTCTGTATTCACTTTGTTAAAAAAATCAGATCAAAAAAACATCAAAATACAAATTTAAAAAATTATGCCTAGATCTACAAATGCGGTTTCCTCGAGACGAAAACGTAAAAAAATACTTAAATTAGCTAAAGGTTTTTATGGTTCCAGAAGTAAAGTTTATACAGTTGCTAAAAATGCTGTAGAAAAGTCTTTTGTTTATGCTTTCTCAGGAAGAAAAAGAAAAAAAAGAGATTTTAGATCTCTTTGGATTCAACGGATCAATGCGGGTGTTCGTCAGTATGGAAAATCCTATTCTGAATTTATGAGTAAATTATCCGAAAAAAAAATTAAAATTAATAGAAAGATTCTTTCATATATATCTATGAATGATCCTAATGTTTTCAAAAAAATGGTAGATGAGGTTTATTCACAATGAATTTTTTTCATGGTAAATTCATCAATTTTTTTTGAATTATTTTCTTTTTATCATAAGATAAATAATCAATGAAAAGTTTCCCTTCAATATGATCATATTCATGTAAAATTATTCTTGCACAGATACCTGTTAAGGTACTTTTTTTTTTTTTCCAATTTTGATCATAATATTCAATTATTACATTAGATTTTCTTTTTACATTCCCCATAATTCCAGGAATACTAAGACATCCTTCATTAAATTTACATTCTTTTCCATGAATTTTTAATATTTTAGCATTAATAAAAACTTCTTTATAATTTCTAATATCTCTTCCATTTAAATAAGTAGTTTCTACTATAAAAAGTCGAATATTCTTTCCAATTTGTGGTGCTGCCAATCCTATGCCTTTTACTTTATGTATCGTTTCAAACATGTCTTGAATCAATTTACTGATTTCCTTTCTTCTTTTAGAAGAAGAAAAATCTATGTTCAAACATTTTTTTCTCAAAATCGGATTTCCATAAAGAACTATAGGTAATATCATGAATATGAATTATTTTTTTTTGCAAGATAAGACTGTAAAATTATAGTAGCACTAATTTGATTTAAAATTGTTTTCTTCCTTCTTTTTTTTTTTTTTAAACCCAATTTTATCATAGTATAAAAAGCCATTTTAGATGTAAAACGTTCATCTAATCTTTCTATAATGATTTTAGGATATTTTACGCGAAATTTATTTAAAAATTTCTGAATTTCTGTTTCTATTAAAATTTCTTTTTTATTATTTAATTTTTTGGGTAATCCTACAACAATTTTTTCTATTTTTTCACAAAATAAAAAATTTTCTAAAAAATTCATTAAATTTTTAGTTAGAATAGCATTTAGTCCAAAAGCAAATATTTTTTTTTCATCTGTTATGGATAAACCAGTAATAATTTTTCCATAATCTATTCCTAATATTTTTGCCATTATCGAATGTCTACTTGTTATCTTATTTTATTTTTACTACTTTTGTTTTTCTTCTTATTACCCAATATAAAAAATAATATAAAAAAGTGAATAGACTAAAATTAGAAATAGATCAAGCTTGGAATAAGAAAAATATATGGAGCACTGATGTAAATATAAAAAATGTAGTTATTCAGGTTATTAACCATTTGGAAAATGGTTCAATCAGAGTATCAAATTATTTAAATGGAAAATGGATAGTCAATGAATGGGTTAAAAGAGCTATTATTATGTATTTTTCGGTTCAAAAAATGGATACAGTAGAACTAGGTCCATTAGAATTTTACGATAAAATTCCTATCAAGAATAAATTTAAGGAAAAAGAAATACGTGTAGTCCCTCATGCTATAGCGCGTTATGGTTCGTATATATCACCTGGAGTTATTCTTATGCCTTCTTATGTAAATATAGGTGCATATATAGGAAAAAATACCATGATAGATACATGGGCAACAGTTGGAAGTTGTGCTCAAATTGGAAGTGGGGTTCATGTAAGCGGAGGAGTTGGAATTGGGGGTGTTTTAGAACCTTTACAAGCTCATCCAGTTATTGTTGAGGATGATGTATTTATTGGATCTAGATGTATTTTAGTGGAAGGAGTTTTGATAAAAAAAGGAGCTGTTTTAGGAGCAAATGTCGTTATCACAGCCTCTACTAAAATTTTTGATGTAACTAATGAAAAACCTATTGAAATAAAGGGGATAATTCCTAAATATTCTGTAGTCATACCAGGATCTTATCCAAAAAAATTTCCTTCAGGTGTATATCATGTTCCATGTGCTATGATTATAGGTAAAAGGAAAGAAAGTACAGATAAAAAAATATCTTTAAATAATGCGTTGAGAACTCATAATTTAGAAATTTAAATGTCTTTTCACATAGAGGTCGAAAAAAGTGTAGATATATTAAAAAAAGGAAAAAATTTATTATATCCTACAGATACTGTATGGGGATTAGGGTGTGATGCATTTAATATACAGGCTATAAAAAAAATATGTGAAATTAAGAATAGAAATGTTTCTAAATCGATGATTGTTTTGGTAGAAAGTATAGATCGTTTGCATCAATTAGTAGGAAAAATTTCTCTTTTTACTAAAAAAATAATTCTCAATAATCTAGTCAAAAAAGATAAGCCTATTACTATAGTATACGAAAACACTAAAAAAATAGCATCTAATTTTTTTAGACAAGATAATACTTTAGCGGTTCGTTTAACACATGATCCATTTTGCTCTTGTTTGATTAGAAATTTAGATAGACCCATTATTTCTACTTCTGCTAATTTATCGGGATTTGTAACTCCTAAATCTTTTTCAGAAATTAGTCCTTATATTTTAAATAAAACAGATTATGTTGTAAATTTCCGTAGAGAAGAAAAAGTAAACTATACTAGTTCTTCTATTATAAAAGTTGTATATAATCAGGTAAAAATATTACGTATGTAGACGGACATGAATTTATCATCTGCTGTTCATCAAAAAATATTTCGTATTGTAAGTTTTTCTTCTCAAAGAATAAGACAAAATAGCTATGTTATAGGAGGTTATGTACGTGATTTTTTGTTAGGTAAAATGAAATTTAAAGATTTAGATATTTTAACTATAGGAGAAGGGATAAGGTTAGCTCAAGAGGTTTCTAAATATATTATTCCTTATCCTAAAATAATAATATTCAAACGTTTTGGGACGGCTATGTTGGAATACGATAATCAAAAAATAGAATTTGTGGGATCAAGAAAAGAATCTTACAATTTTTCCAGTAGAAAACCTGTTATAGAATTTGGATCATTGCAAGATGATCAAAATAGAAGAGATTTTACAATCAATGCTTTAGCAATTAGTTTAAACCGAAACAATTATGGAGAATTGATAGATCCATTCGGTGGATTATTAGATTTGAAAAAAAAAATATTGAGAACTCCATTAGATGCAAATATTACTTATTCTGACGATCCATTACGAATGATGCGAGCTATACGGTTTTCTACTCAATTACAGTTTATGATTGAAGAATATTCATTTCAATCAATTCAAAAAAACAAGAATAGAATAAATATTGTTTCTATAGAAAGAATTGTAGAAGAGTTTAACAAAATTCTACTATCTGAAAAGCCTTCTATAGGATTGTTTTTATTATATAAATCTGGATTGTTATCAATTATATTACCGGAATTAGTGTCGTTAAAAGGAATAGAAGAAAAAAATGGATATAAACACAAAGATAATTTTTATCATACTTTGAAAGTAGTAGACAATATCAGTAAAGATAAGAATAGTTCTCTTTGGTTAAGATGGGCAGCATTACTTCATGATATAGGAAAAACTTATACTAAAAAATTTTTACCGGGAATAGGATGGTCTTTTCATGCTCACGAATTTGTAGGAGCTAAGATGGTTTCAAATATATTCCAACGTTTAAAGCTTCCAAAAGGTTTTTCTATGAAATATGTTCGAAAAATGATTCAGCATAGTTGTAGACCTATTGCGTTAATAGGAAATAATACTAGCGATTCTGCTATACGTAGATTATTATTTGATATAGGAAACGATCTAGAAGATTTAATGAAATTATGTATCGCTGATATTACGACTAATAATATGGAAAAGAAAAATAAATATAAAAAAAATATTTATATTCTTATGGAAAGAATTAGAAAATTAGAAGAAAAAGATAGAATTCAAAATTGGAAATCCCCCATATCAGGAAATGATATAATGAAGGCCTTTGATATTGATCCATGTAAAGAAATAGGAATCATAAAAAATTTTGTTAAGGATTCTATTTTGGAAGGAAAAATATCTAATGATTTTAATTCTGCTTATTTTATGATGTTAAAAAAAGGAGAAGAGTTGGGATTGAAAAAAAAATAATATATGTTATTTTCTAACATAAATGGAATAAATAAAAAAAAAATCGTACTATTGCCTCATAATAATCCGGATGGAGACGCTTTAGGGTCATCTTTAGCTCTTTTATTCTATCTTAGAAAATTAAAACATGATGTAGATTTAATATCTCCAACAGAATATTCTGAATCTTTTAAATGGCTTCCTGGAACTGAGGATATTCTTGTATTTTCTGAACAAACACAATCTTTAGTAAAAAAAAAAATTGTCAACTCGGATTATGTATTTTTTATAGATTTTAATAATTTGTCAAGAATCAATAACATAAGAGATTTTTTTTTATGTTCAAAAGCAAAAAAAATACTAATTGATCATCATCCTTTTCCTTTTTATTTTGATTTTATGTTTTCAGACCCTACAGTCTCAGCTACCAGTATTTTAGTCTTTCGATTCATATCTTATATGAATCATTTGGATAAAATAGACAAAGAAATAGCTACCTGTTTATATGTAGGATTAATGACTGATACAGGTTATTTTCGGTTTCCTTCTGTAACTTCAGAGACACATTTTATTGCCGGAAAATTAATAGATAAAGGGATTGATATAGATTTCATTTATCATCATATACAAGAAAAATACAATGAAAACAGATTAAAATTATTATCTAAAGCCCTAAAAAAATTAAAAATCATTAAAAAATACCGTACAGCTTACACAAGCATAAAAGCTTCGGATATTAATTTTTATTCATATAAACAAGGAGATACAGAAGGGATTATTACTTATGGATTAGGTATTAAAAATATTGTTTTTTCTGTTTTCTTTTTTGAAGAAAAAGAAAATTATCCTATCAAAATCTCCTTTCGCTCGAAAGGAAATTTTGATGTAAATTTCTTTGCTAGAAAACATTTTGGAGGAGGAGGTCACAAAAACGCAGCAGGAGGGATATCAGAAAAAAGCTTATCTGAATCTATAGAATATTTTCTAAATATTATCCCAAGCTATTATAAAAATCTTATGTTTTCCATTTGATATTACATCCGTAGCTTAGTTTTACTATTGGATATATTTTTTTTCCTTTTAAAATATTTTGCAATATATTTCTCACATCAAAACCTGTAACAGGAATATTATTTCCAGGCCTAGAATCATCTAATTGGCCATGATAACATAAATTTCCCTTTCCGGAAAAAATAAAAAATTCAGGAGTACATTTTGCACAATAATATTTAGCAACTTCCTGTGTTTCATCAAAAAAATAAGGAAAAGGATAACCTAACTGATGATGTACTTTTTCCATATTTTCTGGAGAGTCCTCTGAATACTTTTTTGCATCATTAGAATTAATCGCTAAAAATGAAATTCCTTTTGACAGGAAATCATTAGCTAAACGAATTAATTCATCATTAATATGTTTCACATATGGACAGTGATTACAAATAAACATTATTACAGTTGCTTGATTTGAAAAATAATCTCTTAAAAATTTCCTCTTTCCTGAAGAAACTTCTAATAATTCAAAATCTTTAATTTTAATCTTAATTTTACTAGAAGAATAAGTTCGTACCATGATTTTATAATTTTTTTTTAGAAAAAAACACAAAAGATTTTTTCTTTTCTTCCTCAGCCAATTCCGCATCTATTAATATTCTACCACTATGTTCGTCTATTAAAAGTTTATTACGTTGTATCAATTCAGAATATTTTTGAGGTGTAATTGCGAGATAAGAACCCAATGGAGCCCCTCTTTGTACTGGAGCAACAGCTACTCCATTTTTGACTCCATTTCTGATTCTTCGATAAGTTTTCAATAAACCATTATCTACCTTTTTAGAAAAACATAAAGATCGTTCTAATAATATTTTTTCTTCTTTATCGTTTTCTAAACAAATGTTATTCAATTCTTTTTTTTTGTGAAAAAAGTGCTCCTCTTTATTTTTTAATAAATCTTCTTTTTTTTTAAAAATTTCTTCCATTTTATAAATATGAACATTTAATTCCTTAATTTTTTTTTTAGCTAATTGAATTTCTAACTTTTGGTAATCAATCTCTTTATCTAGAGAATATAATTCTTTATGATTTTTAATATGATCTTTTTGTTTTTCATATTTTTTAATCAAAATATCTGAAGATTTAATGTTTTTACTTTGTTTATTTATATTTTCTTTTATACAAAGAATATCTTCATGAAGATTTTCTAATTTCTTTTTCATTTGGGAAATTTCTTCTTCTAGACTTCCTATTTCCATAGGAATATTACCACGGAACTTTCGTATTTCATCTATACGAGAATCTATTAATTGAAGATTATATAATACTCTCAATTTATCTATTACAGTGACAGCTTCTTGTATTTTATGGACCATAATTAATAAAAATATTTAACTGGATTAGTATGAATTTTTGATTCATAAACGTAAATCGAAGTAAAATTTTTATATAAAAAAGATTTCAGTAAATTTTTAGTAAATTTTTCAGATTCATAATGCCCTATATCTACAATTAATATTTTTTTTTCATACTTAAAAAAATCATGATATTTTAAATCAGAGGATATAAAAACATCAGCTTTTTCTTCTATAGCTGTTTCTATTCCAAAACGACCTGACCCTGTAATCATCGCTATTTTTTGAATTTTTTTTTCTGTAAAATTAGAATGTCGAATACAAGGAACGTTCATTCTTTTTTTTATAAAAAGAAGAAAATCATATTCATTCATTTTTTCCATAATATTTCCTATAAAACCTATTCCTATATAAGGATTTATATTTTCAAGATTATAAATTTCGTAAGCTACTTCTTCATAAGGATGATTTTTAAATAATACATTTTTTATTATGTTCAATTTATAATCAGGAAAAAGAACGCTAATACAAGTTTCTTTTTCCATATGAAAAATTTCTTTTTTTCCAAAAAAAGGTTTAGTTTTTTTATTTCCCATGTAACTTCCAAATCCATCAAAATTATAACTACAGTGACTGTAATTAGAAATATTTCCAGCTCCTGCTTCAAACAAAGCATTTCTAACTTTTTCTGCATAATTAACTGGAACATAAGTAACTAATTTTTTTATAGTTTCTTTTTTAGGAAAAAGAACTTTTTCTCTGTTTATTCGTAATAATTTAGATATATAAGAAGAAGTTCCTTCCCATATCATATCTAAGTTTGTGTGAATCACATAAATAGATATATCATTTTTTAACGCATGAATTATGACTCTTTCCGAAAATGTTTTTCCAGTTATATTCTTAATAGATTTAAAGATGACGGGATGAAAAGAAATTATCAAATCACATTTCTTTTTAAGAGATTCATCAAAAACCTCTTCAGTGAGATCCAAAGTAATTAGTACATTTTTTACTTTTCTATGAAATGATCCTACTATTAATCCAACGTTATCATAAGAATCTGCATATTCTAGAGGGGCTATATCTTCTAATATATTAGCTATATCTCTAACAAACACTTCCATATAAATAAAAAAAAACACTCATTTTAACAAATTTATCAAAAAAAATTGATTTTTATATTTTTTGATAGTATAATAATAAAATAATAAAAAAAAGATATGAATATAATTCAAAAGAAACCAAAGTGGATCAAAGTAAAATTGCCAATGAGTAAGAATTATCATGAATTGCAAAAATTAGTTTCTTTGCATAAACTGAATACAATTTGTCAGAGTGGAAGTTGCCCAAATATAGGGGAATGCTGGGATAAAGGAGTGGCTACTTTCATGATATTGGGAAATATTTGTACAAGATCTTGTCGATTTTGTGGAGTGAAAACAGGACGTCCTGAGAAAATAGATTGGAAAGAACCAGAAAAAGTAGCAAAATCTATAAAAATATTAAAAATTAAACATGCTGTATTAACTTCTGTTAATAGAGATGATTTACAGGACATGGGGTCTTACATATGGATTCAAACCATACAAAAAATACGACATTTTAATCCAGACATTACAATAGAAGCTTTAATTCCCGATTTTAAAGGAGAAAAAAAAATAATAGATAAAATAATTGATATTAAACCAGAAGTTATTTCTCATAATGTGGAAACAGTCGCTAGATTAACAAAAAAAGTTCGTATTCAAGCTAAATATGATCGTAGTCTAGAAGTTTTACAATATATAAAAGAAAAGAATCAAAATATACGCACTAAAACAGGAATTATGTTAGGATTAGGAGAAACAAAAGAAGAAATAATAGAAACGATGAAAGATATTAAAAAATCTAAAGTAGATATTTTAACAATGGGACAATATTTACAACCTTCATTAAAACATTATCCTGTTCGTTTTTTCGTTTTTCCAGAACAATTCAAAGAATTGAAAAAAATTGGATTAAAAATGGGATTTAAATATGTAGAAAGCGGTCCATTAGTTAGATCTTCTTATCACGCGGAAAAACATGTAAAATAAATCTAAGTATTTTTTTTTTCTTTTCCAAAAATATACTTATATTTTTTTTCTTTCCACATTTTTTTTTCACATAGAAAATTTTTAATATAAAATGATACAGATTTATCGTTTCCAAGCCTTGAAAATAAAATGAGCTGTTCAATAGAACGAGTAGTCGCTACATATAACAAATTTATGTTATCGAATTTAATGTTTGATAGATAATACTCATAAAAATTACGGATATTATTATCATGTTTCATTTGTTTGAAATAGGTCTCTATTTCTATATAAATAGTATTTAATCCATTATATAAATGAGGATTTACATCAATCCATGCTTCTTCTTTTTTTTTAGAAAAAATATTCCAATCTGTGAAAGGAATAAGTACCACAGGAAATTGCAACCCTTTAGATTTATGAATGGTCATAATACGAATAGCATTGATGTGATCAGAAATCACAAGACTTTCCTTTTCTTTTTTTAATTCCCAATAATCTAAAAAATCTATAATAGAATTTCCTACTCTTTTCATAGATCTATAAACAAAATCTAAAAAAGAATAGATATATGTAGAATTTTTTTGATTTAATAATCCAAAAGATTCAATAATCTTTTCTGAGATATTGTATATCGATTTATTATATAATTTATTTGATGTTAATGAATTCTTAAACAAAATTTTTTTTAAGAATAAATCCAAAGGTAGAAAAAGTATTTTCGTAATGAAATCATGATCATTTTTTTTAGGATGAAAAAATTTCTTCTCTAATAATAGAAAAATTAAAATAACTCTTTTTTGATAACAATGAGGATAAGCAATAATGTAAAAAAAATTTATGATAATTTGTATTTCCAAATGATTTTTTATTAATAAAGAAACAGAAGTATTTACAATTATACCGTCTTCCACTAGTTTTTCAGATAAAAAATTACCTTCTTCATTACTTCTGACTAAAATAGCAATATCTGATAATGCATATTTTTGTTTTAATAATTTTTTTATTTTATTTTTTATATTATAGTAAATATATTCTTTATAATTTTTATTAAAATCATGAATAAAATTTATTTCTACATATCCCCCAGATTTTTTCTCTATTTTTTGTTTGTAGTTTTTATATATATCTTGATAAATAGTCGAATTGAATATTTTAGATATAGATTGATAAAGTAAATTATTAAATTTTACAATTTCTTCATAACTACGAAAATTTTTTTCTATAGTTTTTATTTTTTTTTTATAACATATTGACTTACAATTAATTAATTTTATAAATTGTTTAGCATCACCTCCTCTCCATCTATATATAGATTGTTTAGGGTCTCCTACTATCATAGCTGATCCATTTTCTGATAATGTATTTTCAACTAATATTCTAATATTTTGCCATTGTAAAAATGAAATATCTTGAAATTCATCTATGAAATAATGTTTATATTGCATGCCAATTTTTTCATATATTCTTGGTAATGTTCCTTTTATAATTCTTTCATAAAGAATTTTATTTAACTCTACATTTAAGATAATTTTTTTTTCATTTTTCATATCATGAAACTCTTTTTCAATTTCATGTATAATTGATAATATGCTTATGTTTTTTAAAAAAAGTTTATCTAAAAGATAATTTGATATATTTTTTTTATATATAGATTTTGATTCTTCATATAAAAAAAGTATTTTTTTTTGATTTTTTTTTATTAGTATTTTTTGGTTTTCATCAGAAAAAAATTTAGAGTAGAATATTCCTTTTTTAATATATTTTTCAAGACGTTCATTAAAAGGGTTAAAAAATATATTTCCATCTTTAAATTTTTGAAAAAATCTGGGTAAATCTAAATGAATGAATGAATGTTTTTGAATAGAAGTTTTTTCTAAAAGTTTAAAAAACTTTTCTCCTTTTTTTTTACATTTTTTTTCGAATATTTTAGTTCTTTGAATTAAAATATTTTTTAACTGAACGAAATCTTTTATAGAAGAATTTTTAATTTCTTTTATGGGAAGAAAATTATTTTCTTCAACCATTATATGAGCTATTTTAAATAGCTCTTTTCTTAAATCCCAATTTTTTCCTTTCTTTAGTTTTTCTAAAGATGATTGTATCAAAATATTTGACCATTTTTCAGAATTTTTTAATCTGTATAATATATTTTCTACAATTTTCAATAAAAATTGGTCTGTATCCATTTCTAAACTGATTTCTTTTTCTGGGAAAAAAGATCTTATAATATTATAAGTAAATTTATCTATCGTACTTATATTTTTAGAAAAAGAATAGAAATCGTGTAATATGGAAAATAATATTTTTTCAGAACGTTGAAACAATTGATGCTTCGTTAAACTTAAATTCTTTGTAATACAATCAAACAAAAAATGATATTCTTCTTTAACTTTTTTATTTGAAAATTCTTTGATGCACTGTAAAATACGATTTTTCATTTCTTCAGAAGCTTTTTTAGTAAAAGTTAAAGCCAAAACTCTTTTAAATTCATCAGGATAAGGGCTTTTTAATAAAACATAAAGATAATTGATTACTAAAAAAGTAGTTTTTCCCGAACCTGCTGATGCATTGTATATTTTTAATGTAGATGGTGAAACTAGCATATTAAATTTTATTAACTTATATTTTTACAAAAATTCGTATAAAAAATTAAGTAATACACTTGATTTTTATTTATATATGTTAAGAAATAATAATTATTAAATTAAATCAATTAAATCGAATATAAAAAATACTTTTTTTTACATTTGTTAATCCTTTTAAAATAAAATTTTAAATACATGTTTAAAAAATTTCCTTTTGGAGTTGCTACTGGTAATCTTGTGAAAGAAATATTCGAATACGCTAAGGAAAATGTATTTTCCATACCAGCTGTAAACGTTACCGGATCTAATACTATGAATGCTGTTATGGAAACCGCTGCAGAAGTAAATTCTCCTGTTATTATTCAATTATCTAATGGAGGTGCTATTTTTAATGCTGGAAAAGGATTAAGTAATAACAAAGAAAAAGCAGCAATTCAAGGCGCTATAGCTTGTGCTATGCATATTCATAAATTGGCTTCATACTATAAAACAACAGTTATTCTTCATACAGATCATTGTTCTAAACCTTTTCTTCCATGGATAGATGGTTTGATAGAAGCCAATGAAAAATATTATAAACGTTTTGGAAAAACGTTATTTAGCTCACATATGTTAGATCTCTCTCAGGAATCTTTAAAAGATAATATTAATATTTGTGAGCAATATTTTGATAGAATGAATAAAAGTCGAATGACTCTTGAAATAGAACTTGGCGTCACGGGAGGAGAAGAGGATGGAATAGATAACTCTAATATAGAAAACAATAAACTTTATACTCAACCAGAAGAGGTTTCTTATGCCTATGAGAGATTAATGAAAATTAGTGATAATTTTATTATAGCAGCTTCTTTTGGAAACGTACATGGAGTTTATAAACCTGGAAATGTCATGCTTCGTCCTGAAATTTTGAAAAATACACAAGAATATATACAAAAAAAATTTCATACTCATACCAAAAAACCAGTTTCTTTTGTTTTTCATGGTGGATCAGGTTCTACCGAAGAAGAAATACAGAAAGCTATTAGTTATGGAGTAGTAAAAATGAACATAGATACTGATTTACAATATGCTTTTACTTGTGGGGTTAGAAATTATATGAATAAAAATCAGGAATATTTAAAAAAACAAATAGGAAATCCAAAAGGAAAACATGTTCCTAATAAAAAATATTATGATCCAAGAGTATGGTTAAGAGAAGGAGAAAAATCTTTTAAAATTATTTTAAAAAAATATTTTGAATTCATGAATAATATTAATACTTTATAAAATACAACCATGACTTGGTTTTTGAGAAAAAAAAAGAATATTATAACATCTATAGACGAAAGAAAAGATTTTCCAAAAGGGATTTGGTACAGAACTCCTAGCGGAAAAATTATAGATACGGAAGAATTAAAAAAAAACGCTTATGTTAGTCCAGAAGATGGATATCATGTAAGAATTCATAGTAAAGAATATTTTGAAATTCTTTTTGATCATGGTGAATTTTTAGAAATGAATGTAAAAATGATGAGCAAAGATCCTATGAAATGGGAAGATTATAAAAAGTACACAGATAGAATTCAAGAAGCACGAAAAAAAACAAATTTATATGATGCAATTAGAACAGGAGTTGGAAAAATTAAAACTATAAATGTTGTGATATCTTGTATGGATTTTTCATTTATAGGAGGATCCATGGGGTCCGTAGTAGGAGAAAAAATATCTAGAGCAATCAAATATTGTATCGATAAAAAATATCCATATATATTAATTTCTAAATCCGGTGGAGCAAGAATAATGGAATCCTCTTTTTCATTAATGCAAATGGCTAAAACCATAGCTAGATTAACCCAATTACGAGATGCTAGAATTCCTTATATCTCTATTTTAACTGATCCAACTACGGGAGGGGTGACCGCTTCTTACTCCCTACTTGGGGATATAAATATAGCTGAACCAGGAGCTCTTATTGGATTTGCTGGACCTAGAGTGATCAGAGAAATAATAGGAAAAGACCTTCCAAAAGGATTTCAAACAGCAGAATTTTTAATGGATCATGGGTTTATAGATTTAATTTCCCCTAGAACCGAATTAAAAAAAAATATACATAATTTGGTTTCTATGATGATATAAAAATTATTCCCATTCAATAGTAGATGGTGGTTTAGAGGTAATATCATATGCTATTCTATTAATTCCATCAACCTCATTTGTAATTCTATTTGAAACTTTTTCTAAAAAATCGTAAGATAAATGTGAAAAAGTGGCGGTCATAAAATCTTCAGTGTTCGTAACACGTAATATCGCAGCATATTCATAAGTTCGTTTATCCCCTTTAATTCCTACAGTTTTTACAGGCAATAAAACTATAAAAGCCTGATTAACAGAATAATAAATATCGTAATTTTTTAATTCTTGTAATAAAATCGCCTCTGCTTCTTTTAAAATAGAGATTTTTTTTTCATTAATTTCTCCAATTATACGAATTCCTAAACCAGGTCCAGGAAATGGATGACGATATAAAATTTCTTTTGGAAGTCCTAATTTTTCTCCTATTTTTCTAACTTCATCTTTAAATAATTCTTTTAATGGTTCAATGAGTTTTAATTTCATTAATGCCGTTGGGAGCCCTCCTACATTATGATGAGATTTTATAGAACAACTTATTGAAGTTTTTGAAAAAACAGAAGATTCAATAACATCTGAATAAATGGTCCCTTGTGCGAAAAATTCAACATCTTTGATTTTCTTTGACTCTTTTTGAAAAATATATAGAAATTCTTTCCCTATAACTTTTCTTTTAATTTCTGGATCCACAATTCCGGTTAGTTTAGATAAAAAACGATTTTTAGCGTCTATTATTTTTATAGTAAAATGCATTTTTTCACATAAAGAAGATATTTTTTTTTTTTCATTTTTCAACAATAATCCTGTATCTACGAAAATACAATTTAAAGAATCACCAATAGCTTGATGAATGATATAAGCGGTGACAAAAGAATCTACTCCTCCAGAAAAACCTAACACAACTTTTTTTTTATCTACACGTTTTTTAATATCATCTATTGTATTTTTAACAAAGTTATTTAATTTCCAATTTGAACTACATTTGCAAATGTGAAAAACAAAATTTTTTAACATATATATTCCATATTCTGTATTTTTTACTTCTGGATGAAATTGAACTGCATAAATATCTTTATTGATATGACTAAAAGCAGCAATATCACAAGATGATGTATGTCCGATAACTTTAAATTCTTTTGGAATATTTTTTACTTCATCAAAATGACTCATCCAAACAATAGATTTATCTGGAATTCCATAAAATAGACTGTTATTAGGGTGATCTATGATCAAATCTGATTTACCATATTCCTTGTGTTTTGATTTTTTTATCTCTCCTCCAAAAAGAAAAGAAATAAGTTGCATTCCATAACAAATTCCGAATATGGGGATATTTAGTTGAAAAATATTTTTGGATATTAATGGAGAGCCTTTTTCATAAATAGAAAAAGGCCCTCCTGATAGAATCAATCCTTTAGGTTTTTTTTTTGAAATTACATGATATATAGAAGTCTCATTATAATGATATAATAAAGTATATACTCCTATATCTCGAATTCTTCTAGCAATCATATGACTATATTGAGATCCAAAATCTAATATGAGTATAAAATCTTTTTTCATTTTTGTATTTTTATAATGAATTATAAACCAATATCTTTTCTGAAATACAAATTTTCAAATTGAATTTTTTTAGCCTTATCGTAAGCTTCTTTTCTGGCTTCTTGAAGGGTCTTTCCTATTCCTACTATGTTAAGAACTCGTCCACTTGATGTGATCCATTTTTCTTGTTCTTTTTTTGCTCCAGCAATGTAAAAAGGTTCTTTTAAAGAATTTAAACCTGTTATAATTTTTCCACTTTCATATTTTTCAGGATATCCTTTAGATGATAAAACTACACAGCAAGAACACAATTTTTCCCAATCAATAGATATTGATTTATGTTGAAAGGAAGATTGAATAATATTTAAGAAATTACTTTTCATTAATGGAAATAAAGTTTGAGCTTCAGGATCTCCAATACGAGTATTGTATTCTAATAAGTAAACTTTGTTATGAGTTATCATTAATCCAAAATACAAAAATCCAAAAAAGGTTAATTTTTCTATAATTAACCCTTTTAAAGTAGGTTCTAAGATATTTTTTTTAAAATCAATCCAAACAGAATTTGTCATATATGGATTGGGAACAATCGTACCCATTCCTCCTGTATTCAATCCTTTTTCATTTTCTTCAATTTTTTTATAATCTTTAGCCGATAAGAAAGGGATAATATCTTTTCCATTGAAAAGAGATATAATAGAAGCTTCTTTTCCTTGTAAAAATTCTTCTATTATAATTTGATTCCCAGATTTTCCAAACTTTTTTTTTATCATAATATTTTTTAAAGCTTTTCTAGCGTCATTTTGGTTATGAGCTAAAATAACCCCTTTTCCTGCAGCTATGCCATTAGTTTTAATAGCTATAGAGTTTGTATATTTTTTTAAAAAATTAATAGCTTTTTCATAACAATAAAAAATATCGTACTTAGGAGTACGAATTCCATATTTTTTCATAAAGGATTTAGCAAAAATTCGATTTCCTTCAAGTTTAGCAGCTAAATAATGTGGTCCAATTATTTTTAATCCAAAATTATTAAAAATATCGACGACTCCTTCCAATAAAAAAATTTCGGATCCTACAATGGTTATATCTATCGTATTTTTTTTAGCGAAAAAACCTAATTCTAATACAGTATGATGATTTTCAATATTTTTCCCTATTAAACTAGTCCCTCCATTTCCAGGATAAAAATAAAGATGTATAGATTGATTATCTTCCAATAATTTTTTTCCTATAGCATGTTCACGTCCCCCACTTCCAAGAATTAAAATTTTCATTATTTTTTAATGTTTAAAGTGTCTTTTTCCAGTAAAAGCCATTGCAATTCCATAATCGTCACAAGCTTTTACAGATTCTTCATCACGTATAGACCCTCCTGGTTGAAGAATAGCACGTATTCCACCAGAACGTGCTGCTTCATCGACAACATCTCTAAAAGGAAAAAAAGCATCAGAAACGAGAACTAATCCCTCTTTACTTTTTTCTAAAGCTCTTTCTATAGCTTGACGAGCAGCCCAAATTCTATTAGTTTGACCTCCAGAAATACCTAAAGTTTGCGTATTTTTAGCCACTACAATAGCATTAGATTTCACATATTTTACTACTTTTTGAGCAAAAAATAAAGATTTTAGTTCTTGATCACTAAATTTTTTTTTAGTAACTATTTTATAACTTTTTTCATAAGGAAAAAAATAATCAGATTCTTGTACTAAAATTCCTCCGTCTATTTGCACATATTCTAACCTATCTGAAATAGGTTCACTGATACTAATAATTCTAAGATTTTTTTTAATTTTTAAAATATTTAAAACATCTGTTTCGTAATTTGGAGAAAGAACCACTTCTAAAAAAATGTGGTTGATCTCTTTTGCTAATTCTTTTGTAATTGGGACATTAACAGCCATTATTCCTCCAAAAGACGAAATAGTATCAGCGTAATAAGTTTTTTGAAATGCCTCAATAATGTTTTTTCCTAACGCTACCCCACAAGGAGTGGAATGTTTCACGGTACAACAAGCAGGTTCTGAAAATTGAGTCACAACTTTCCATGCTACATCCATATCTCTTAAATTATTAAATGATAATTTTTTTCCATGTAATTGCTGAAAATTACGCATTGATCCTTTATGAGTTATATTTACATAATAAGCTGCTTTTTGATGAGGATTTTCTCCATAACGGAGATTTATTTTCTTTTCATAAGAAGAATGTAAATAAATAGGAAATTTATCATCCAAAAGATATTGAGAAATAGCAGAATCGTAAGCAGAAGTAAAATTAAACGCTTTTCCTGCTAATCTTTTTCTCAATTTTAATGAAGGAAATCCATAATCGTCAATTTCAGATTGAACTAACTCATAATCATTCTTATCTGTAATAGCGGTTACATGTAAAAAATTTTTAGCAGCCGCTCGAAGCATAGATGGCCCTCCAATATCAATAAATTCTATTAAGGAATTAATATTGATAGGTTCAGGTTTATGATGTATTTTTTCAAAAAATGGATAAAAATTAACCAAAACAATATCAATAAGATGAATATTGTGAGAATGAACAGATTTCATATGTTTTTCAATGGAACGATTAGCTAAAATTCCTGCATATATATTAGGATGAATGGTTTTTACTCTTCCATCTAAAATTTCAGGAAAAGAAGTAAAATTAGAAACCTCTATGAGATTTGATAATCCTTTTTTAATAAAATATTGGTAGGTCCCTCCAGTAGAAACTATTTGATATCCTTTTTGATCTAAAAAATTGACAAATTTAAATAATTTTTCATTTTTTTCATAAACACTAATCAAAGCTCTTTTCATAATACATACTACAAATTAATTGTTACTTTTTGAGTGTATAACTCCTTATAATTATAATTCTTTATTATAAAGTTTGTTAATAGATTGAATTAATATTTCTTTTTCTATCAGATAAATTTTTTTCGATAAAGATACTGGAGTTTCATCTGAATCGATTTGACATGTTTTTTTCAAAATTACATTTCCTAAATCCACATTTTTTGTGACATAATGAACTGTAGCACCTGATATTTTTTCCTTATTTCTTATAACTGCTTGATGTACCTTTATTCCATACATTCCTTTTCCTCCATATTTAGGCAATAAAGAAGGATGAATATTTATAACTTTATTCAACCATTTTTCACAAAACTCTGCATCAAGTATAGAAAGAAACCCTGAAAGAACTATAAGATCCGGAATATACCTTGCAAGTATATTACTTATTTCTTTAGAAAGAAATTTTTTATTAGTCCTTATTAAAGAAAATACTGTAATATTTTTTTTCAACGCATATTGAATGGCTTTACACCATCTATCAGAAATCACTAGATTTACCATTGAATTATAAAGCTTTCCGCTTTTAATTGCTTGTAAAATATGCTGCATACCAGTTCCCTTTCCAGAAACTAAAATAGCTATTTTTTTCATGGAAATGTTTTTATATCAAAAATACTTTTTTATTTCCTTTCACAATATTCCCCAAAATAAAAGGCTTTTCTCCTAAAAAATGGAGTCTTTCCAAAAGAGAATCTTTTTCTTCAAAAGACACTACTATAATCATTCCTACTCCCATATTAAAAGTATTCCACATTTTATGTTCTGATAGATTTCCTTTTTTTCGAATGTAATTGAAAACAGGCTGGATAGGAATTTTTTCTTTTTCCACTACAGCTGATAAATTTTCTGGAAGAATTCGATATAGATTATCAGATATTCCTCCTCCAGTAATATGAGCTAATCCGTGTATCAAAAATTCTTTTAATAAAGCATGAATAGGAAAATGATAAATTCTAGTTGGAATTAAAAGCGTCTCATAAAACGGTTTTTCTTGGAAAGATTTTAAAAAATCTTCTTTAGAAAAAATATTTCTAATTACAGAAAAACCATTACTATGTACACCTGATGAGGGCAGTCCTATTAAAACATCTCCTTCTTGAATTAATTTTTTACCATCGACAAGATGGTTTTTTTCTACAATACCTACACAAAATCCAGCTACATCATAATCATTTTTTCTATAAATTCCGGGCATTTCCGCAGTCTCTCCCCCAATCAGACAGGTGTTTGTTTTTTTGCAGGAAATAGCTATACCTTGTACAATTTTTTCTACAATACTAGAATCGAGTTTCCCACAAGCTAAATAATCTAAAAAGAATAAAGGAATAGCTCCATGACATAAAACATCATTTGCACACATTGCAAAACAATCTTCTCCAATCACATTATATTTTTTGCAGTCTATAGCCAAACGTAACTTAGTCCCCACTCCATCAACTCCAGATACTAAAATAGGTTCCTTATATCCATATTCATATATTTTATAAAAACCAGAAAAATGATCTAACGTACTCATTACTCTATTGTTATAAGTATTTTCTAAAATCTTACTAATTTTGCATGTGGTCATTTTTTTTTTATTCACTTTCATATTATATATATTAATTAGTTTTTTTTAACTGGATAATTTCCGGTAAAACAACCAAAACAATAATGAATACTTCCAAGAATATCTATAAAATTATCCATACTTAAAAATTCTAAACTATCTACATTTAGAATTTTTGCTATACTTTTTTTATCAATATGATTGTATGATATGAGATCTTTTTTACTTGGAGTGTCTACTCCTAAATAACATGGACCTATAATAGGAGGAGAAGCACTTCTAAAATGAATTTCTTTAGCACCTGCTTTTCTTAATATGTAAACTAATCTACGACTGGTAGTTCCGCGAACTATAGAATCATCGATAATAACAATTCGTTTTCCTTTTATTTCATCTAATATAGGATTTAATTTCAAGTTTACCATTTTTTCACGCATTTCTTGTTGAGGATGAATAAAAGATCTTCCAATATATTTATTTTTTACTAAAATTGGTTTAAAAGGAATTCCCGAAGCTTTAGAATACCCAATAGAAGCTGGAACTCCAGAATCTGGAACTCCAATAACTACATCCGCTTCTACTGGATGTTGTTCGTAAAGTTTTTCTCCACTCTTTTCACGAATTTCATAAACATTTATATTTTCAATTAAGGAATCAGGACGAGAAAAATAAATATATTCAAAAGAACATATTCTTTTTTTTATATTTTTTCTTTTTGTAAGTAGAGAGAATTGAATTGATTTTTTCTCCACTATTATAATCTCTCCTGGGAATACATCTCTTACATAAAACCCTCCTACTGAATCAATTCCACATGTTTCAGAACTAAATATATAAATCTCTTCATTCAACATTCCATAACATAAAGGACGTATTCCGTTTGGATCTCTAAATGCAGCCATTTTATTATCCATAAGGACAATCACAGAATATGCTCCTTTAATATCAATAGTTGTTTTTTGAATAGCTTTTTCTAAACTGTTATCAGATTCTGGTAAATATTTTTGTATTAAACGTAAAATAACTTCTGAATCTGAATATTCGGATATAAAATTTATTCCTTTGGATTCCAATTCTCTACGTAGATCTTGAGCATTGACTAAATTTCCATTATGTACTATAGATATAGTGCTTTTTCCATAAGAATCCTCTCCAAAAAAAGGTTGAATATTTTTTTTACTTTGCCCTCCTTCTGTGGAATAACGAGTATGTCCAATCACAGCATTTCCATGATAACATTCAGAATTTGAAATTTTTCTAAAAAAATCTAAAACCAATCCTTCACTTTTATGTGATATAATAAATCCATCTCGTAAGACAGAAAAACCACAAGCTTCTTGTCCTCTATGTTGTAATGCAAATAAACCAAATTGAATTAAAGAAAATGTGTCTACTTTATAAGGTGAATAAATTCCAAAAACACCACATTCATCATGAAATTTATCAAAATAATTATTTTCCAGAATATAAGGAAATAATTGAGATATCATCTTTTTGGAAAAAGAATATCTTTGTTCCATTATTTTAATGGATTAACTTACATTTAACCTTTTTAATATCTCCATATAAATGTCAAATACTTTTTCTTGTAATCCCATTCTAAATGAATCTTTATCCAATTTTTTCATTGTTTTTTTATCCCAAAAACGACAAGTATCTGGACTAATTTCATCGGAAAGTAGAATCTCATTTTTATGATTCTTCCCAAATTCTATTTTAAAATCCACCAATATAATATTTTTATCTAAGAAATATTTTTTTATAATATGGTTGATTTTCGATGTTATGCTATAAATGGTATTTAATTCTTCATATGAAATAATTTCTAGAAATACTGCATGATGATCGTTAATTAAGGGGTCTTTTAACTTATCATTTTTATAAAATATTTCAAAAATAGGATTATACAGATGAATCCCTTCTTTAACGCCTAAACGTTTAGACATACTTCCCGCAACAATATTTCGAACAACAAATTCTAAAGGGATCATCTCTACTTTATGACACAACTGCTCTCTGTTGTTTTTTTTTCGTATAAAATGAGTTTTGATTCCACGAGAATTTATAAATTGAAAGATCAATGTAGTTATTTCATTATTTAAAACACCTTTGTCTTGTAATATATTCTCTTTTAATCCATCAAAAGCAGTTATACTATCTTTATGATGAATTAATACTTCAAATGGATTATTGGTAGCATATATTTTTTTTGTTTTCCCTTCTGATAAAATATTTTTTTTAATTATGCAGCTCATGGTAATAAATGTTGCTTGATTTCAGTTATCAATTTTTCCTTTTTTTTCATTCTGAATTTTAGCAATAATTTCCTTATATCTTGATATTTTGTAGCTAAAATATGAATAGCAAATAAAGCTGCATTATAGGAATTATTTATTCCTACTGTAGCTACGGGAACGTTTTTTGGCATTTGTACTATAGAAAAAAGAGCATCTATTCCTCCTAAGGATCCATAATTATTATTAGAATGAATAGGGACTCCTATAACAGGTAAAATCGTTTTAGAAGAAATAAATCCAGGTAAATGAGCGGATAATCCAGCTCCTGCAATAATTACATCTGTCCCTTCAGATTCTATTTTCTTGATAGTGTTTGATAAAATATCTGGTAATCGGTGTGCGGAAATTACATAAGATTCATAACTTATGTTAAATTTTTCGAGGACTTCCGCTGTTATTTTCATAATTGATTTATCAGAAATACTTCCAAAAAATATAGCCACTTTCATAATTTATTTTGATTTTTATTATAAAAAATATTGTACTGCATTTTTAAAAATTGAATGTTCATGAACATTAGGAATATTTTTTAATAAACCATGATCATAACGTTCTGGGTGAGTCATTCTTCCATAAATTCTACCATCTTCACTTAATAAACCCTCTACGGATTCAACAGATCCATTAGGATTATATAATCTATCTGAACTAGGATTTCCTTCTAAATCTACATATTGTGTGGAAATTTGGTTTTTATCTAATAAAGTATTTATTGTTTTTTTATTTGCATAAAATCTTCCTTCGCTGTGAGATATGGGGAGAGTATATATTTTATTTTTCATCCCGTTTAACCATGGAGAGTGATCAGAGATCACTTTAATATGAACACATTGGGATATATGTTTTTCTATTTTATTGTAAGTCAATGTCGGAGAATTAGAATCCATCAAACGAATTTTACCATAAGGTAATAATCCAGACTTTATAAGTCCTTGAAATCCATTACAAATTCCTAAAATCAATCCATCTTGATCAAGAAAATATTTAACAGCATCTTGAATATATGGATTATGTAATATAGATACAATAAATTTAGCAGATCCATTTGGTTCATCTCCAGCACTAAAACCTCCACAAAGCATAAATATTTGTACAGATTCTATATATTTTTTAAAATATAAAATGGACTCTATAATATCTTTATCATTTAGATTTTTAAATACTAAAGTATTTACTATAGAACCCTCTTTTTCAAATGCACGAATCGATTCAAATTCACTATTTGTCCCAGGAAATATAGGAATAAACACACGGGGTTTCCCTTTTTTTTTAAATTTACATTTCCATATGATAGAATTATACTTTTCTTTTTGTTTAATTTTTTCTACTTTTATTTTTTTAGTATTATTAGAATTAGAAAAATTAGAAGAGAAAATAGGAGAAAAAGTTTTTAACCAATTTTTTATAGATTCATCTATATCAATAGATATTCCATTAAAATTTAAATACTCGTGAGAAATAATTTCTCCTATTGGAATAAAATTTTTGTATGGAATGTAAGATGAAGATTCTATAATTAAGGAACCTATGTTCGTTTCAAGCAAATGATCTTTATAATCAATGACTGCTCCTAAACGATTCCCAAAAGACATATTGGCAAGAGCAACAGAAATGCCTCCATCTTTAACTGTTTTAACCGAAACAATTTTCCCGGAACAAATTCCTTCATGAACCTGGTCATAGGCTTTTTTTATAGAATCAAAATCTGGCATTTCATTCTTTAATGAATTGTGATAATACAAATAAATTTTATTTCCTGCTTTTTTAAATTCAGGAGATATAATATGAAAACATAAACCTGTAGCTACACCAAAGGCGATAAATGTTGGTGGAACATGTAAATTTTTGTACGTACCAGACATAGAATCTTTTCCCCCTATAGAAGCTAGTTTCAATGACATCTGAGCATGATAAGCCCCTAATAAAGCAGAAAAAGGTTTCCCCCAATTTTCTGGGTCATTTCCCAATTTTTGATAATATTCTTGAAAACTAAAATAAGTATTTCTGTAATCACCCCCCATAGAAACAATTTTTGAAATACATTCTACAATTGCATAAGCACCTCCATGAAAAGGGCTCCAAGTAGAAACTTCAGGATGAAAACCCCAAGAAGCTAAACTTACTGTATTTGTATTTCCTCTTAAAACAGGAATTTTTTGTACACTTCCTTCAGATGGGGTCATCTGATATTTTCCTCCAAAAGGCATTAAAACTGTAGTCGCACCTACAGTACTATCAAACATCTCCACTAAACTTTTTTGAGAAGCTATATTTAATTCAGAAAGAGTATTTAAAAATTTTTCCTTACTAAAAGGAATTTTTTTTGATTTATTAAAAGGGGAAACTGAAATAGGGGAATTCACACGAACAGCTTTTTCTTTATGAGATCCTTTTGTATTCAAAAAAGAACTTTTTACATTAAAAATTTCCTTTTTTTTATAATAAAAAATGATACGTTTATTGTCAGTGATTTTCCCGATAGGCACAGACATGATATTTTCTTCACGAGAAAAATGAATAAATTTTTTCACATTTTTAGGATCTAATATTACTGCCATACGTTCTTGAGATTCAGAAAGCGCAATTTCTATAGATTCTATTTTTTTTTCATTTTTTACCGGTATCTTATCTAAATATAGCACTAAACTATCGCTTAATTCACCTACAGCAACAGCGGCTCCCCCTGCTCCAAAATCATTGCATTTTTTTATTAAAGAAATAACTTTTTTTTTTCTAAAAAATCTTTGAATTTTTCTTTCTATTATTGGATTTCCTTTTTGTTGGTCATGATTTTTAAAATCAGAACTATGTTCTTGAGAAGAATTTGTAGCTCCTCCAATTCCTTCTTTTCCTGTCAAGCCTCCAATTAACAAAATAACATCTCCTTTTCTTGGTTTATCCTGTTTGATAAAATCAATAGGAACTGCGCCAATAACCATTCCAACTTCCATTCTTTTTGCTCTATATCCTTCATGATAAATTTCATGCACATGAGTTGTTGCTAATCCTACTTGATTTCCATAAGAACTATAACCACGAGCTGATTCACAACAAATTTTATGTTGTGGTAATTTTCCATTTATAGTTTTTGAATTGATAGGATCAGCAGCCCCACTCAACCTTAGGCCTTGATAAACAAAAGCTCTACCAGATAAAGGATCACGAATAGCTCCTCCTACACAAGTGGAAGCCCCTCCAAAAGGATCGATTTCAGTAGGATGATTATGAGTTTCATTTTTAAATAATAGATACCATTTTTCTTTTTTTTCAGTGAAATCTACATCTATCATTATCATACACGCATTATGTTCATCTGATAAAACATAATTTTTTAATTTACCCTTTTTATAAAGAATTTTAGCAGGAAGATTAGATAAATCCATAAGATTTATAGGATATTTTGATCTTCCTATTAAATCTCTATCCTTTAAATATTTTCTAAAAATACTTTGATATGTTTTTTTTAATGATCCATCAAAAGATATATCTATCAATGTGGTAAAAAATGTTGTATGACGACAATGATCAGACCAATAAACATCAAATATACGTAATTCTTCTTGTGTTGGATTTCGCTTCTCTTGAGAGAAATATTTCTGTATAAATAGTAAATCATTAACTTCCATAGAAAGATTCCATTTACTATGGATTTTTCTTATTTTTTCAACAGAAAAATTAATAAAATTGTCTATGATTTCGGGAGCATTTTTTTCGTTTTGTGCATTTAAACATGAATTAATGTAATATTTTTTTATTTTATAAAAATCCTGTTTTTTTTTCATACCAATTAATTCAATTAATTGTCCTGTTTTTACGGAAACTCTAGTAGAAGATTTGGGATCTATAATTTTTATACATTGCATAGCTGCATGGGCTCTATCATCATATTTTTCTGGAAAATATTCTATATATGAAGTATTCAAATGTATCTTTTTATGCAAAATATCTGTTACAGGATCTACAAAAACCTTTGATAGGCTTTCTAAAAAAAGTTTTTCATTTATATTAAATATATCATATATATAATAAATAATTATATTAGACAATGAAACATTCATATTTTTTAATTCATTGTATAATTTTCTAGAATCGATATCAAAAGGACTTTTTTTTTGTATATAAATTCTGAAATTCATTATTTATCCATGTATTAAATTTGTCTATCCATATTAGATATATCAGACTCAATTAGATGATGAAAACGATTTAATATGGGATTCACTTTTTTATCAATAAATTCTAAAGCTTGATCTGAAGAAAATCCTGTAAAATTTTTAGGATTTAGAATTTGGTTCATTTCTTTTTCATCAATTGGTATTTTTTTATCATGTAAAATACGTTTAATAAAATCATTTTCCATTCCTTTTAATTTAATATTATCATTTGTTTCCATAGAATGAACTCGTATTCTTTCATGAATATCTTGCCTATCTGCTCCCTTTTTTACACATTTTATAATAAGATATTCAGTCATTAAAAAAGGAAGCTCCTCTTTTATATGTTTATCAATGATTTTAGGATATACAACTATATTTTCTAATATATTATTCCAAATCATTAAAATAGAATCTATAGATAAAAAGGACTGTCCTATAACCAGTCTTCGGTTTGCAGAATCGTCTAAAGTACGTTCCAACCATTGTGTTGCCGCAACTAAGGCTGAACTATTAGATAAAGAAATAACATACTTAGCTAAAGAGGCTATACGTTCACTACGTATTGGATTCCGTTTATAAGCCATAGCACTAGATCCAATTTGTTCTTTTTCAAAAGGTTCTTCCATTTCTTTTAAATTTTGTAATAAACGTAAGTCGTTACTAAATTTATGAGAAGATTGAGATATATTGGATAATAAATTTAATATTTGAGCATCGACTTTTCTATCGTAAGTTTGTCCTGTTATAGGAAAAACATTTTTAAATCTGAATTTACTAGATAATTTTTTTTCTAAATCTTTTACTTTTTGTAAATTTCCATTAAATAATTCTTTAAAAGTATCTGCTGAACCTACAGTTCCTTTAACTCCTCTAAAATGAATATTTTTTAATCTAAATTCTAATTCTTCTAAATCTAGAAGTAAACTTTGTAACCATAAAGCAGAACGTTTTCCTACAGTTGTTAATTGAGCTGCCTGATAATGAGTAAAAGCTAAAGTAGGTATATTATGATATTCTAAAGTAAAATTCCTAAGACGAAAAATTACATTAATTAATTTTTTTAATAATATCTCTAATCCATCACGAATTAAAATAATATCCGTATTGTCTCCTAAAAACGCACTTGTGACACCCAAATGAATTATAGGTCTAGCTATAGTCGCTTTTTCTCCAAAAGCATATAAATGAGCCATAACATCATGGCGAAATTTTTTTTCATAGAAAAAAACTCTATCCCAATCAATGTCATGTAAATGATTTTTTAAGTCAAGGATTTGTTCATTACTAATGTTTAATCCTAATTCTTTTTGAATTTCTGCTAAATATAACCATAATTTTCTCCAAGTAAGAAACTTTTTTTTTGGAGAAAAATTATATAACATTTCTTTACTACTATATCGTTCTATTAAAGGATTTTTATATTCTTTACACACAAAAAATATTTTCTTAAGTAAAAATTTTAAAAAATAAAGACTTGTTTTTAATGATATTCTGGTTCCTTTCAGAACCGACAGAAATTAATAAAATTTCTAAATTTAGATAAACTTCAATAAATTTAATATATTTTTTACAATTTTTTGGTAAATCTTCGTATTCATGAATATGAGATATGTCTTGTTTCCATCCAGGTAAGTCTACATAAATCCCTTTTACTTCTTGTTTTATATTTGCTGGAAAATATTGAATTATTTTATCATTACATTTATATTTTACACATATTTTAATAATTTCCAATTCACTTAAAACATCTAATTTTGTAAGAACTAAATAATTGACCCCATTAATCATACAAGAATATTTCAGAGCGATCAAATCTAACCACCCGCATCGTCTTGGCCGTTTTGTCGTCGCTCCATATTCATTTCCTTTTTTACGTATCACATCATTCATTTCACTTCCTATCTCTGTAGGAAAAGGACCAAATCCTACACGAGTACAATATGCTTTTGTTATTCCTATAAAATTTTTTAAAAAGTTAGGAGGAATTCCAACTCCTGTACAGACGCCTCCTGTAGAAGTAGAAGAAGTTGTCACATATGGATATGTTCCATAATTTATATCCAATAGCATAGCTTGAGCTCCTTCAAATAGAATCTTCTTTTTGTGATGAAAAGCCTCATGAATTTCATAAACAGCATCTACTACCCGATCAGAAAGAATTTTTGCATATTCTATATATTCTTCATAAATAGATTGAAAAAAAAGTGGTTTTTTTTGAAAAATTTTTGTAAAAATTTTGTTTTTAAGATCGATGTGGTATTTTAATTTTTTATGAAAAACTTCTAAATTTAATAAATCTAAAACACGAATCCCTGTTCTATTGATTTTATCCACATAAGTGGGTCCAATTCCTTTGTGAGTCGTACCAATTGACTTGTCTCCTAAAGCTTCTTCTTGATATTGATCTAACAAACAATGATAAGGCATAGTGATGTGGGCTCTTTTTGCTAAAAAGACTTTAGATGTATTTATCCCCATTGATTCTAAATTTTGTATTTCTTGTATAAAAGATTTAGGATCAATGACTACTCCAGGCCCAACAATACACTTAACTCCAGAATAAATAACTCCAGAAGGAACTAAATGAAGAACAAAATAACTATTTTTAATATGAATAGAATGACCCGAATTATTTCCTCCTTGATAACGGATTACATAATCCGAATTTTTAGCAAGTAAGTCTGTAATTTTTCCTTTTCCCTCGTCACCCCATTGGAGACCCACAATAACATTTGAAGGCATGATTTTTCATTTTAATGTTGATTCTTTTGACAAAGTTAATTCTTATGAACATATAATCTATTTTTTTTTAAAATTTTTTTTTATATGTTGATAAGCTAATTTTGTAACCTTTCTTCCTCTAGGTGTTCTAATTAAGTATCCTTCCTGAATTAGAAAAGGTTCATAAACTTCTTCTATGGTATCTGAATTTTCGCTAACAGCTGTTGCTATAGTATTGATCCCAACAGGTCCTCCTTTAAAATAATCTATGATATATGAAAGAATTCTATTATCCATTTCATCTAATCCATGTTTGTCTACATTAAGGGCTTGTAATCCTAAATTACATATGTTAATATCAATGGTTCCATTTCCTTTTACTTCCGCAAAATCACGAATTCTACGTAATAAAGCATTGGCTATACGTGGAGTTCCGCGACTTCTATTCGCTATTTCATGAGAGGCTTCTTCCGTTATTGGAATATTTAGCAATTTTGCACTACGATTTACAATATCGTTTAATAATTCTTTTTCATAATAACTAAGACGAAAATTAATTCCAAATCTAGAACGCATAGGTGCCGTAAGCAAACCTGATCTTGTAGTGGCTCCTATTAAAGTGAAAGGAGACAAATCGATTTGTAGTGATCTAGCATTCGATCCAGAATCGATGATAATATCTATTTTATAATTTTCCATAGCTGAATACAAATATTCCTCAACTATCGGAGAAAGACGATGAATTTCATCAATAAAAATTACATCGTTTATTTTTAAATGAATCAACAACCCAGCTAAATCTCCAGGCTTATCTAAAACAGATCCTGAAGTAATAGTAATATTTACACATAATTCATTAGCCACAATATGTGCTAGCGTGGTTTTTCCCAATCCTGGAGGTCCATGAAATAAAATATGATCTAAAGCTTCTTTTCTTTTTTTAGCAGCTTGAATAAAAATTTTTAGGTTGTTCAATATATCATGTTGTCCAATAAAATCTTGGATTTTTTTGGGATTTAAAGATCCCTCTAAAAAAGATGACACAATTATAATACGTTTTAATATTCAAATTCAGAACAAACTATATATCCGGAAAAAAACAAATAATACAATAAAATTCCAATCTTTTAAAAGATTTAATATAGTATAATTTGTTAAATCAAATTGAATAGGAACAATAGATACATATCCATTCTTTAATGCCCATTCATCTGTATCTGCCTTTTCATCCAAATTAACAAAATCTCCTACTAACCAATAATAAGTTCTTCCTTTAGGATTGGAACGTTTATCAAAACTTTCTCTCCATTTAGACTCTGCTTGTCTACATATTTTAATTCCTTTGATTTCTTCTTTTTTTAATTTAGGAATATTTACATTCAAAGTAATTTTTTTTTCCGGAATAGGATTATAAAGAATTTTTTTTACAATTTGAGATACATATTTTTTAGATGGTTCAAAATCAGCATTCCAATCAAAATCTAAAAGAGAAAATCCTACAGATGGAATTCCCTCTATACTTGCCTCAATCACAGCAGATACAGTCCCAGAATACATAATATTTACAGAAGAGTTTGATCCATGATTAATTCCTGATACACAAATATCAGGTTTCCTTGGAAGAAGGTCATTAATTGCTAATTTAACACAATCGACTGGAGTTCCAGAACATTCCCATTCTTTTTGATTTCCATTATCTATCTTTACCGAATCACAATATAATATTGTATTCATTGTTATTGCATGTCCTACTCCAGACTGAGGTTTATTTGGAGCCACTACATACACATCTCCTAAAAGATTCATAGAATGAACAAGAGCTCTAATCCCTGGAGCTATAATGCCATCATCATTTGTGACTAAAATAATTGGTTTTTTTATCATTTTATATTATATAAAAAAGCTATTTACATTTATATATAATTTTACTAATATTTAATACATAACATAATTGTGAACTTCAAAATAAAAAAACTGAATGATATTAAGTACATAATAATTGGTTTTTTTATCATTTTTTCATTAAGTTTCTGTTCCCCATTAGGAGAAGGAGAACAGGAAAAATACCGTATAGTACTCAAAACAATATATAAAACACTTTACTTTTTACACACAAATCCTATTTGTATAAATAATGATTTTTCACAAAAAGTATATCATAAATTTTTTGAAAAATTAGATAATCAAAAACGTTTTTTTCTACAAAAAGATGTGGAAGATCTTTCTTTATATAAAGAAAAAATAGACGATTTTTGGATTCATGGAGATCCTACTTTTTTTAATATTATCATGAAACGTTTTTTACTAAGAGTAAAAGAAGTGGAATCTATATGTTATAAAATATTAAAAACATCTTTTGATTTCAATCAAAAAGAAATGTACATATTTAGAGAACAAAATTCTTTTTATCCAAATAATAAACAAGAATGGATTGAAAAATGGAGAAAATATTTAAAATATTTAACTTTATTAGAGATCATTACTTCCACAAACCAAAAAATGATGACTTCCACAAACCAAAAAATGATGACTTCCACAAACCAAAAAATGATGACTTCCACAAACCAAAAAATGATGACTTCCACAAACCAAAAAATGATGAGTAGTGGCTCCTATTAAAGTGAAAGGAGACAAATCGATTTGTAGTGATCTAGCATTCGATCCAGAATCGATGATAATATCTATTTTATAATTTTCCATAGCTGAATACAAATATTCCTCAACTATCGGAGAAAGACGATGAATTTCATCAATAAAAATTACATCGTTTATTTTTAAATGAATCAACAACCCAGCTAAATCTCCAGGCTTATCTAAAACAGATCCTGAAGTAATAGTAATATTTACACATAATTCATTAGCCACAATATGTGCTAGCGTGGTTTTTCCCAATCCTGGAGGTCCATGAAATAAAATATGATCTAAAGCTTCTTTTCTTTTTTTAGCAGCTTGAATAAAAATTTTTAGGTTGTTCAATATATCATGTTGTCCAATAAAATCTTGGATTTTTTTGGGATTTAAAGATCCCTCTAAAAAAGATGACACAATTATAATACGTTTTAATATTCAAATTCAGAACAAACTATATATCCGGAAAAAAACAAATAATACAATAAAATTCCAATCTTTTAAAAGATTTAATATAGTATAATTTGTTAAATCAAATTGAATAGGAACAATAGATACATATCCATTCTTTAATGCCCATTCATCTGTATCTGCCTTTTCATCCAAATTAACAAAATCTCCTACTAACCAATAATAAGTTCTTCCTTTAGGATTGGAACGTTTATCAAAACTTTCTCTCCATTTAGACTCTGCTTGTCTACATATTTTAATTCCTTTGATTTCTTCTTTTTTTAATTTAGGAATATTTACATTCAAAGTAATTTTTTTTTCCGGAATAGGATTATAAAGAATTTTTTTTACAATTTGAGATACATATTTTTTAGATGGTTCAAAATCAGCATTCCAATCAAAATCTAAAAGAGAAAATCCTACAGATGGAATTCCCTCTATACTTGCCTCAATCACAGCAGATACAGTCCCAGAATACATAATATTTACAGAAGAGTTTGATCCATGATTAATTCCTGATACACAAATATCAGGTTTCCTTGGAAGAAGGTCATTAATTGCTAATTTAACACAATCGACTGGAGTTCCAGAACATTCCCATTCTTTTTGATTTCCATTATCTATCTTTACCGAATCACAATATAATATTGTATTCATTGTTATTGCATGTCCTACTCCAGACTGAGGTTTATTTGGAGCCACTACATACACATCTCCTAAAAGATTCATAGAATGAACAAGAGCTCTAATCCCTGGAGCTATAATGCCATCATCATTTGTGACTAAAATAATTGGTTTTTTTATCATTTTATATTATATAAAAAAGCTATTTACATTTATATATAATTTTACTAATATTTAATACATAACATAATTGTGAACTTCAAAATAAAAAAACTGAATGATATTAAGTACATAATAATTGGTTTTTTTATCATTTTTTCATTAAGTTTCTGTTCCCCATTAGGAGAAGGAGAACAGGAAAAATACCGTATAGTACTCAAAACAATATATAAAACACTTTACTTTTTACACACAAATCCTATTTGTATAAATAATGATTTTTCACAAAAAGTATATCATAAATTTTTTGAAAAATTAGATAATCAAAAACGTTTTTTTCTACAAAAAGATGTGGAAGATCTTTCTTTATATAAAGAAAAAATAGACGATTTTTGGATTCATGGAGATCCTACTTTTTTTAATATTATCATGAAACGTTTTTTACTAAGAGTAAAAGAAGTGGAATCTATATGTTATAAAATATTAAAAACATCTTTTGATTTCAATCAAAAAGAAATGTACATATTTAGAGAACAAAATTCTTTTTATCCAAATAATAAACAAGAATGGATTGAAAAATGGAGAAAATATTTAAAATATTTAACTTTATTAGAGATCATTACTTCCACAAACCAAAAAATGATGACTTCCACAAACCAAAAAATGATGACTTCCACAAACCAAAAAATGATGACTTCCACAAACCAAAAAATGATGACTTCCACAAACCAAAAAATGATGACTTCCACAAACCAAAAAATGATTTGGAAAAATGCATTCGTTAATAACGAAAAAAAATCAAGAAAAAAAGTAGAAGAATATATTCAAGATTATTTCAGAAAATTAAAAATAAAAAAAGAATCCGATTGGTTTTCTATATATGTTAATACTATTACTTCTCAATATGATCCTCATACAAATTATTTTTCTCCAAAGGAAAAAGAAATTTTCGATTTTAATGTATCTGGACAAACAGGAGGAATTGGTATAGAATTAGAAGAAGATGAAAAAGGATATCCTACCGTTGTTAAACTCATTTATGGTGGCCCTGCATGGAAAAACAAAAAAATAGAAGTAGGAGATAAAATTATACGAGTAGCAAAAAACATAAACTCAGAATCTAAAAATATTGTAGGTCTGTTATTAGAAAATTCGATTCGCTTAATAAGAGGAAAAAAAGGGATCAAAGTGAAACTAACTCTTCAAAAGAAAAATGGATCTATAGAAGAAGTGATTCTTACTAGGGATATAATTGAAAAGAAAGAAATTTTTGCAAAAAGTGTAGTCATATTGGATAAAAATAAAGATAAGTATGGTTTGATCCGACTCCCAGAATTTTATTTTAATCCTGAAAATCAAAATGGGAGAAATGCAACTAAAGATATGAAAGAAATTATTCAAAAATTCAAAAAAGAAAATATAAAAGGAATTTTGATAGATATCAGAAATAACGGAGGAGGATCTTTAGATACTGTAATAGAAATTGCTAGTTTTTTTTTAGGAAAAGTTCCTATCGTACAAATAGGAAAGCCTAACAGAAAAAAAAAGATACTTAAAAGTTATAAAAATCAAATTCTGTGGACAGGACCCCTTGTCGTTCTTGTGAATGAGTTATCTGCTTCTGCTTCCGAAATTCTCGCTGCGGCTATAGCCGATTATAAAAGAGGTATTATTGTTGGAAGTTATCAAACATATGGAAAAGGAACTGTACAAACAGTTTATCCATTAAATCGATTTTTTTTCTATAATGAAAAATTAGGAGCTTTAAAATTTACTATTAATAAATTTTACCGTGTGAATGGAGATTCTACTCAATTAAAAGGAGTAAATTCCGATATAGTCATTCCAAGTAATACGGAAAGTCTATTTTTAAAATTTATAGAAAAAAATCAAATCAATCCTATAAAATGGGATTATACAGATCCTATTCCTTCTCTTCACTTTTATTATAATAATTTATATTTAGAAAATATTAAAAATAAAAGCATAAAACGTTTGAAAAAAAATAAGAATTTTATCAATATTTATAAAAAAATACAATCATTAGAAAAAAATTTTTCTAATTTTAATAAAAAACAATTTTCTTTAAACTGGGAAGAATTTTTTTATGAAAATTTAAAAATAAAAAAAAGAAATGAAAATTTTAAAAAATTAAAAAAAAATTTGAATATATATGGATTACAAGCTTTTCCTCCCCATTACAAAATTTTTTTAAAAGAAAAAGAGTCAGAAGAACAAAAAAAATGGGAAAAAAATCTGAAGAAAGATTTTTATATAGCAGAATGTATCAATATATTACGAGATTTTAATGAAAACCCATAATAGGTTTGTATACTTTTGCCACATCAGCTATGGAATCGTTTTCTTTTAAATTGATTAATCTGACCCCTTGAGTTGTTCTTCCCATAACTCTTATATCTGATACAGGAATACGTATAATAATCCCTGATTTTTTAATAATCATCAAATCATCTTGATCCGTGACATATTTTATGGAAATTAAACGCCCTGTTTTTTGAGTTATATTTATTGTTTTAATTCCTTTTCCACTACGATTGGTAATACGATAATCTTTTATATGGGATCTTTTTCCAAATCCTTTTTCAGAAACAACTAATAAATGTCCTTTTTCTTTTCCTTCTACATCTACACATATCATTCCAATAACCAAATCTTGATTATTTGTATTAATTCCTATGACTCCGGAAGAATTTCTTCCAGTAGAACGAACTTGATTCTCTGAAAAACGAATAATTCTTCCACTTTTTACAGCAATAAAAACATGGCTGTCTCCCTTAGTTAAAATCGCTTCCAACAAAGAATCTCCTTTACGAATAACAATCGCATTGATCCCATCTTTTCTAGGACGAGAATAATTTTCTAAAGATGTTTTTTTAATAATACCTTTTTGCGTAATCATCATAACATAATAATCTTTTACATACTTTTTATTAGTAAGATCTTCCGTTAAGATATAAGCATTAACTTTATCATCTTGTTGAAGATGAATAATATTTTGTATCGCTCTCCCTTTAGAAATTTTAGACCCTTCTGGAATTTCATATACTCTAAGCCAAAAACATTTTCCTTTTTCTGTAAAAAAAAGTAGATATTGATGATTGGTTGCTACAAGTAAATGTTTGAAAAAGTCCGATTCTCTAGCAGTAGCCCCTCTGTTTCCCACCCCTCCTCTTCCTTGACGTTTGTATTCTGATAAAGATGTTCTTTTAATATAACCGGCATGGGAAATAGTAAGAACGACCTGTTTGTTTTCAATTAGGTCTTCTATGTTCACCTTATCTCCTGAATAATCAATTTGAGTACGACGTGTATCTTGATATTTTTTTTTGATATTTAAAAGTTCTTCTTGAATAATTTTAGTTCTTGTGGAATGCTTTTCCAAAACATTTTTAAAAAATTCTATTTTTTTAATAAGTTCGTTATATTCTTTTTTAAGTTTATTGATTTCTAAAGATGTAAGGCTTTGTAATTTCATCTCTAAAATGGATTGAGATTGATTTTTTGATATTTTAAATTTTTGAATCAATCTATCACAGGCATCATAATGATTTTTAGAGTTTTGAATTAATTGAATCATGATATCTAAATCATCTAATATTTTCAAAAAACCTAACAAAATATGAACACGATTTTTACACTTATTGAGCTCGTATTTAGTACGGCGAATAATAACATTATGTCTATGATCAACAAAATGTTGAATAAGACTTTTTATATTTAATTGAACAGGTTTTCCATTAACGAGAGCTATATTATTTATATTAAAATAAGTTTGTAAAGAAGTTAATTGAAACAATTTATTCAATAATATATTAGAATTTGTATTTTGTTTTAAAATGTAGACAATACGTAATCCATTTCTATCTGATTCATCCCGAATTTGATAAATACCTTCCATTCTACCCTCTTTCATAAGTTCCACTGTTCTAGCGATCATCTCAGCTTTGTTGACTTGATAAGGGATCTCATCTACAATAATACATTGTCTCCCATGAATTTCTTCGAAATGTACTTTTGCGCGTAAAATAATACGTCCTTTTCCGGTAAAAAAAGCATTTTTAACTCCATCATATCCGTAAATAATTCCACCTGTAGGAAAATCAGGAGCTTTAATATATTTCATGATCTGTTCTATAGATATATCGTTATTTTCTATATAAGCGCAAATAGCATTTATAGTTTCTTTTAAATTGTGAGGAGGGATATTAGTAGCCATTCCAACTGCAATACCAGAAGATCCATTTATCAAAAGGTTTGGAATTCGTGTAGGTAAAACTGTAGGTTCTTCCAAAGAATCATCAAAATTTAATTGCATATCCACAGTTTCTTTTTTAATATCCAACAACATTTCTTCAGATATTTTTTTCATTTTTACTTCTGTATAACGCATGGCTGCCGGAGGATCTGCATCTAATGATCCAAAATTACCCTGTCCATCTATTAATGGATAACGTAATGTCCATTTTTGAGTCAGACGAACCATCGTCTCATAAACGGAAACATCTCCATGTGGATGATATTTTCCTAAGACTTCTCCCACAATACGAGCGGATTTTTTATAAGAACTGTTAGAAAGAATTCCTAACTGATACATTCCATAAAGAACTCTTCTATGTACAGGTTTTAATCCATCTCTAACATCGGGAAGAGCTCTGGATACAATAACAGACATAGAATAATCTATATAAGATGATTTCATTTCATCTTCAATATTAATAGAAATCAATTTCTCTCCTTCACTTTCATTCATTTTTTTTGAAAATATTAATTATTAAAAACACTTAGTTCAAAAAACTCTCTTTGATCAAAGAATATGGTACTTGACAATTATATGAACATTCTCCTATTTCTTTTAATAAAGAAAATTGAATTTTATTTTTTTCATTTTTTTTATCATGTTCCATAATCAGCAACAATTTATTAATTTCTAAATTATCAATTTGATTTGATATTGGACATAATGCAGAAAGCGAAGATCTGATTTCTTTATAATCAGACATGGATAAACCATTAATTTTGTAGGAAATCCATGATTCATAAATCATTCCTATAGTTACAGCAAACCCATGTAACATTTTGTTCATATTCATAAAATAACTTTCTAAAGCATGTCCAATAGTGTGTCCAAAATTAAGAATTTTTCTTAATCCTTTTTCTTTAGGATCTTGATCTACAATTTTTTGTTTTATCAATATAGATTGATGAATTAAGTGCGTCCATTCATTTTTATTCTGTTTATTCTGAATGATATCTGTTTGTATTTGATTCATTTGTGTCCAAAAATTTTTATCAGCTATTAATCCATGTTTGAACATTTCTGCCATACCAGAAAAAATTTCTTTATTCGGAAGTGTTTTTAAAAAATGAGTATCAATGATTAAAAATTCTGGAACATAAAAAGATCCTATTTCGTTTTTTATAGAATCTAAATTCACACCTGTTTTATATCCTATAGCAGCATCCACCATTCCTAATAAAGTTGTAGGGATATTAATAAAACGAATACCTCGTTTGAATATAGAAGCTACAAATCCTCCAGTATCTGTTATAACTCCTCCTCCTAAATTTATAATTAAACTTTTTCTAGTTGCTTTAAATTTTTCTAGATTTTTACATATTTGAATACACGTATAAATATTTTTTTCTTTTTCCCCTGATTTTATTTTAATAACATTAGATTTTTTCAAAAAATCTATATTCTGAAAAAGAATGGGAAGACAATGTGTATAGGTAATATTATCTACTAGAATGAATATGTTTTTTATAGAATCCACTTGATGAAGTAAATAATTTTTAAGGACATCATAAGCTTCTTCATTAAAGTGTATAAATTCTCCCCTTTTTTTCATTATTCATGAATTTATCTTCATTGAACAAAATTAACCAATTTTTTATTAATCAATAAAATAAAATATTTTGTACAACCAAAAAATGATAAAAATTAAACCTATTATGAAGAAAAATATATTAGGAATCCATCCTAGAATATTAATAAATTTAAATAAAGACTCCATAAATAAAATATATTAGTTTTTTGAATATGAAAAAAATATAAAAATAAATATTTTTATTTTTTAGTTTTTATAAAAAATGGAAATATTTAACTTTGACTTTCATTATCATATTTGTAAATATGCCAGATATTTGGGATTTTTTTCAGCATTTGTTTAATCCTAGATGGATATTTTTATATTTCGGAAATACAGCTTTATTTATTCTTTTAGCTATTGTTTTTGCGGAAACAGGGTTTTTTATTGGTTTTTTCTTGCCTGGAGATTCTTTATTATTTACTGCTGGAATTTTTGGGGAAGATTTATGCAAAAATTTTTATAATGTCCCTTTTTTTGTGATAATTTTAATCGTAGCAGGCGTCGCTATTCTTGGTAATATACAGGGATATTGGTTAGGGTACAAATCTGGGAAACTGTTATATAAAAGAAAAGATTCCTTTTTTTTTAAAAAAAAACATTTAATTTTAGCAAAATTGTTTTATAATAAATATAAAAAAACAGCTCTTATCATGAGTCGTTTTCTCCCCATGTTTCGTACTTTTGCTCCTATTATAGCAGGAGCAATTCGCATAGATTTCAAAAAATTTATGATATATAACATTCTTGGAGCGCTTGCTTGGACTTTTTCTATCATGTTAGCGGGCCATTATTTAGATAAAAGTTTTCCGGAATTAAAAAATCATCTTGAATGGATTATTTTATTAATTGTATTAATTACAACTATACCTGTTTTTTTAAAAATGAAAATAAATAAGAATAAAAAAATATTTATCTAAATTTTTTTATATTTTGGAATCCTTTTTTGAAAAAAGAATTCTTGTATAAGAGCCTTGCACTGGTTTTTCATAATTCCAGATGCAAATTCTGTTTTGGGATGTAATTTAATCCCATAATACAAGAATCCTCTTTTTGATGGGTTAGAGGCCCCACAAACAACTCTTCCTATTTGAGACCAAAATAAAGCTCCAGCACACATGACACATGGTTCTAGGGTTACATATAAAGTACATTTTTTTATGTATTTTTTTTTCAAATAATTAGATGCTAAGTTTATCACTAACATTTCTGCATGTGCAGTAATATCGCATAAAGTTTCAGTTAAATTATGAGCTTTTGCTATAACCATATTTTGATATGTAATTGCAGCTCCTATAGGAATTTCATTTTTATAAAAAGCAAGATGAGCCTCTTTTAATGCTATTTTCATAAAATAAAAATCTAGAAACATTATCCATTTTATTTTTTTACTTTTTTGTTTTCTTTTTCTTTTCCTTCTTGATTTTCTTCTTCTTGAGCACCTTTAATAATTGTCCGCGAATTTTTTACGCTTGCTATCAATGTATGGGAAGGGTGCAATATAGTATATTTATCATTATATAAATCTTCAATTGTTATTCTATCTCCTATATCTAAAGAATTTATATTTAATTTAATATGTTCTGGCATATTATGTGAATTTGCTTTCACTTTTAATTTTCTGATATTCAAATGATATTCACCTCCTTTTTCTACTCCAACAGGTCTACCAAAAGATTTAATAGGAATTTCTAATATAATAGATTTAAATTTATCAATTTTGTAAAAATCAACATGTAATATTTTTTCATTAACAGGATCAAATTGTATTTCCTTTCGAATCGCGTTAATACTTCGGTCATATCCTTCTATCTGAAGAATAATACCATATACTTCTGTTGTATATATTATTTTCTTTAAACTTTCTAATGAAGTAGAAAACGGAATATTTGTATTTTTTCCATATAAAATACACGGAACTTTTCCAGAAAGTCGAATGGAACGGACTGCTTTTTTCCCAATATCTCTTTTATAACCATATATATTAACATATTTCATATTATAAATTTATTACTAATGGACTCGTCTTTATGTACTGATTGCATCACTTCCGCAAAAAGCGGAGCACAAGACAAAATTTTAATTTTATCACTTGGATTCACTTGATTTATAGGAATTGTATCTGTTACTGCCAATTCTTCAATTGCTGACTGATGTATTTTTTCATATGAATTTCCTGATAAAACAGGATGAGTAGCTATCGCACGTACACTTTTAGCTCCTTGTTTCTTTATTAAATTAGCCGCTTCCGTCAAGGTTCCAGCTGTATCTACCATGTCATCTATAAGTATAATATTTTTTTCTTTTACATTTCCTATAAGATTCATGAATTCTATTTCATTTGCTTTTTTTCTTTCTTTATAACAGATTACTACATCTGTTCCTAAATAACCAGCATAACTTCTAGCTCTTTTAGCCCCTCCCATATCTGGAGAAGCGATTGTTAATTGATCTATATTTAATTTTTTAATATAATCAATAAATATTCTAGATGCATACAAATGATCTACAGGTATATCAAAAAATCCTTGAATTTGATCCGCGTGTAAATCCATAGTCATGACTCTAGTCGCTCCTGAAGCGACTATCAAATTCGCTATAAGTTTAGCGGCAATAGGAGTTCTAGGTATATCTTTATGATCTTGTCTAGCCCATCCGAAATACGGAATCACAAGTGTTATGTTATAAGCTGAAGCTCTACGAGCTGCATCGCACATTAACAATAATTCCATTAAATTATCTACTGGAGGAAAAGTAGACCCAATCAAAAATACTTGAGATCCACGAACAGATTGTTCAAAACAAGGAGTATATTCTCCATCACTAAATTCTAAGAATCGTACTTTACCTAGAAAGTTTCCATAGTAATAAGCTATATTTTCTGATAGTTTTAACCCACTTCTTGTAGAAAAGAAGAGAACCTTTTGATTCATAGTTATATTTTTTTATGCAAAAATACTCTTTAAATTAAAAAAGAAAATAGATATTGGGATCATGAAACAATATTTAAATTTATTAAAAAACGTATTAAAAAAGGGAATCAAAAGAAAAGATAGAACTGGCATAGGGACAATAAGCTTATTTGGATCTCAAATGAGATTTGACTTAAAGAAAGGTTTCCCTCTTTTAACTACTAAAAAATTAAATATACGGTCTATTATTTATGAACTATTATGGTTTTTAAAAGGTGATACAAACATTCAATTTTTAGTAAATAATCAAGTTAATATTTGGAACAAGTGGGCGGACAATCATGGAGAATTAGGTCCTATATATGGATTTCAATGGAGAAAATGGCCAACCTACGATGGCCATTTTGTAGATCAAATCGTTAATCTTATAAAAGAAATAAAATTTAATCCTAATTCTAGACGTTTAATTGTTTCTTCTTGGAATGTAGGGATGATTAAAAGTATGGCACTCCCTCCTTGTCATTTATTATTTCAATTTTATGTATATAAAAAAAAATTATCGTTACTTTTATATCAAAGAAGTGCAGATATCTTTATTGGATTACCATTCAATATTGCTTCTTACGCTTTGTTACTCACTATGTTAGCTAACATACTCCATTTAAAAGAAAAAGAACTCATTCATACTATAGGAGATGCTCATATCTATAATAATCATATTGAGCAAGTTAAACTACAGATGAAAAGAACCCCAAGACCACTTCCTAAAATGATTATAAATTCTTCTGTGAAAGATATTTTTCAATATCGTTTTGAAGACTTTGAATTAAAGAACTATAATCCTTTTCCTCATATTAAGGGAGATGTTGCCATTTAATTAAAAAATTAAAAATTTATTTTCTTTCTAATAACCAATCTTTGAAAACATGAAAATTATTGGATAAAGATATTTTTTTGTTGGTATTTTTTGTATTCAAAAATATTTCTAGTTCTTGAGTCGGTACAATTTTTTTACGCAAAAAAGATGGTATATGATCTAAAAATTTAATAGGATGAGCAGTTTCTAAAAATATAGCTGGATCTGAAGTATTATTAATTTCTTGTAAATATTGTCTAAGCCCTAAATAACCAATCGCTCCATGTGGATCTAGCATGTATTTATATTTTTTCCACATTATTTTTATAATTGACAAAGTTTCTTCATCTGTGAATTTGTAGGAAGATAGTTTTTTTCTTAATTGAAACATATTTTTTTTATATAAATACCATATTCTAGAAAAATTACTTGGATTAGATATATCCATAGCATTTGATATAGTTTTTTTTACCGGAAAAGGATGGTATTTTTCAGATTTTAAAAATCTAGGTATAGTATCGTTAATATTTGTAGATGCAATAAAAAATTTTATTGGTAATCCCATTTTTTCAGCCATCATTCCTGCACAAATATTCCCAAAGTTTCCACTAGGAACTGAAAAAATTAATTCTATAGGATTTTTTTCTATTATTTGTCTGTAAGCTAAAAAATAATAAAACATTTGAGGAAGCCATCTCCCTACATTAATAGAATTAGCAGAAGTTAATGTGTATTTATCGTTCACTTTCTTGTCTAAAAAGGCTTTTTTTACCATGCTCTGACAGTCATCGAAGTCCCCATCTATTTCTAAAGCGAATATATTATCTCCCAATGAAGTGATTTGTTTTTTTTGTAAAGAACTGATTCCATTATATGGATATAAAATAATGACTTCTATTCCAGGCTTTTTATGAAACCCTTTAGCAACAGCGCCCCCGGTATCTCCTGAAGTCGCTACTAAAACCGTAACGGTTTTTCCTAATTTTTCAGAAAAAAAATTTAAACATTCTGCCATAAACTTAGCTCCCACATCTTTAAAAGATAAAGTGGGACCATGAAAAAGTTCTAATACATGAATATTATCATGTATTTTTTTCAATGGAAAAGAAAAATTCAAAGTATCATGAATAATATTATCAATGTACTTTTCTGGGATGCATTTTTCAATATAAGGTTTTATTACAAACATGGCTATCGTATAGATATCATAAGCTGGAAGTTTATGAATAAATTTAGGGGATAGTTTAGGAATACATTCAGGCATATATAACCCACCATCAGGGGATAATCCTGTTAAAACAGCATCTTCGAAAGAAACTAAGTTTTTATAATTTTTTAAACTATAATATAACATATTAATTATTTTTTCTATAATATTTGAGTCCACTTGACTCCTTGCTGATTGATAGGAGAAGTATAAGTTTTATAATCAACTTTTAACGGAGAATATACTCTATTCATAACTTCAGTCACTTTTTTTGCCGTATGATTTCCTTTGCTCAACATGAAAACAGAAGGACCTGAACCAGAAATTCCTCCTCCCAAAGCTCCTATTTCTTTGCATCTTATTTTTAATTCATAAAAAGCTGGAATTAGCATTGCTCGTATTGGTTCAGCAATAACATCTTCTAAAGACCTACTTATTAATCCATAATCTTCTAGATATAATCCTGCTACCAATGCCCCTACATTCCCCCACTGTCTAATAGCATCTGTCATTAATATTTTTTGTTTTAAAATTTCTCTAGCATCTGATGTTTTAACTTCAATTTGCGGATGTATGATGCTAACCCATAATTCATTAGGAGTGTGTAATTTAGTTATGTCCAATGGTTTATAACTCCTAACTAATGTTAGTCCTCCCATGATAGCAGGAGCAACATTGTCAGCATGAGCAGTCCCACTTGCTACACGTTCTCCTTCCATAGCAAAACGTATTAATTGTATGCTATTGAAAGGGTTTCCTAATAGAACATTAGCTCCATAAACTACCCCAGCGGCACTAGCGGCACTAGATCCTATTCCGCTTCCAGGGTGAATATTTTTAATTAATTCAATTTCAAATCCTATTTTTTTTTCGTTATCAAATTTTTGTTTTTGTTGATATTTTTTCAATAAAAATTGCAAAGCAACAAAAGCCACATTTTTTCTTGGATCATTAGGTAATGAAGCCCCATATATTCGATTAATACGTATTCCTGGATTATTAGATTTATATAAAAAAATTTCATCTTTAGGAAAATCTAAAGCTAATCCAATAACATCAAAACCACAAGCTAAATTAGCGACAGTAGCTGGTGCAAATATTTTAATTCCCTTCATGATTTTTATTTAGTAGCTTTAATAATATCTGAAAAAACTCCAGATGCAGTAACTTCGGCTCCAGCACCTGCTCCTTTTATGATAAGAGGTTGTTCCGCATAACGATATGTATTATATAAAACCATATTATCTTTTCCTTCTAATTGAAAAAATGGATGAATCTGTGAAACAGATTCTAATCCAACAGAAGCGACTCCATTTTCATAACGTGCAATAAAACGTAAACGTTTTTTATCTTTTTCCGCTTCACTTCTTATTTTAAAAAAATAATCTCTGTATCTGTGCAATTCTTGATAAAAATTATCTATAGAACTTGAATTCAAACAAGTTTCTGGAAGAAAAGATTTCTGATGAATATCACTCAATTCTAATGGAGAACCACATTCTCTTGCTAAAATTAGTATTTTTCGCATAACATCTAATCCACTTAAATCAATTCTAGAATCCGGTTCTGTATATCCTTTTAATTGAGCTTCTTTTACTACTTCTAAAAAAGATTTTTTTCCTACAAAATGATTAAATATAAAATTTAAACTTCCTGATAATACAGCTTCTATTTTATGAATTTTATCTCCACTATTAATTAGATCGTTCAGTGTACTAATGACTGGTAAACTAGCACCTACATTAGTTTCAAACAAAAATGGGGCTTTAAAATGTCTAGAAAGTGTTTTTAATTTTTTATAATGATCATAATCGGAGGAACAAGCTATTTTATTACAAGTAATAACGCCTATTCCATTTTTTAGAAATTTATCATAGGTCATAGCCATTTCTTCACTAGCTGTATTATCTACAAATAAACTATTCCTTAGATTAAATTTCCATACTTTTTCCATAAAGGAATATATATTCATATTTATACCTTTTTGGTTCAGATATTGTCCCCAATCACTTAAGTTAATTCCATGATCATTAAAATACATTTTCTTGCTGTTAGCTAATCCAATGACTCTAACTTGAAGCTTTAATTCTTCTAATAAGTAATTTTGTTGTTGATCTATCTGTTCAAGCAATTTGCTTCCCACTTTTCCTACTCCACAAATAAAAAGATTAATTTGTTTTGGTGGACTTTCAAAAAAAGCTTCATGTAAAGTGTTTAATGCCTTTTTAAAATCGTTTTTTCTAATAACGGCTGATATATTTTTTTCAGTAGAACCTTGCGCTATAGCTCTGACATTAATACTATTTCTTCCTAAAGCTGAAAACATTTTCCCACTAGTTCCATGAAGATTTTTCATATTATCTCCCACCACCGCAATGATACAAAGATCTTTCTCGATTCTTAATGGATCAATCCGTCTTTGATGTATTTCTTGAGCAAATTCACTATCTATAACGGCTTTTGCTTTAATTACATCTGTTTCATGAATTCCTGTCGTAATTGAATGTTCTGAAGAACTTTGAGTGATAAATATTACATTTATTTTTTCCCGTGATAAAGCTTCGAATAAACGTTTGGAATATCCAGGAATTCCGATCATACCACTTCCTTCCAAAGTAAGCAATGCCATATTCTGAATTCCAGATATTCCGGTAACAGGTTGACTAATATTTGTATTTTTGTTAATATAAATCAAAGTTCCCGTATCTAAAGGAGAGAAAGTATTTTTAATTTGTATAGGAATATGTTTTTTCATAGCAGGTTGAATCGTAGGAGGATAAATAACTTTTGCTCCAAAATGTGATAATTCCATAGCTTCCTCATAAGAAATTTCTTTTATAGGAAAAGCTTGATTCACTATTTTTGGATTTGCTGTCATCATTCCACTTACATCCGTCCATATTTCTAGTAAACTAGCTGATATCGCCGCAGCTAAAATAGCCGCTGTATAATCAGACCCTCCTCTTCCAAGAGTAGTGGTTTCGTTTTCTAACGTAGAAGCGATAAATCCTGGTAAAACGATGTATTCTGATGTTTTTTCACAAAAAAACTGAATAATATGGTGATTACTTGTGATAAAATCTACTTGTGCGCATCCAAATTGAGAATCTGTAATAATTAAATCTCTGCTATCTTTACAAACTGCATCTAACCCAGATTGTTTCAATTTTTCTGCAATGAGGAAAGAAGAACTCAATTCTCCAAAACTCATGATTTTATCTAAAGATCGTTTTGAAAGTTCTTCTACTTGAAAAATACCGTCACATAAACTTTCTAAATCATTTATATTTTTTTTAATCCAACTGATTAAATGACTTTGATAGGTGATAGGAAACAATTCTCTTATAATATTAAGATGTCGAATCTCTATTTCTTCTAATATATTTTTATAAATATTTTTTCTTTCAGAAGCTAATTGGCCACATTGAATCAACTGGTCCGTAATGTTTCCTAATGCAGATACAACAATAGCATATCTTCCTTTTGGTTTTTTTTCTAACAAAGAACAAATACGTTTTATTGCATCAGAATGAGCTACGGAACTACCCCCAAATTTTAAAACTTGCATTTTTTAATTATTTTTTAAAACAATTTTCCCATTATTAAAGATGCTAACAAAAATAACGATAATTTGTGGAGACGTATTTTTTTTTATTCTTTTGATTGATATTTAAGTTTTTTCATCTATAGAGCTACAATTTTTTTGTAAAAATTAGATGATAGTTAAGAACTTTGTAAGATGCAATCAGGATGAAAAACGATTCTATTTATCTTTCATTATTATAATATTTCATAACTTTAATCCCATATATGTATTATTATGTATGTTGTTTGTTGCAACGAATATTATGTTTATGAATTAAATTAAAGAAAGCATATGCATTTAACTTCTTATGAAAAGGAAAAAATTCTTCTGCACATGGCTGGAGAATTGGCAAAAAAACGTTTAAAAAGAGGATTAAAATTGAATTATCCTGAATCTTTAGCTTTAATCGCTCATTATGTAATGGAAGGAGCTCGTGATGGAAAAACAGTAAAAGATCTCATGTATGAAGCAGGAAATATTCTGAACCATGAACAAGTTATGGATGGAGTGTATGAATTACTTAATAATGTTCAAGTAGAAGCAACTTTTCCTGATGGAACAAAGTTGGTAACTATACATCATCCTATCAAAAAAAATAGAAAAAAAAATTCTAATTTAATTCCAGGACAATATGATCTTCTAAAAGAAGAGATTGTATTCTTCCCCGGAAGATCTCGTATAGAAAGAATAGTATCCAATACAGGGACTCGCCCTATTCAAGTAGGATCTCATTTTCATTTTTATGAAACCAATTCTGCTCTTCTTTTTGACAGAGAAGGAACTAAAGGATACAAACTCGATATTCCTTCTGGTAGATCCGTTCGTTTTGAACCAGGTGAAACAAAAGAAATTATGTTAGTAGAAATTGGAGGAAGTAAAAAAATTTATGGATTTTCAGGAAAAGAAAATACAACTATATGAAAAAAATAGATAGAGAATCTTATGCAAGTATGTATGGTCCTACTAAAGGGGATAAAATTCGTTTAGGAGACACATCTTTATGGATTGAAATAGAAAAAGACTATACTATTTATGGAGATGAATGTGTTTTTGGAGGAGGAAAAGTTATTAGAGACGGAATGGGCCAACATCCATTTGCAACAAGAGATGAAGGAGTTTTAGATTTAGTATTAACTAATGCTATTATTATAGATCATTGGGGAATTGTAAAAGCGGATATAGGAATTAAAAATGGTCTTATTGTTGGAATAGGAAAAGCTGGAAATCCATATTTTATGGACGGAGTTACTCCTAATATGTATATTGGAGCAGGAACAGAAGTCATTTCTTCGGAAAATATTATAGTAACATCTGGAAGTGTAGATAGTCATGTTCATTTTATATGCCCACAATTGTTTGAAGTCGCATTAGAAAGTGGAACAACTACTATTATTGGTGGAGGTTCAGGTCCCGCGACTGGAACTATAGCTACAAATTGTACTTCAGGCGTATGGAATATTCAAAGAATGTTAAAAAGTACAGACCATATTCCTATTAATTTTATTTTTCTTGCTAGTGGAAATAGCTCTCGCCCCGAAGCTTTAATTGAACAAGTAAAAGCTGGAGCTGGTGGATTAAAAATACATGAAGATTGGGGGAGTACTTTCCATGTTATAGATCAATGTTTGAATGTAGCAGAAAAATTGGATGTACAAGTCAACATACATACAGATTCATTAAATGAATCCGGTTATGTAGAAGATACCTTAAAAATATTCAAAAATAGAACAATTCACACTTATCATACAGAAGGGGCCGGCGGTGGACATGCTCCTGATTTATTGAAAGTTATATCGTTTTCTAATATTTTACCTTCATCAACAAGTCCTACCATGCCTTATACTTGTAATACCATAGATGAACATTTAGATATGTTAATGATTTGTCATCATTTGGATTCTAATTTACCAGAAGATATTGCTTTTGCTAAATCACGTATAAGATCTGAAACTATTAGCGCAGAAGGAGTTTTACATGATATGGGAGCCATTAGTATGACTAGTTCAGATTCTCAAGCTATGGGACGTATAGGGGAGATCGTAAAACGAACATGGCAAACAGCTGATAAAATGAAAAAACAAAGAGGATCTATAAATGAAGATCATTCAAAAAATGATAATTTTAGAGTAAAAAGATATATTTCAAAATATACTATAAATCCTGCTATTACTCATGGTATTTCAGAATATGTAGGATCGATTCATATCGGAAAAATGGCAGATTTAGTATTATGGAAGCCTTCTTTTTTTGGAGTAAAACCTGAGTTAGTCATAAAGAGTGGGATGATTGTTTATGCAAGTATGGGAGATCCTAATGCTACTATTCCTACACCTCAGCCATTTATGTATCGAAAAATGTTTGGATACTTTGAACCAAAATTAAGCAGTGTTTTTGTATCAATAAATGCAATTAACAATGGTTTTTTTGATAAAAATAAAATTAAGAAACAAATAAAAATAGTAAGAGGATGTCGTGCTTTATCCAAAAAAAACATGATCTTAAATGAAGAAATGCCTAATTTAGAAGTGGATCCCAAAACTTATAATGTTTATATCAATGGAGAGAAAATAAGCTCTCATCCTTCTGATATTTTACCTCTTTCTCAAAGATATTTCTTATTCTGAATTAAAAAAATACCCAGGGCGGGATTCGAACCCGCATGATGTAAAAAAATCACTGGATTTTGAGTCCAGCGCGTCTGCCTGTTTCGCCACCTGGGTTTTATCAAAATATATGATATAATATATATATAGTCAATTTAAATAAGTTTTTCTATTCCTATTTTCAATTGTTTTAAAAAAGTAAATTCGTCATTATTTTTTGCATATAAGTAAATAACTCTTTTTATATTAGATAAATAAATAAGCTTACAACATTCTTTACACGGAAAATGAGTGATATATATGGACCCTCCTTCACAAGAGAAAGAAGAAGAAGATACTTTTAATATTGCATTTGCTTCTGCATGTATAACATACCATTTAGTATTTCCGTTATGATCTTCACATATATTATCAAATCCATTTGGAGTACGATTATAACCATCAGATATGATTTTGTTATTTTTAACTATAATAGCTCCTACTTTTTTTTTTTACAAAAAGATAATTTTGAACGTTCAACTGCCATATTCATATACACCATGTCATGGTATTTTTTATAAATCATTACAAATAAATATGAAAAAAATATATAGCATACAAAATACAAAAATTAAAGATTTGATAAAAATTTATCAAAAAAAAAATTATATGAATGTTTTTTTTGTTGAAGGAATAAAAGAATTTGAAATGGCTATAAAAGGGAATTTTTCCCCAATAAAAATATTTATATGCGAAAAAATATTTAAAAAATATAATATGATTCAGTCATTTCATTCCATCACTTTTATTATTAGTATGAAAATTTTTAAAAAATTAGCATACAGAGATAATTCAGGGGGAATTATTGCTCTGTTTAAAGAAAAAAAATATATAAATCAATTGAAAAACATAAAAATTTCTAATAATAATTCTTATTTAATACTTATACTAGATGGAATAGAAAAACCTGGGAATATAGGAGCTATGTTAAGAGTAGCTGACGTCGCAAATATTCATATTATCATACTATGTAACATGAAAACTTATGTGTATAACTCTAATATTATTAGATGTAGCTTAGGGACTCTTTTTACAAGAAACATTTTTATAGAAAAAATAGAATCAATCATATATTGGTTACAAAAGAATAAAATACAAGTTTTAACAACAGGATTTCATAAGCATAAAAAAGCGATAAATCTATACCATACTAAATTCTATCATAATAATAATATAGCTATAGTTTTTGGTTCTGAAAATAAAGGAGTATCTAATATTTGGATTGAGAAAGCTAATAAAATAATAACAATTCCTATGTTTGGAAATATAGATTCATTAAATGTTAGCAATGCAATGTCTATAATTATATATGAAATTATTAGACAAAGAAATTATGCTAAAATATAATTTATATCCGTTTTTCATATATTTTCATATATGTAGTCTATTTTTAAAGTTTTTTTTTTGGAAGCCTCAACAGACAATCTATCACAATAGTCATTGATATAATGATCATTATGACTTTTTATCCAATGAAATATAACAAAATGTTGGTAAAACAAATATAAAAACCTTTTCCATAAATCTACATTTTTTTTATTGTGAAAGTTATTTTTTTCCCATTTATAAATCCATCTATTTTGCACAGTATTTACAATATATTTAGAATCAGTAAAAACAATAATATTTTGCTTTTTATTTTTTATTTTTTCCAATCCCACTATCACTGATAACAGTTCCATTCTATTATTAGTTGTATAACGAAATCCTTCTGAAATTATTTTTCTATTATAAAAATGACCAAAAAATATTTCTATAAAAATTCCATACCCTCCTGGTCCAGGATTTCCTTTCGAAGAGCCGTCAGTATAAATATGTATTTTTTTTTTCACGAATAATTTAATTCATGTAATTAACTATTTTTTTTTTCACGTTCAAATTTTTCTAATTGATATTTTATTAAATTAAAACATTTTTCTTTCAAATTGTTCTTATCTTTTAAGGATAAATTTTTTGTTGATATGGAATGATGTTGTTTAATTCTTATTTTTCCTGGTCTTCCTTTTGTAATAGAAGAACTGGGAAATTTTGTTTTTATGTCAGCTATAGTAAAAGGAATAATAGAAATTTTTTTTAAAATAGCGATAAAAAAAGCCCCGTTCTTGAAATGATCTAAGAAAATATGAGGTTTAGGGACACCACCTTCTGGAAAGATACAGACACTTTTTCCAGAATCTACTTTATCTTCTATTTTTTTAAATACATGTATACAACTCGATAAATTTTTTCTATCAATAAGAATATTACTCTTTTTATAAACAAATCCAAAAAAAGGAAGCTTAGCTAACTCTGCCTTTCCAACAAAAACCAAAGGATGATTTCTCATCAAAGAGTAAATTAACATAATATCCATAATAGAACTATGATTACTGATAATTACGTATTGTTGATTCTTATCTAACATTTCTTTATCTTTTTCTAACACATACCAAAACCCCATAAGAAAAAGATTGCTTCTAGCCCACATTTGATGAAACCAATATGCAATAGGATAGTGTTTTTCTTTGAAAAGAAACGGGATAGAAGCTCCTGCCCATAAGGGAATCAAAAATATATTGATAAGAAAAAACCATGTACGCCATAACAATATTAATGATATTTGTATAATTCTCATTGAAGTGATAAAATTAATAGAAATATATAAAATTCGTAATAACTTTATAAGTTTATTTATTTTATTTTAAACAAAAATTATTGAATAGTACTTCAATTGTTAAGCATGATATAAAAAAAAATCTGATCTTTATGTAAAAAAAAGTATTTCCTTAGATAGAGATACATGTATACATTAGGAGAGTTTATTATAGAAAATAGAGATCGTTTTTCATATTCCACCGAAGCATTATTACGATTGTTTAGCTCTATAAAATTAGCTTCTAAAGCTATTCATAAAGAAGTTAATAAAGCAGGGTTAACAGAAAAAATCATAGGAAGTTCTGGCGTTACTAATGTGCAAGGTGAAAATCAACAAAAATTGGATGATTTTGCTCATAAAGCTTTCATTGAATCTTTTAAAAGTCGAAATGTTGTTTGCGGAATTGCTTCTGAAGAAAGTAAAGATTTTATAGTAATAAAAGGAAAACAAGAAAAAAATTTTAAAAATCAGTACATTGTTTTAATAGATCCACTTGATGGTTCTTCTAATATCGATGTGAATGTATCTATTGGAACTATATTTTCTGTATATATGAGAAAATCTCCTATTCAAATGAATTTAACAATAGAAGATTTTTTGCAAAAAGGCAATCAACAAATTCTTGCCGGATATATTATTTATGGATCTTCTACTATATTGGTATATAGCACTGGAAATGGGGTGCATGGATTTACTTTAGATCCTTCAGTTGGAACATTTTACTTATCTCATTTTAATCTTCGTTTTCCTAAAACAGAAAAGATATATTCTATTAATGAAGGTAATTCTGATAAATTCCCTAATGGAATTAGGGAATTTATCAGGTATTGTCAAGAAGAAAAAGATAATCGTCCCTATACAGCAAGATATATTGGATCTTTAGTCGGAGATTTTCACCGAAATATGATACAAGGAGGAATATATATCTATCCAAAAACAGCTTCTTCTCCAGAAGGAAAATTAAGATTACTTTATGAATGTAATCCTATCGCTTTTTTAGCAGAACAAGCTGGAGGAAAAGCTTCTGATGGGAAAAAACGGATTTTAGACATAAAACCAACTAAATTGCATCAAAGAACTCCATTTGCTTGTGGGCCTACAGGGATGGTTTCCAAGTTAGAAGAGTTTATGGGATATTGTGAATAAATTTTAAAAAAAATGCAATTTAAAGAAAAAAAAAGTTTTGAAAAAGTAATAAAAAATGGAAAATATTTCTTTGTATATCCTATTTTGTCTGTTCTTTTATCAGAAAAAAGTTTTGATAAAAATTCATCAATCAATCTCGTTGGAACTCTGGTAAAAAAAAAATTTCAAAAAATCAGTTCACAGAAATAGAATAAAACGTTTATTAAAAGCTTCTTTTTTTTTAAATAAATCGATTTTAGAAAAACACATTTTAATTATAAATCAAAATTATTACATAATTTTGATTTATAAAGCTTTCTATTTACCTGAATTTAAAAATATTAATGAATCTGTTCTAAATATTTTTAATAAAATAATAAAAAACCATTAATTATTAATTATTGCTGAAATAATTGCCCCGCATTTGCCCCAAAAATTTTCACAGCAAAAGCTAATAAAACAATTCCAAATATTTTCTTTAAAATATCCAATCCGTTATTTCCTATTTTTTCAGCTATAAAATCACATCTATCTATAACAAAATAAACAACTATCATATTCAAAATGAGAGATAAAAGAATAACATTTACGTCATAAGTTGCTCTTAATGAAATTAAAGTAGTTAAAGATCCAGGACCAGCTATAAGTGGAAAAGCTATTGGAACAATAGAAGTTTGAGCATTTTCCGTAACCTTATGAAGGTCTATTCCCAATATCATTTCTAAACCTATTAAAAATAATACTACAGATCCCGCTACAGAGAAAGAATGCACATCAACTCCAATAATTTTCAGCATAGGTTGTCCTAAAAAAAGAAAAGATAAAAATATTACAAGAGAAGTGATTATAACTTTTTTAGTGTCTATAATGTTCCCCTTTGATTTAAACCCCATAATTATGGGGGCGTTCCCTAATATGTCTATAATGCTAAAAAGTATCATAAAACAACTGATTAATGAATTTATCCATTCCATACTCAAAATTTATTCATGAAATTTTTTATGATTGAAATAATTTTTTAAAATATAATATGTATGTATATACAAATTAAATAAAATTATAATCAGTATCATTAATTTTAACAAAAAAAAACTCATATCATATAAATGGAATAGAATTATTTAAAGTCCATTTTCATAAGCTTTCCATCCTGCATTTCTATATTCTTCTGCTGTGATTTTAGGATTTACAGATTGATAAATAGCTTTCCCCACAATAATAAAATCACTTCCATTTTTTTCAAAAGCTTGAACAGGATGAATGTAATTATTTCCTACATTATTTGTTTTCATAGAAAAATGAATCCCAGGTGTAAATAATAATAATCGATCATCTATTTTTCTTTGTGCAACAGTTCCAATAACTTTTGGATTTTTTAAAGAAATATTTAGCGCTTTTCTTACATAATTATCATCAGATAATCTTCCATAAGAGGACATTTCAGATATTGTAATCAACCCTATACTAGAAGGTATGTTCAAATTTTGTATACTCATACTACCAGCAAGGACGTGCGCTGTAATGATGTCCGCCCAAGAAGAAATTTTATGTATTCCGTAATGCAATTGAAGACAATTAGTAGGACCAACGTCACATAATTTTCTATCTTCGAATAATAAAAATTTTTTTTCTATAGAAATGTTTTTAAGATTATTTATAAATGAATATGAAAAATCATCTATAATATCTGCATGTAGTTTTAATCCACAAATTCTGTCGCCAATTAAATTTACTAATTTCAAAATATTTTTAGTATATATTAAATCAGCGGAAACTATTAAATTTGTTTTTTTTTTCAATGTAATATCTATAAGTTTTTTTCCTATAGGATGAGAGATTTTATCTTTTTTTTCTTCATAGGATATCCGTTTATTTTGAATATTTTTTATATTTTTTTTTCTAAAAAAAAATTGAATCATGTCTATTTCTTTTTTTTTTAAAAAATGTTTCTTTCTTAATATTTTGAAAACTTCTCCTATTCGAAATAAAGTTCGGATATTATATCCTCTTTTTTTTATATTTTCTATTCCTCCTTGTTCTCTATCAAGAATAGACATAATATTTTTTATTATTAATCCTTCTTTTTCAAGGTCTATTACCGTTTTTAGTAAACTATCTCCGCTTGTGATAACATCTTCTATAATTAAGCAGTTTTGTCCTTTTTTATATATTCCTTCAATCATTCGTTCAGTCCCATATCCTTTATTTTCTTTTCTTTTAATAATTAGCGGAATTTTATAGACCAAAGATAAAGCAGTAGCTATCGGTAAAGCCGCATATGGAACTCCACAAATTAACTCGAAATCATAAGATGGCACTTCATGTATCAGTAAATCCGATAACTTTATTAATAAATCAGGTCTAGAAGCTATTGGACGAAAATCTATATATATAGAAGAATTCATTCCACTTTTTAATGTGAAATTTCCAAATTTTATAATTCCTAAATTATAAATTTCTAAAAAAAATTGTTCTTTTTCTTCCATAAGAAAAACTGTTTTGGTAAAGTTAAAAATTTTATACTTTGGATTCTATTATAATTAATAATGTGATTATGAAAAAAATAGATATTTCTGCTAATATAAACGGGATAAAACTCCCGTTATGTATTCTGAATGCATCAGGAGTTCTTTGTTCAACTGATGAAGAACTATCCAGTTTATTAAATAGTTCTTCTGGTGGAGTTGTGACAAAAAGTTGTACACATAAACCAAGAAAAGGAAATGTTTTACCTAGATATTTTGAATGGAATACAGGAAGTATAAATTCAATGGGATTACCTAATCTTGGTATTAATTTTTATCTAAATTTTTTAGAAAATAAAAATATAAATAAACCTATTTTTCTTTCTATATCCGGATTATCTACAGAAGAAAACTGTTTTCTTATTCGAAAAGCAAACCAATCTTCAAAAGTCACTGCTATAGAATTAAATTTGTCTTGTCCAAATCTTCTTGAAAAAGAAAATATGTTAGGTTATGATTTTTATAAAATTTCAAATTTTATGGAAAATATATTTAAATTTAATAAAAAACCTTTAGGAATTAAACTTCCTCCTTATTTTCAAGATGCACATATTAAAAATGTAGCTTTAATTCTAAATCAGTTTCCTATTTTTTTTATTACTTGTATTAATAGTTTACCTAATGGTCTTTTTATTGACACAAATAAGGAGTCAGTAGTAATACGACCTAAAAAAGGATTTGGAGGAATAGGCGGGTCAATTATAAAACCATTTGCATTAGCTAACATTCATAAGTTTTATACTTATCTTCGAAAAGATATTTCTATAATAGGATGTGGAGGGATTTCTTCTGGAGAAGATATTTTTGAACACATATTATGTGGAGCTTCTGCTGTTCAAATTGGAACACAATTTATGAAGGAGGGAATTTCGGTATTTGAAAGACTGAAAAAAGAGTTGACTTTTATTTTAGAAAAAAAGAATTATTCATCTATAAATAGTTTTAAAGGAAGATTAAAAAATTTTCAATAAGATTTAGAAAAAACTACTCTTTGCATAGAAGGTTTTCCAGAAAAAATGCATTTTCCTTTTTCCTTTTCATTATACATAGGAATGCAACGTATAGTTGCTTCTGTTTCTTCTTGAATTTTTTTCCCTGTATTTTTTGTTCCATCCCAATGAGCAAAAATAAATCCTCCTGAATGATTTATTTTATTCTTAAAATCATTGTAATGATCTGATTTTATAATTAATTTTTGAGTTCTGTGAAAAGCTTTTTTATAAATATTTTTTTGTATTTCATCTAGTAATTTTAGTATTGAATCTTTTAAATTTTTCCAAGGTATATATGTTTTTTCATATGTGTCTCTTCTAAATATTTCTACTTTTTCATTTTGTATTTCATTTTTTCCTATGCTAATTCGTATAGGCACTCCTTTTATTTCATATTCATGAAATTTCCATCCAGGAGTCAATGTAATTCTATTATCATATTTTACTCTTATTTTTTCTTTTTTTATAATATTTAAAATTTTTTCTGATATTTTATTAATGATTGTATTGTTTTCTTTATAATATATAGGAATAATAACAATTTGTATAGGAGCTATTTTTGGAGGTAAGACTAAACCTCGATCATCAGAATGCGACATAACTAATCCCCCTATTAATCTTGTAGATACGCCCCAAGAAGTCCCCCATACATATTCTTTTTTTCCGTTAGAATTAGTAAATTTCACATCAAAAGCTTTAGAAAAATTTTGTCCTAAAAAATGTGAGGTTCCAATTTGTAAAGCTTTTCCATCTTGCATAAGGGCTTCGATGCAGTATGTTTTTTCTGAACCATAGAATTTATCCATATATGGTTTGATTCCTTTCAATACAGGAATAGCCAAAAATTTTTCTGAAAAATCTGTATAAATATTTAATATTTTTATGGCTTCTTCTATAGCTTCTTTTTCTGTAGAATGAGCCGTATGCCCTTCTTGCCATAAGAATTCAGAAGTTCTAAGAAATAAACGAGTTCGCATTTCCCATCTTAGTGCATTTCCCCACTGATTAAATAAAATTGGTAAATCTCTATAAGATTGAATCCAACGTTTATAAGTTTTCCATATAATACTTTCTGAAGTAGGTCTAATTACTAGTTCTTCTTGCAACTTAGATTCAGGATCAACGATTAGCTCTTCTTTATCTTGATTTTTTTTTAATCTAGAATGTGTAACAACGGCACATCCTTCAGAAAAAATTTCAGTATGCTCTTTTTCTTTTGAGAAAGCAGATTTTGGAATAAGTAAAGGAAAATAAACATTTTGATGTCCAGTTAATTGTAACATTTTGTCTAGTATTGTTTTCATTCTATCCCATAAAGAGTATCCATATGGTTTAATAATCATAAAACCACGTACTCCGGAAAATTCTGCTAAACCAGATTTAACAACAATTTCATTGTACCATTTTGAGTAATTTTCACTACGTTTACTTAATTGACTCATAATAAATGATTCTATTTTGAAAGATAGAAAAATTATTTAACACATTTAATTTTATTTCTAAATTAGTAATTTATTAAATAAATAATTATATGGCCCACCCTAAAAGAAGGCAATCTAAATCTAGAAAAAACAAAAGAAGAAGTCATTTTAAAATAAAAGAACCTTTATTAGCAAAGTGTGTTGTTACCAATCAAAAACATTTATACCATCATGCACATTGGTATGAAAACAAGCTTTATTACAGAGGAAGAATTGTCTATAGTAAAAAAAATAAAAAAGAATCCTTATAAATAAAATAAAAAATTATGGATTTAAAAAAAATAAAATCCCTGATTCAATTTATTTCTGGTTCAAATATTGATGAAATAAAGATTAAAATAGGAAATACTGAAATATACATGAAAAATAGAACATTAATAAAAAAAGAAAAACGTTCATGGAATCCTGCTTATCCTACTAAAATATCTTCATCATCATCTTCTTCTATTTCTTCTGATTTTTCTGATAGATTTTATAAAATAGAAAAAGAAAATAAAAACAAATATTTAACCATAAAATCTCCTATGATAGGAACATTTTACAGAAAACCTCATCCTGATCAAGAGCCTTTTGTCAAAATAGGAGATAAAGTAAAAATAGGAACAAAAGTTTGTGTAATCGAAGCTATGAAATTATTTAATGATATTGAATCTGAAGTTAATGGAAACTTGGTGAAAGTTTTAGTGGAAGATGCTTCCCCTGTTGATTATGACCAGCCTTTATTTCTTATAGATCCGAATTGTTAAATTTTTATGTTTAAAAAAATATTAATAGCTAATCGTGGAGAAATTGCTTTGCGAATTATACGAACAGCTAAAGAAATGGGAATTAAAACTGTAGCTGTTTATTCTACAGCAGATAAACATAGTCTTCATGTTTATTTTGCTGATGAAGCTGTATGTATTGGGCCTCCTCATTCATATCAATCTTATTTAAATATACCAAATTTGATTTCTGCAGCAGAAATTACGAACGCAGATGCCATTCATCCTGGATATGGATTTTTGTCTGAAAATGCATATTTTTCTTCTATGTGTCAGAAACATGATATAAAATTTATTGGGGCTAAACCTAGTCATATGATTCAAATGGGGAATAAAATTTCAGCCAAAAAAACTATGAAAAAAGTTGGAATTTCTTGTTTACCTGGATCTGACTGTTTTTTTGAATCATCTTATAAAGAGATTGAGAAAATTGCAGATAAAATAGGATATCCGATTATTATAAAAGCGGTTTATGGTGGTGGAGGGAAAGGAATCCGATCTGTTTTAGATAAAAATCATTTAAAAAATTCTTGGGAAGAAGCTAAAAAAGAAGCTTGGTCTTGTTTTGGAAAAAAAGATATGTATATAGAAAAATTAATTTTAAATCCAAGACACATAGAAATACAAATTCTAGGAGATAAATATGGAGAAGCATGTCATTTATCAGAAAGAGATTGTTCCATTCAAAGAAGAAATCAAAAATTGGTAGAAGAAGCCCCTTCTCCATTTTTAACTAGATCCCTTAGAAAAAAAATGGGAGAAGAAGCCGTAAAAGCAGCTGAATTTATTCATTATGAAGGAGTAGGAACTATAGAATTTTTGGTAGATCAAAATAAGAATTTTTATTTTATGGAAATGAATCCAAGAATACAAGTGGAACATACTATAACCGAAGAAATAACAGGTTTAGATTTAATTCAAGAACAAATATCCATAGCTTATGGTAAAAAACTTTCTAGAAAAAAAAATTATTATCCCAAAATGTATTCAATAGAATGTAGAATTAATGCAGAAGAACCGCATTACAATTTTCGTCCTGTTCCTGGAAAAATCACTCAAATGCATTTACCTGGAGGAAAAGGTGTGCGCATTGACACACATATTTATGCAGGATATTTTGTCCCACATTATTATGATCCTATGATTGCTAAAATTATTACCACGGCTAAAAGTAGAAAAGAAACCATTGAAAAAATGCGTCGTTCTTTAGATGAATTTGTAATAGAAGGAATACATACAACTCTTCCTTTCCACAGAAAACTTATGCAAAATAATGATTTTTTAAAAGGAAATTATAATACAAATTTTTTAGATAATCTAAATTCCGATTTTTACAATAGAATACAAATAAAATAAATGTTATTTTTTATCAAACAATTTTAAAAAATTGATCATTTCTTGAATGTTCCCATTCATAAATCCTGCAAGATCATAAATAGATTTATGAATTCGATGATCCGTGACTCGATTTTTAGGATAATTGTAGGTACGAATTTTTACGGAACGATCCCCTGTAGAAATCAAGGATTTTCTTTTTACAGATATTTTTTTTAATCTTTTTTCTTTTTCATTTTGATAAATACGTGATCGTAAAATGCTTATAGCTTTTTCAAAATTTTTATGTTGAGAGCGTTCTTCTTGACATTCTACTGTAATTTTACTTGGAATATGTGTTAATCGGACAGCAGATTCTGTTTTGTTTACATGTTGTCCTCCAGATCCACTAGACCTAAAAGTATCTTTTTTTATATCAGATAAGTTAATGTTGATTTCTATATCTTTTACTTTAGGGAGAACGGCTACGGTGATAGCAGATGTGTGTACTCTTCCCTGAGATTCTGTTTTTGGAATCCTTTGCACTCTATGCACTCCAGATTCGAATTTTAAATTAGCATAAACCCCTTCTTCTCCATTGACATCTAAAATAATTTCTTTGTATCCTTTTATTCCTCCTCTTTGAGCATGTATGATTTTATATTTCCAACCTGATTTTTTAAAATACATAGTATACATTCTTAATATATCTTCTACAAAAAGACATGCTTCATCTCCACCTGTTCCAGAACGGAGTTCCACGATAGCAGCGTTTCTATGATCTTCTGTTGCACATTCTTCTTTGGAAGAAGAAAGTAGACGACAGGATTCTTTTTCAATAGAAGATAAATTTTCTAATATTTTGTATTTTTCTGTTGAAGCTAATTCCTTCATTTCCGGATCAGAATCGTTTTCTATAATGAAATTTATTTCTTTAAGAAAAGTTAATTTTTTATTGTATTCTTCATATAGAGAAACTATTTTTTCTAATTTTTTGTATTTTTTTAATAATGTTTTGTACTGATTTTGATCAGATATAATACTAGGTTGTATAATTGATTCTGAAATTTCATGAAATTCCTTTTTATAAACTTCTAACTTTTGAATCAATGAAGTTTTTTTCATTTTTAAATCTTATAAATCCCTTTATTATATTTATGTTGAAATCAACTATTATCGTATTCGATTTATAGAATCGATTAATTCGATATCTTTTTTTATAGCTCTATTCGTTATATATAAAATATATATACATAATATAAAAAAAATAAACATGATAAATATGTATATATTCACATTCAATTGATAACATGAAAAAAAAAGGATTATTACATGAATAGTATTAGCAAGTATATTAATTTTGTTGAAAAATATTTGCAATTTTTTTTCTTTGAAAAGGAAAAAACTTAAAATAGATAGGAATAGACATATAATTATAAAAATTAAAATTGTTTCTTTCAAATACAAATGAAAATCAAAAAAATCAGTTATCTTTTTATTTAAAGAACATAAAAAGTATATGAGGAAAGAATAAATAAAAATAGAAATAAGTAAGTACAATGTTTGTATTCTATATAACATAATATGAAAGATTAAATTATTTTTATAATGTTATTAAAGTTCAAATTAATTTTTTGTATAATTGCATTTATCGTTTCTAAGTTATTTTTTTTCATAATACATTACATACACTAAAAACATATTACTTAACCAAGCATATATATTATTATATATAAAACCCAATCACTTTATGTTTGATATAACTGAATTAAAAAGTAAAAAACTTTTTGAATTACAGGAGATTGCTCGTTCATCAGGATTAAAAAAATGTACACAATTACGAAAGAACGAACTTCTAGAAAAAATTATTTCCATTTTCAATAATAAAAAAAATACTTCTGTTTCAAAAAGAGAAAATCCTTTAAAAAAAGGATTTAAAATGCGAAAAAACACTGAATCTAAAAATTCATTATCTAAAAATTCATTTTCAGAAAACAACAGCATAAATGGTAAAAAAAAATTGATTCCCCAAGAACATTTAAAAATTTCAAATTCTAAACTTTCAGAAGAATCCACGAAATTTCAAAAAAAACATCAAAATTTTTCTAATTGGAAAAAAAATGATAGAAATGATAGATTCGAAGCTCAAAATACATCATCATCTCACGGAATAGAAGTAGGATCACAGAAAATCTCTTCTAATAAATACCGTACTCCTGAATATGAATTTGAAGGTATAATAATAAGCGAAGGAGTATTGGAAATTATGCCAGAAAATTACGGATTTTTAAGATCTTCTGATTTTAATTATTTATCATCTCCTGATGACATTTACGTTTCTCAATCTCAAATTAGACTTTTTGGGATGAAAACAGGAGATACAATAAGGGGAGAAGTTCGTCCACCTAAAGATGGGGAAAAATATTTTCCATTAATTAAAATTCTTGAAATCAATGGAAGATCTCCCTCTTTTGTTAGGGATAGAGATTCTTTTGAGCATTTAACTCCATTATTTCCAAACGAAAAATTTAAATTAGCTGAAAAAAATGCAACTCTTTCTACAAGAATTGTAGACCTTTTCACTCCTATAGGAAAAGGACAAAGAGGAATGATTGTCGCACCCCCTAAAACAGGAAAAACTACTTTATTAAAAGAAATAGCTAATGCTATTGCGGCTAATCATACTGAAGTATATTTAATTATATTATTGATTGATGAACGGCCAGAAGAAGTAACAGATATGCAGAGAAATGTGAAAGGAGAAGTCATTGCGTCTACTTTTGATGAACCAGCAGATAGACATGTTAAAGTCGCTAACATTGTTTTGCAAAAAGCAAAAAGAATGGTCGAATGCTCACATGACGTTGTCATATTGTTAGATTCAATTACGCGTTTAGCGCGTGCTTATAACACTGTTTCTCCTGCGTCTGGAAAGGTATTATCAGGAGGAGTGGATGCAAATGCATTACACCGACCTAAAAGATTTTTCGGAGCCGCTAGAAACATAGAAAATGGAGGATCTTTATCTATAATCGCCACAGCTATGATTGATACAGGATCGAAAATGGATGAAGTAATTTTTGAAGAATTTAAAGGAACAGGGAATAAAGAGCTTCAATTAGATAGAAAAATAGCTAATAAACGAATTTATCCAGCTATTGATCTTGTTTCTTCTAGTACAAGAAAAGACGATCTTTTACTTGATCCAAACACATTACAAAGAATGTGGATTTTGCGAAAACATCTTTCCGATATGAACCCAGTGGAAGCTATGGAATTTTTAAGATCTAGAATGTCTAGAACTCAAAATAATGAAGAATTTTTAATATCTATGAATGGATGAATTCATTTTAATATTTGATTTTGTAGATGAAAAACATTATATTCACACAATATAATATTCGCGGGATGGAGCAGTTGGTAGCTCGTCGGGCTCATAACCCGAAGGTCATAGGTTCGAGTCCTATTCCCGCTATTTTTTCCTCATAATTTGAATGTATTTATATTTTTTAATTTTTTTATCTTTTTCATATGTTGTGTCTATTTTTTTAGAAAATTGGAATTTTTCTTTAGAAAAGAATTTAAAGATCAACAGAATGAGATTCAAAAATTATCTAAATATAGTAGAATCGAAGCCGTCGATTCTTTATTGGAAATGAAAAATGGTTTAATACAAACTATAAAAATTTTTCAAGATGTTATAGATAAAAAAGTTCAATTTTGTATTGATAATCAAGATAAGAAATTAGACTCTGTTTATACATCACAGGAAAAATTTATTAAAATTCTTGAAAAAAAACTTGAGGAGATAAGAGAAAATGTCAGTAATAAACTTCAAAGTTCTTTAAATCTTCATTTGGGGAAATCATTCGAAATAATTGGAAATCAATTATTTGTTTTACAACAAGGATTAGGTGAAATGAAAATATTAGCAAAAGATGTGAGTTCTTTAAAAAGAACCTTAAATCATGTAAAAATATGTGGAAGTTTTAGCGAAATGCAGCTTTCAATGCTTTTACAACAAATTTTATCTCCAGAACAATACGCTTCTAATGTTGTAACCAAACCTAATACAAATTTTGTAGTAGAATTTGCAATTAAACTTCCAGGACTTGAAGATGGAAATATGATATGGTTACCTATTGATGTTAAGTTTCCGAAAGAAACTTATGAAAAAGTTCAAAAAGCTTATAGTAATGGGGAAAAGAAAAATATAGAAACAGCTATAAAAAATATGGAATCTGTGTTGAAAAAAATGTCTAAAGATATTCAAGATAAATATATTGACCCTCCATACACTACTGATTTTGCTATCCTTTTTTTACCTTTTGAAGGAATATATGCTGAAATTGCAAAAAATTCTAGTTTGTTAGAGGAATTATTAAGAAAATATAAAACAGTGATAGCAGGTCCGTCTACATTAGCTGCTGTATTAAATAGTTTACAAATTGGTTTCAGAACTTTAGCTATTCAAAAAAGAAGTTCTGAAGTATGGAAAATTTTAGAAACGGTAAAACAAGAATTCACAAAATTTGGATTGTTACTTCATCAAGCTCAAGATAAATTACAAGGAGCTTCCAAGGATATAGATCGATTATTAGGAGTTAGGACTAATTTGATCGAAAAAAAATTAAGAGATATAGAAAATTTCTAATAAATGTATAAGCGGAGAGAAAGGGATTCGAACCCTTGACACTTTTTTGTGAACACGCTTTCCAGACGTGCGCCTTAATCCTCTCGGCCATCTCTCCAAAAAAGTAAAATTGTAAGCCGGATTCTGTTTTTATACCTATCATTTATCTAGGATCTAGGTTACCCAAGATCTCAATCTGCCTACCCCCCGGTTTCAACCGAGCTAGTTTTCCGGTGTACATGGCATTTCACCACACAGAGTTTACATGATTTCACTACAGCAATATTAATCTTAATAATCTGTACATTCTTTCTGTTGCACTATTCCTCACCTTACGATGGATGGGGGTTACCCATTGTGTTGCTCTACGGTGTCCGGACTTTCCTCATTTTTTTTACTAAAAAAATGCGATAGGACATTCTACTTTTTATTTTTTTATTTAAATTTTATTTAAATCTGAGTATATATTTTCTACATCATCATTCATATGAATTTTTTCAATTAAATTGAAAACTTTATTTCTTTTTTCTTTTGAAAGGGATTTAATCTGTTTGGGAATATATTCGATTTTATATTCATGTAATATTTTTAACTTTTTTAAATTGTTTTTCATAGAACCAAAATATTCAAAATCTGTGTACAAATAAATCGTGCTGTGATCTGTTGTAAAATTTTGAGCCCCAAAATCTATTGTCATAAGTTCGAAATCATCCATTGAATAATGAATATCTTTTTTTCTTATACAAAAAACACCCATTTTGTGAAAAAAGTGAGTTAATTCCCCATTATGACATAATCTTCCTCCATTTTTATTAAAAAGTGTTCTAATATTGGAAGCGGTTCGAATGCTGTTATTAGTCATACATTCTATAATTATACTGATTCCGTGTATGAATCCTTCTAAATTACAATTTTTGTAATCATCTGTTTTGATTTGTAAAGCTTTTTTTATAGCTTTTTCTATAGTATTTTTAGGAATATTGACTGATTTAGCATTTAAAATTGCATTTTTGAAACGAGAGTTGTTTGTTCCTGACTCTTTTACGGCTGTAGAGATTTCTTTAATAATTTTAGAAAATTTTTTAGATTTTTTGAAATCTTGATTTGATTTTCTATGTTGTATATTTGCCCATTTGCTATGTCCTGACATGGAATGAACGTCTTTATTTTTATGATAATAATATTATATTTATAGTCATTTTGGTTTTGGTGTATATTAAGTTAACAAAAAAAATTATTATGTCAAAAATTTGTGAATTGACAGGAAAAAAAGCCATGATAGGAAATAGAGTATCTCATGCAAATAACAAAAATAAACGTCGTTTTAACATTAATCTATGTAAAAAACGTTTTTTTTTGATAAGAGAAAAAAAGTGGATTACTTTAAAAGTTTGCATTTCCGCTGTAAAACTTATTAATAAAATAGGGATAGAAAAGGTTTTAAAACGTTTTAAGTATAAATATTAATTAAAAATAAAAAAATGGGAAAAAAAGGAAATAGGGTGCAGGTTATATTAGAATGCATTGAACAAATAAAAATCGGAATTCCTGGTTGTTCTAGATATGTTACAACAAAAAATAAAAAAAACACTCCAAATAGAATTGAACTTAAAAAATATAACCCAATACTAAGAAAGTATACAATTCATAAAGAGATTAAATAAATTTAAATTAATACAAAATGTCTAAAAAGGGAATCGATAATCAAAAAAAAAAGATTTCAAAAAAAAAAATGATTTTAGCTATAAGAATAGTTAAATCTAAAAAGTCAGGGTCTGATACCTATATCTTTGAAAATAAAATGATTTCTGAGAAAGAAATCAGTATTTTTTTTATAAAAAAGTAATGACTTATTATAATGTTTTTTAAAAAAAAAGAAAAAAATAAAATATTCGATTATGAATTAAAAAAAACTAGAGAATCTTTTTTCTATAAAATCAGAAATATTTTTTTTAAAAAATCGAAAATAGACATAAACATTATTGATCATATAGAAGAGATATTGTTATCTGCTGATATAGGAACAAAAACTACTATAAAAATCATTAATAATTTAGAAAAAAAAATTCAAACAGAAAAGTATAGGAACACACAAGATATTTATGATATACTTAAAAAAGAAATTGAAAACATTTTTATAGATATTAAAAATGTCTCTTTAGAAAAAAAAATAAAAAAAACTAACAAAAAACCATATGTTATACTGATAGTCGGAGTTAATGGTGTTGGAAAAACAACTACAATTGGAAAATTAGCTTTTTTTCTAAAGAAAAAAGGATTTTATGTTGTCATAGGTGCTGCAGATACATTTAGAGCCGCAGCTATTGATCAACTCGAAATATGGTCAAATAAAGCTGGAGTTCCTTTAATCAAACAACATATGCATGCAGATCCAGCATCTGTAGCATATGATACTTTACAATCTGCAATATCCAAAAAAAAAGATGTGGTCCTGATTGATACTGCTGGGCGATTGCAAAATCGAATCAGTATTATGGAAGAGTTATCTAAAATAAATAGAGTTATGAAAAAAATAATATCTGAATCTCCTCATGAAACTATACTGATTTTAGACGCAACAACTGGTCAAAATGCTTTTGAACAGATCAGACAATTCACTTCTTTTGTCAAAATTACTTCTATTATTTTAACAAAAATAGAAGGAACAGCTAAAGGAGGAGTGGGGATAGGAATTATGGATCAATTTAAAATTCCTATACAATATTTAGGGATTGGAGAAAAAATACAGGATTTAAAAGTATTTGATGGAAAAAAATTTGTAGATTGTTTTTTTTGAATATAGATCAAACTGACATTATATATAAATGTATAATTACGGTATAATTTTTATTTGTTTATAATTTTATAATTCAACATTTTATGATTAATAAAAATAAAAAAATTAGTGTTACTTCAGATAATATTTTTCCTATTATTAAAAAATTTCTTTATTCAGATCAAGAAGTTTTTTTACGTGAACTAGTTTCTAATGCTATAGATGCTGTTATAAAATTAAAAACTTTAATCAAATTAGAAAATTTATATGATATTGTTGATGATTTTAAAGTTAGAATTATCATAGATAAAATAAATAATACACTTCATATTTTAGATAATGGAATAGGGATGACTCAAGAAGAAGTGGATAAATATATTAATCAAATAGCTTTTTCTGGAGCTGAAGAGTTTGTTAAAAAATATAAAAATACAACGGATTATAATATTATTGGACATTTTGGATTAGGTTTTTATTCTTCTTTTATGGTGTCAAATAAAGTCATGATATTGACTCAATCTTATAAAAAAAATGCATCATCCATACTTTGGTCTTGTGAAGGGGATCCAAATTTTATGATGAAAGAAATCGAAAAAAGAGATAGAGGGACCGAAGTTATTTTATTTCTTAATGAAGAAAACAAAGAATTTTTAGAGCATGATCGTATTTTAAAGTTATTGAAAAAATACTGTAAATTTATGCCTATAACAATTTCTTTATCCTCAAAATCAGATGATAAAGAAACTGTTATTAATAATGTCAATCCTGCTTGGAAAAAAAATCCACTTCAGTTAAACGATAAGAATTATTTAGATTTTTATCATGAATTGTACCCCAATCAATTAGAAGAACCTTTATTTTGGGTACATCTAAACATAGATCACCCTTTTCATTTAACAGGAATTTTATATTTTCCTAAAATAGAAAAAAGAATAGATATACAGAAAGATAAAATTTATTTGTATCAAAATCAAGTTTATATTACGGATAACTTGGAAGGGATTCTTCCAGATTTTCTCAGTTTATTAAAAGGAGTTATAGATTCTCCAGATATTCCTCTTAACGTATCACGTTCTCATTTACAATCGGATACATCTGTTAAAAATATATCTAAATATATAACAAGAAAAGTAGCTGATAAGCTGGATTCTATGTTTAGAAAAGATATAGATAATTTTCAAAAAAAGTGGAAAGATATAAAAATTATAGTAGAGTATGGAATGATTAGTTCGCAAAATTTTTTTGATAAAGCTATTAAATTTTTTCTTTTTTATACTCTAGATCAGAGTTATTTTACACTGGAAGAATTTAGGGAAAAAATAAAAGAGACTCAAAAAAATAAAGAAGGAAAAATTGTTTTTCTTTATTCTTCAGATGAAGATCAGCAATATAGTTCTATAAAAGAAGCTAAAGATAGATGTTATCAAGTTTTAATTTTAGACAGTCCTCTTTCCGTTCATTTAATACAGAAATTGGAATTTTCTTATCAAGATATTTGTTTTGTCCGAGTGGACTCAGATCATATTGATAAATTAATTAATTATAAAAAAGAGGAAAAACTTCATTCAGAACTTTCTGAAAAAGAAAAAAAAGACTTAAAAAGTCTTATTCAGAATCATAATCCTATAATGGGAAATTTTCAATTTTCCATAAAATTGGAAAATTTATCCACAAAAGACAATCCTTTTTTAATTATCATTCCAGAATTTTTAAGAAGAATAAAAGAAATGAATTCCGCTATAGGAAAAGACATAGCAGAACAAGATAAATATTATCAATTAATAGTAAATACAAATCATGTTTTGATAAAAAAAATATTAAAAGAAACATCAGAAGAAAAAAGAATAAAAATTATACAAGAAACTTTAAATTTGACTCTTTTATCAAAAAATTTATTACATGGAAAAAACCTTGAAAATTTTATATCAAAAAAATTAAAAGATCTTATTCAAGGAATTAAAATTAAAGAATAAAAAAAAATAGGTGTCTATTTATTAAATTTTTTTAATTTAATTCCTGTTAATATTTTTTTTGTATATAATGGAAAATCTGAGTTCTGTATCCACCCATAATAATTGGGATCTTTTTCAAAAATGTCAAAAACTTTTTCTCCTTTGTATTTTCCAAAATTGAATATTTCATTTCCTTCTTCATCTATTTTTATAAATCCGGCAAGATCTGCTATGTTTTTTTGATGAGAAAATTGATTGAGACTTTTTACGTCTTTTTTTAAGTTTTCATATTTTTCTAATTGTGCTAATAATATTTCGTATGTAGCAAATGTATCAGCTCTAGAACTATGTGCTTTCATAAGATTTTTACTACAAAAATATTTATAAGCAGCAGAAAGGGTTCTGGGTTCCATTTTATGAAAAATGACTTGTACATCTATGGTTTTATGTTTTTTAATATCAAAAGACATTCCTGCACGAAGCATTTCTTCTGCTAAAATTGGAATATCAAATCTGTTAGAATTATATCCTGCTAAATCTGTATTTTCAATCATTTTAAAAATAGAAGAAGCTACGTCTTTGAATTTAAGTTTTCCTGCTACATCTTCATCTTTAATCCCATGAATAGCTGTTGATTGTGGAGGAATAGGAATTCCAGGACAAATTAACCAAGTTTTATCTTCTTTACCTCCATTCGGGAATATTTTTAATATGGATATTTCTATGATTCTATCTTTTCCTATATTGATTCCTGTTGCTTCTATATCAAAAAAACAAATAGGACGATGCAGTTTTAATTTCATGTTTTTAATATGAATTTTTTTGTTTTAATCTATGAAAATAGATTGAGGTTATTATATAAAAAATGATAATGCATGGTAAAGCTGTCATATGTAAAGTTAATAAAAGAAATGTACTAATCAATAAAAAAATATAACGTATTTTATTATTTTTCCAATAAAAATTTTCAAAATTTAAAGTAAACATTGTAATCTGAGACACTAAAAAGTAACAGGAAAAAAATATCATAAAAAGCATTACAATAAGATATATGATTTTTTTATCTGTAAAAAGGGCAGTATGATTTGTAATTATTATAGATAAAGAAGAAAAAAAAAGAGTATTTAAGGGGGTGGTAAGTCCTACAATATGATTGTAATTGTAAGAATTAATATTGAATTTAGCCAAACGATATGCAGAAAAAATGGAAATAAAAAACGCTGAATATTCAATAAATGGAATTGGTGTTTTTTCTTCCAATAAAAGAAAAACTATTATAGATGGAACTATTCCAAAAGAAACCATATCTGCTATAGAATCTAATTCCTTTCCAAACGTATTTTTATTTTTTATTAATCTAGAAAAAAAACCATCTAAAAAATCAAAAATTATTGAAAATAAAGTAGCAATAATAGAATAATCAAAATTTTTCGATTGCAAAAATACTATAGATATGCATCCACAAAATAAATTTAATAAAGTGAATATATTAGGAACTACTTTTAGTGTTATCAAAATTATGTAAATAAAAATTATTCTAAAATAACAAATATTATTTTAATGTAAAATGATTAAATTATTCTACGAAATTTCTGGCTTTTATATTAAAAAAAGATCTTTCTTTATTAAAGAAATTTGTATTTTATTAAATAATGAAGGGATGTCCATTGGAAATATTAACTATATTTTTTGCAATGATGACTTTCTTTTAAACATGAATAAAAAATATTTAAAAAAAAATTTCTATACAGATGTACTTTCGTTTAATTATTCTATTAATAAATATATATCCGGAGATATATTTATTAGTGTAGATCGTGTTTATGAAAATTCTAAACAATGGAATCAATTTTTTATGGATGAATTAAAACGTGTTATGATACATGCTGTATTACATCTATTAGGGTATGATGACTGTAATTATATTAATAAGAAAATTATGAAAAAAAAAGAAGAGTTTTATTTAAATTTATTTCAATTTTAAAAATCATGTTTTTAGATATATATGATGTTATCGTGGTTGGTGGAGGACATGCTGGGGTTGAAGCCGCTTCTGCGTCTTCTAATATGGGATCTAAAACTTTACTTATTACTACTAACCTGCAAACGATAGGTCAAATGTCATGTAATCCGGCTGTAGGAGGAATTGCTAAAGGTCAGATGATTAGAGAAGTAGATGCCTTAGGAGGTTATTCAGGTATCATTGCAGATTCTAGTACAATTCAATTTAGAATGCTGAATAAATCTAAAGGGCCTGCTATGTGGAGTCCTAGGGCTCAATGTGATAGAAAATTATTTTCCTATTATTGGAGATTTTTTATAGAAAAAAATGCTAATTTAGACCTGTATCAAGATACAGTAACATCTTTAATCATAGAACAATATAAAGTTAAAGGAGTCAAAACTTATTTTGGTTTAAAAATTAAAGGAAAATCAGTCATACTTACAAATGGTACTTTTTTAAATGGAAAAATACATATTGGTGAAATAAAAATTAATGGAGGTAGGATAGCAGAACAAGAAGTAAGAGGAATCACGGAACAATTAACAAAAAATTTTGGATTTAGATTTGGAAGAATGAAAACAGGAACATCGCCAAGAGTTGATGGGCGTTCTTTAAATTATGATAAAATGAAGTCTCAAAATGGAGATGCAGATCCAAGAAAATTTTCTTTTTTTTATAATACAAAAAAATTAGAAAAACAAAAAAAATGTTATATTACTTATACTAATCAAAAAATACATGATTTTATCCGTAATAATTTCAGAAATTCTCCACTTTATACAGGATCTATTCAAGGAGTTAGTCCTAGATATTGTCCTTCTATAGAAGAAAAAGTTTTCCGATTTTCGGATAAAAAAGAACATACAATTTTTGTTGAACCAGAAGGATGGAATACTGTAGAAGTGTATGTAAATGGTTTTTCCACTTCTTTTCCAGAGAAAATACAATATCAATCTTTAAAAAAAATTCCAGGATTTGAAAAAGTAAAAATATTAAAACCTGGATACGCTATTGAATATGATTATTTTCCTCCAGAACAACTCAAGGTAACTTTAGAAAGTAAAATCATAGAAAACCTTTTTTTTGCTGGACAAATTAACGGGACAACGGGGTATGAAGAAGCGGCAGCACAAGGATTAATAGCAGGAATTAATGTTCATTTAAAAATTCATCAAAAAGAACCATTTATTCTAAAAAGAAATCAGGCTTATATTGGAGTTTTAATAGATGATCTAATTACAAAAGGGACAAAAGAACCTTATAGAATGTTTACTTCAAGAGCGGAATATAGAATGTTATTGCGACAAGATAATGCTGACGAAAGATTAACTCCTATGGGATACAATATAGGTTTGATTTCAGAAGAAAAAATGATACTACTAGATAGAAAAAAATCAAAAATAGAAAAATGTATGTATTTATTTAAAAAAAAACATTTTGATCCAGAAACTATAAATCCTGTATTACATGCTAAAAAATCTCCTAAAATATATTATGATAAAAAAATAGAAACGATTTTATCTCGTTCTGAAATTCATATTGAAGATATTATATCCATTCCATTTTTGATGGAGGAAATTAAAAAAAATGATTTTTCCAAGGAAATATTAGAACAAGTATCTATTAGGATAAAATATAAGGGATACATAGATAGAGAAAAAAAAAATGCAAAAAAATTATTAAAATTGGAAAGTCTTAAGATTCCGAATAATTTTGATTATAAATCAATTAAATCTCTTTCTTCGGAAGCAAGAGAAAAATTAGATTATTATCGTCCAATATCATTGGCACAAGCTTCAAGAATTAGTGGGGTCTCTCCTTCGGATTTAAGTATTTTACTTATTCATATTCATATGGGCCGTTAAATTGTTGTTTTCGATTGTTTTTAGGTATAATAAATAAATCTTCATCTTCTTTTTTCATGTAAAATTTTTCTCTCGCTAATTTTTCAAGATATTTAGAATCTGTAGTTAATTTTTTGAATTTAGTTTCTTCTAATGAAATTTTTTTCTTCAAAAAATTTCTATTGCGTGTCATTTTCTCAATGCTTTTTTTCAATTTATAATGTAAGATTAAAGAATTAGAATCAAAAAAAAACATCCATATAAAGAAAAGAACACTAATCCAAAAGTATTTATTTTTAAGTACTCTATATTTTTTTTCTTTTAGCATGACCACACTTGAAATAGATTGAAAATATGTTAATTAATATACCCATAATCCAATAAATACTAAAAAAAGATAAAAAAATTACACACCAAAAACCAGATATAGTTATGAGTAAGAAAAACAAAAATCCTATAAATTTAATAATCATATAAAAATTATAATTTTATATATAATTTCGTAAAAAAATAGGATAATGACATATAGAATAGAAAAAGATACTTTAGGGGTCGTTAGAGTGCCTGTTAAAAAATATTGGGGAGCACAAACAGAAAGATCTAGGAGAAATTTTAAAATTGGGCCAGAAGCATCTATGCCTGTAGAAATTATTCATGCATTTGGTTTTTTAAAAAAAGCCGCCGCTCATGTTAACTTTGAATTGGGGATTCTATCCAAAAAAAAGAAAGATATGATCTCTTTAGTTTGTGATGAAATTATAGAAAAAAAATTAAATGATCAATTTCCTTTAGTGATATGGCAAACCGGATCAGGGACTCATACTAATATGAATATCAATGAGGTAATTTCTAATAGGGCTCATGTTTTAATGGGAAAAAGACTAGGAAGTTCTCAATCTTTTATTCATCCCAATGATGATGTGAATATGTCTCAATCATCCAATGATACCTTTTCTACAGCGATGCATATCGCTTCTTATCAAAAATTAGTAAAAGAAACTATTCCTTCTATACAAAAATTAAAAAAAAATTTAGAGGAAAAATCAAAATTGTTTCATAATGTTATTAAAATAGGGAGAACCCATCTTATGGATGCTACTCCTATTACTTTAGGACAAGAATTTTCAGGATACGTTTCTCAAATAGATCATGGATTAAATGCTATAAAAAAAACTTTAGATCATCTATCTGAATTGGCTATAGGTGGTACCGCTGTTGGAACAGGATTGAATGCTCCAAAAGGATATGATATAAAAATAACAGAATACATATGTAAATATACTGGTCTTCCTTTTAAAGTCGCAAAAAATAAGTTCGAAGCTATATCATCTCATGATGCTGTAGTAGAATCTCATAACGCTCTTAAACAAATAGCTGTTTCTTTAATTAAAATATCAAATGATATTCGTTTTTTATCTTCTGGCCCACGTTCAGGGATTGGAGAAATTCATATTCCTGCAAATGAACCAGGATCATCGATAATGCCTGGAAAAGTAAATCCTACTCAATGCGAGGCTATCATTATGGTCTGTACTAAAATTATAGGAAATGATGTATCTATTTCTATAGCGGGATCTTCAGGAAATTTCGAATTAAATGTAGCTAAACCATTAATCGCATCTAATTTTTTAGAATCTTCCCAATTACTTGCAGATGCTTGTACTTCTTTTTCTTCTTTTTGCGTGAGAGGAATAACCCCAAATTATCATAGGATTAAAGAATTATTGGATAAATCTTTGATGTTAGTTACAGTACTTAACAACCACATTGGATATGAAAAATCAGCAGAGATTGCAAAATCTGCTTATGTAAATAATAGTACGTTAAAAAAAGAGGCGGTTCGATTAGGATATTTAACCATTGATGAATTTGAAAAACTAGTAAACCCGTCAAAAATGGTATGAAGAATTGTTTTTCAAAAAAATAATTTTTCCACATTCAAATGAATGATATCGGATATTTTTTCTTCTGATGTAGAATAAATCTGTGATAATTTTTTTAAAATTATTGTTAAATTTTTCGGTTCATTTCTTTTTCCTCTAAAAGGATGTGGAGAAAGATAAGGAGAATCAGTTTCTAATACTATATGATTCAAATTGATTCTATGTAAGAATTGACTAACATGATTATTTTTAAAAGTAATCATCCCTCCAATACCTAATTTTATTCCAAAATCAATAATTTTTTGAGCTTGTCTAAAAGTCCCTGAAAAACAATGAAAAACACCTTTAAGAGAAGAATTTTTTTCTTTTGATAAAATATGAAAAACTTGATCAAAAGCCTTTCTGCAATGTATGACTACGGGTAATTTTTTTTGTTTAGCCCATTGTATTTGAGTTTGAAAAGCATATTCCTGTTCAGAAACAAATTTTTTTTCTAAATGAAGATCCATTCCAATTTCTCCTACAGAAATAAAGGAATGTTTCCATAACCATGTTTTAATATTTTGTAATTCTTTTTCTAAACTATATGGATCAACTTTATTAGGATGCAAACCTATCATGGAAAAACATACATTAGGATATTTTTTTTCTAATTTTAATATATTAGGAATGCTAGAACTATCTATAGAAGGAAGTAAAAATCTATTGATTCCTTCATGAAAGGCCTTTTGTATTACAAAATTAATATCTTCATCAAATTCTTTCATGTATAAATGAGTATGTGTATCAGTAATTTTCATGTAATAATCAATTTTAAATCAAAATATTTTATGAAAGCTTATTTATTTCCGGGTCAAGGAACTCAATTTTTAGGAATGGGAAAAGATTTGTACAAAAATTCTCATTTAGCAAAAAAATTATTTCAATTATCAGATGAAGTTTTAGGTTTCCGAATTACATCTGTAATGTTTGAAGGATCTATAGATACTTTGAAAAATACGAAATATACACAATTAGCAATTTATATATATTCAGTTATAAAAGCAAAAACATTAAATAATTTTGAACCTGATATGGTAGCTGGACATTCTCTGGGTGAATTTTCTGCTTTAGCTGCAATTAATGTTTTTTCTTTTGAAGACGGATTAAAACTAGTGAATCAAAGAGCTTCAATTATGCAAGATATTTGTGAATTAACCCATGGAGGGATGGCTGTTGTGTTTGGATTAAAAGATTCTATTATAGAAGACGTTTGTAAAAATGATCATGGGGTTATAGTTCCATCTAATTATAATAGTCCTGAACAATTAGTTATTTCTGGAGAAATTCAAGCTTTAAGGAGAGTTTGTTTCTATCTAAAAAAAATAGGAGCTAAAAGAATATTTATTCTTCCTGTTCATGGAGCTTTTCATTCTCCTATTATGGAACCAGTCCAAAAAAAATTTCAAAAAATTGTGAATAAAATTTATTTTAAAGATTCTAAATATCCAATATATCAAAATGTAACTGCTTTACCTGTCGTAAAATCTTATGATATAAAAAAGAATCTTGTAAAACAACTGACATATCCAGTTAAATGGAAACAATCTATAAAAAATATGATGGATCATGGAGCTGTTTCATTTACAGAAATAGGTCCTGGTAATATTTTACAAGGTTTAATTAAAAAAATTAAAAAATTATACCTAAAAAAAATATAAATCCATAATGCATAGACATAGATATAAACGTTTTTTTTATAGTCATGGAAAACTATTATTAACAGGAGAATATTTTATTCTATATGGAGCCTACGGATTGGCTCTACCTACAATTAAAGGACAATCATTAACTATTTTTGGACACAATTTATCTTCTGTTTTACATTGGAAAAGTTATGATGAAATCAATCAACTTTGGTTTGAAGGGGTGTTTCAACTTCCTTCCTTAGATATTTGTTACGAAACAGAAAAAAACACGGCTCTTAAATTAAGAGATTTGTTATTGAAATCTAAAAAAGTTCAAAAAAATTTTCTTCCTAATGAACTAGGAATATATGTTAAAACACAATTAGAATTTCCCAGAAATTGGGGATTAGGCAGTAGTTCTACTTTAATTAATAATATCTCGAAATGGGCTAAAATAGATCCTTATATATTATTAGGAAATAATTTTCCAGGAAGTGGATATGATATAGCTTGTGTTTCAATTTCAAAACCCATAATTTACAAATTATGGAATCAAAAACCTCATATTATTCCCATAGAATTTAATCCACCATTTAAAGATCAACTTTTTTTTCTGCATCTCAATAAAAAACAGAATACTTGTGATGAAATACGATATTTTCGTTCTAATATATCTAATATATCTAACGAGAATATTGAATCCATATCTTTTATAACTCAAAAAATTCCTTTTTGTAAGACATTAAAAGAATTTGAAGAATTATTGTTAAAACATGAAAAAATTATATCAAAAATACTAAACCTTCCTACTATTAAAGAAATATATTTTCCAGACTATTTAGGGGTAGTAAAAAGCCTAGGTGCTTGGGGAGGGGATTTTGTTTTAGTTAGTTCTAGAAAAGGAATGAAAAATTATTTCTCTAAAAAAGGATTTAATACTCTTATTTCATTTGATGAAATGATTTTTAAAATATAAAAGTTGCATTTTCCTTATATTATATATATTTAAAAAATTTATTTATTATGTGCAGTGTCGTGAATTTTAATATCAATGGATATCATTACAAACTTCCTATAATTTATGGAACTTTTTATGACAAAGCTATTAATATTTCTCAATTAAGAGAAAATACAGGTTTTATTACGTTCGATCCAGGATTTAAAAATACAGGAATTACCAAAAGCTCCATTAGTTTTATAGACGGAGAAAAAGGAGAACTTTTATATAGAGGATATCCTATTGAACAAATTATTAATAAATGTTCATTTATAGAAACAAGTTATCTTATTTTAAATGGGGAACTTCCTGATACTGCACAATTAAAGTCTTTTTCTGAAAAAATAAAAAAATTCAATCATATTCACAAGGAGATAAACAAAATACTTAATAATATTCCAAATTTTTATCATCCAATGGGAATTTTATCTTTTTTGACTTACACTTTAGATGCGTTTATAAATTGTTTACAGGAAGAGGATATGTATCTACATCTGTTAGCTAAGTTACCTATATTGGCTGCTTTAACTTACAGAAAAAAAATTGGATTACCTCCTTCTTATGCCGATCATCGCCTTGATTACACGTCTAATTTGTTAAAAATGTTTTTTTCTATCCCTAATAAATCTTATGAGAAAAGTCCCATTATAGCAGATGCTTTGAATAAAATTTTAATATTACATGCGGATCATGAGCAAAATTGCTCTACAACTACTGTTCGTTTATTAGGTTCTGCTCATGTTGGTTTATTTTCATCTATATCTGCAGGAATGAGTGCTCTTTGGGGGAGACTCCATGGAGGAGCAAATCAAGCTGTAATTGAAATGTTAGAATCTATTTTACAAAGTGGAGGAGATATAAAAAAGTGGATAGAAAAAGCTAAAAATAAAAAAGATCCATTTCGACTCATGGGGTTTGGGCATCGAATTTATAAAAATTTTGATCCTAGAGCTAGGATCGCTAAAATTGTAGCTGAAAATGTAATTCAACAATTAGGCGTTTCTGATCCAATATTGGAATTGGCTAAAAATCTTGAAAGAGAGGCTCTTAAGGATTCTTATTTTATAGAAAAAAAACTTTATCCTAATATTGATTTCTATTCCGGAATTATTTATCAAGCTATAGGAATTCCAAAAGATATGTTTACTGTTATGTTTGCTTTAGGTAGATTACCAGGATGGATGGCTCATTGGAAAGAAATGAAATTAAATAGAGACCCCATAGGAAGACCTAGACAAATTTATATAGGATATAAAAAAAGAAATATAAAAAATTAGTGCGGGCGAAGGGATTCGAACCCTTACGCCTAGCCTATAGGCATCAGATCCTAATTCTGACGTGTCTACCGGTTTCACCACGCCCACTCAATGGAAAATTGATTCTAGATTTTTAATGAAAAAAAAAAGAAGATGATACAATTTCGTGATTTTTATTTAGAATTTGATATTCTGTATATCCAAATGAATCTCTTGGAATTATCTTAATCCATTTTTTATATTTTAATAACCATTTTTGTTGAATAGAAGGGAATCCTTTTTTTAAATAAGAAGAAACAAAAGAATGAATATGTAATTGTATTCCTTTATGATTTTTATTTTTTATAATACTTTCTATAACGAATTCTAAATAATGAACATAATCTTCAGGAGAATTTTGATACTGTTTATTATTCATTTTTTTTAATTCAGGCCTTACTCTATGACGAGTAAATTGAACTAAACCAAATTTATTGGGAGGCAAAATTTTGTGTTTTGCTCTATCATTTTTCATTTTTTCCTTTAAATGTTTATATAGCTGTTTTTTTTGTATGGAATCAGACATATCTATAAAATCCACCACAATTATGCCGCCCATATCTCTTAATCTGAGCTGTCTTGCTATTTCTGTTGCTGCTAATAAATTTATTTTAAATATATTATCAATTCTTTCTGATTCTGTACAATTTTTCATCATGTGATTACTTATTCCACTATTAACGTCTATAACATGTAAAGCTTCAGTATGCTCTATAATAAGATACGCTCCATTTTCAAGAGGTACATTTTTACCTAAAAAAATTTGTATTTGTTTTTCTATCCCATATTTTTCAAATATGGGAACATTTCCTTTATAATATTTAATTATACTGGTTTTTTCTGGAGCGATTAAAGATAAATATGAATGGATTTCTTGGCAAAGAAAATCGTTATTACAAGAAATAGATTTAAAATCATCATCGAATATATCTCTTAATAAACAATAAGTTTTACTCTTTTCACTTAATACCCGAACTGGAGGTAAAAATTTCATTAAATTATTTAATGTTTTTTTCCATTTTTCGATTAAAAAAATTAGTTCATCGCTCAGAACTTTTTCTATTTCATGATCAGCAGCCGTACGAATAATAATACCAAATTCATTAGGTATTATTTTTTTTATGCAAGAAATTAGTCTACTTCTTTCTTTTATATTTTTTATTTTTTTAGAAATAGAAATTTTTTCAGAAAAAGGTATGAGTATTAAATTTCTACCTGGAATACAAATCTTTGTGGTAAGTTTTGGCCCTTTATTAGAAATTGGTTCTTTAGAAATTTGAACCAATATTTTTTGTCCAATATATAATATCTGATCTATAGAATTTTTATCATTTTTATTTTCAAAATTATTAATAACAGATTTTTTTTTTATGTGATTTGTATATATCAAATCTAACATTTGACTGATTTGAAATCCAAGATCATCATAATGTAAAAAAGCTCCTTTCGAATTTCCTATATCTATAATAGCTGCATTTAATCCATACAAAATTTTTTTAACTATTCCTAAATAAATATCTCCTACAGAAAATTTTTTATCAAAAATATCTATGTGAAGCTCCAATAACTTTCCTTCTTCCAAAAGAGCGATTTTAACTTCTTGTTCTTCTGCATTTATAATTAACTCTTTATTCATACACAAAAACAAGGAAAAAAGTTTCAGAAATTACAATATGTTAATTTAATTAAAATTATTATTTCTTTTTATGCCTATTTTTCCTATTTCTTTTTTTTCTTTTATGGGTTGCTATTTTACGTCTTTTTCTTTTTTTTCCGTTTGGCATAATTCTCATTTAGTAATTATTGATTCATCATATTTACACTATTCTTATTCCTTTATGGGGACATTTTTTTTCACTAATTCTGTGAAAGATTTTGCAGGTTTAAATGCTGGTATATTATGCGCAGGAATTACAATAGACATATCTTTGGATATATGGCGTCCAAGTTTTTTCGCTCGATATTTAATAATAAATGATCCAAATCCTCTTAGATAAACATTTTCTCCAGATGTTAAACTTTGTTTTATTTTTTTCATAAATGTTTCTATCACCTTTTGCGTATCAATTCTTTCAGATCCAGTTTCTGATATGATTTCTGTTATTATATCTGCTTTTGTCATGTTTAATCATTATATCGAATAACAAAATTCGGTTTCCTAAATATACCAATTTTTTATAAAATTGCTCTAAAATTAAATAGATATGGATTTTTCCAAAAAAATAATAAATTGGTACAAAAAAAATCATAGAAAACTTCCTTGGAGAGAAACTAAAAATCCATATCATATATTGGTTTCAGAGTTTATGTTGCAACAAACAAGAGTTTCACAAACCATAAAGTATTATTTAAACTTTATAAAAAAATTTCCTAGTTTAGAAAAACTAGCTCAAGCAGAAGAGAAAGATGTCTTGAAAAAATGGGAAGGACTGGGCTATTATTCTAGAGCAAAATATTTGCATTCTTTTGCTAAAAAATTAAAAAATGATAAAAATTCTTTTCCAAAAAAATATCAAGAATTAATAAAGTATAAAGGAATAGGTTTGTATACAGGAGCAGCTATAGCATCTATATGTTTTCATGAAGTTATACCGGCTATTGATGGAAATGCTTGCAGAGTATTTTCTAGATATTTTGGAATTTACAATGACATCACATCTACTACTACAAAAAATATGTTTAGAATTATTGTATCAAAAATAATAGATTTTAAACAACCAGGAATTTTTAATCAAGCAATTATGGATTTGGGTTCGATTTTATGTACTCCAAAAAATCCTAAATGTTTGTTATGTCCAGTGAAAGACTCTTGTTTTTCCATTAAAAATGAAACTGTACATAAATTACCTGTAAAAAAAATAAAAAAATTTATAAAACATAGATTTTTTTATTATCTTTTCATATGTGATCGGAATCATAATATTTGTATAAATAAAAGATCAACTAAAGATATATGGAAGGGCCTTTATGATTTTCCTTTAATAGAATCAAAAAAAAATCTTTCAATTCATGAAATAAAAGATAAAATTTGGGAAAAATTTCGTGTAGTTGTTTCTAGCACTTTGATCTATAAAATCAAACATAAACTTACTCATCAAATTTTATCAATTTTATTTTTTAATTGTGAAGTTTTACAAGATTTTAAAAAAAATATATTATTTAATAATTTTTTTTTTATACCACATAATAAAATAGGAGAGTTCCCTTTTCCTCGTCCTATTATTTTATTTTTAAAACATGAAAAAATGATTTAGTTTTTATTTTTCTATAGAACCCTATGTGTATATGAATAAGGGATCCGTTTTTTATCATATAAATTTTACATTTTCTTTTCTAAAAATTATTATCAAAATTTAATCTGTTGGAAAAAGAATCTTCGACGAATGTTTTTTTAGAAAAAACTTTATATTTAGTTTTTTATTTTGCATTAATAATAATATTGTTATTATTTTCTGCATTAATATCTGGATCAGAAACTGCTTTTTTTTGTATTGAAAAAAAAACTCTTGACAAAGAGAGAAAAAAAAACTCTTCTAAAGGGAATATTGTATTTAAAATTCTAAGAGAGAAAAAAAAACTTTTAGCAACAATATTAATATCCAATAATATTTCTAATATTGGAATTGTCATATTAAGTTCTTATTTTATAACAGAATTTTTACAAAAAAAAAATTTTATTATTTATAACCGACTTCGTGTACCCATAAATTTCCTTTTAGAGGTAGTCGTTCTTACTTTTATTTTACTTTTATTTGGAGAAATAATACCTAAAATATATGCTAGTAAAAATAATTTTCGTTTTGCTATTTTTATGGCAAAGCCTTTAATCATTCTTAGTAAAATATTAGATCCAATAAGTAAAATCATAATTTTCATTTCAAAGTCTATAGAAAAAAAAGTAATAAAAAAAAAGAATCTGATTTCTGTAGATCAGCTTTCAAAAGCTTTGAAAATTACGTCTAAAAATCAAAAAAATATTAAAGAACGTCAGTTTTTACAAAGAATTGTTGATTTTGGAAATACAGAAACACATCAAATTATGACTCCAAGAATAGATATGTTTGCTTTAAATAGCAATAAAAATTTTTCCGATGTTTTAGAATTAGTCCGTAATCAAGGATACTCTCGTATTCCTGTTTACAAAGACAGTATTGATGATATAGAAGGAGTTCTATTTGCTAAAGATCTTCTTCCATTTATTTATGACAAAAGTTTTAAATGGAATAAACTCATTCATATTCCTTTTTTTGTTCCAGAAAAAAAAAAGATAGATGATCTTTTAAGTGATTTTAAAAAAAGAAAAATACATTTAGCTATTGTGGTAGATGAATACGGAGGTACATCTGGATTAGTTACTCTTGAAGATGTAATTGAGGAAATAGTAGGAGATATTATTGATGAATTTGATGAAGAAGATATGTCCTATTCTAAATTAAACCAAGATAATTATTTATTTGATGGCAAAACATCTTTAATTAATTTTTATCGTATTATGAATATTAAAGAAGAAATTTTTTTTGAAAATCAAAAAGGAGAAGCAGATACTTTAGGGGGATTTATTATGGAAATAAATAAAGAATTTCCTAAAAAAAAACAAAAAATAAATTTTTTAAATTATTCTTTTATTATAAAAAGTATTGATCACAAAAGGATCAAAACTATAGAAGTTATAAGAAAAAAAATGAATTAGATAATATATAGCATTAAAATGAAAAAAATTAAATTTGATAGAATATTATAGTTACATTTTTGTAATAAATCAATGTCATGACATGAAAGTAAAGACAATTTTTTTTTCTATCATATTTATAATCATAATAACGGGGACATATTTTCTTTTAAATAAATTTTTATTATACCCCTCAGAAGAAAAAGCGATGAAAGAATTGAGTTATGCTCAACAATATCTTTCTCAAGGAGACATAGATAAGGCCTTAAATAAAAAAAATATTAAAATTAATTATTTAGGATTTTCAGGGATAGCTTCTAAATTTCCTTTCACTAAAGCAGGAAATATATCTAAATTTTATGCAGGAATTTGCTATTATAAGTTGGGGGACTACAAAGAGTCTATAAAAATGATGACAAGTTTTTCCGCAAAAGATGAAATTTTATCTTCTATGAAATACGGAATTATAGGTGATGCTTTCAGTCAAATAAAAAATAAAAAAGAAGCTTTAAAAAATTACATCATAGCAGCAAATATAAGAGAAAATGAAATCACGACTCCTCTTTATTATTACAAAATAGCGTTACTCAATTTTTATATGAAAAGATATAAAGATTCTAAATATTTTTTAAAAAAAATAGAAAAAAAATATCCTTTTTTTTTGTATAAAAAAAACATTGAAAAATATCTTATGTTTATTGAAAATAAGTTATAAATTATGTTTATGAAGACAAATCCTGCTTATTTATTAGATAAAGAAAAAATAAAAAATGCAAATTTGAAATTTGCTATTGTTGTTTCTCTATGGAATAGAGAAATTACGAGTAGATTATATAAAGGAGCTTATGAAACTTTAATTCAATCAGGAGTATTGAAAGAAAAAATTCAAACTTGGGAAGTTCCTGGAAGTTATGAACTAATTTATTCTTCTAAAAAAATAGCTCATTGTTACAATTTTGATTCAATCATTGCAATAGGATCCCTGATACAAGGAGATACTCCTCATTTTGAATATCTATGTCAAGCTATTTCGCATGGTATTAAAGATATTAACATACTATATGATGTTCCTGTTATATTTTGTGTCCTTTCTGATAGGAATCAACAACAATCTTTTGATAGATCAGGCGGAAAAAATGGAAATAAGGGAATAGAATGTGCTAAAACAGCTATATATATGTCTTTATTTAGAAAATCTATAAAATAAATGAAAAATATTATTCAATTTTTGCCTGAAAAAGTGATTCAACAAATAGCTGCAGGAGAGGTAATCCAACGTCCTTCTTCTGTTTTAAGAGAACTTTTAGAGAATGCAATAGATGCAAACGCTAAAACGATTAATATTTTTATCAAAGATTCAGGGAAAACATTGATTCAATTGATAGATGATGGAATAGGAATGAGTATTGATGATGCTAAAATGAGTATTCAAAGACATGCTACTTCAAAAATTAAAAAAACTGATGATATTTTAAAAATTAAAACAAAAGGTTTCAGGGGGGAAGCTTTAGCTTCTATAGCCTTTATTTCTCAATTAGAGATCCAAACTAAAAATCAAGAAAATCTACTAGGAATTCACCTTTTTGTGCAAGAAGGAAAAATAAAAAAACAAATTCCTATAAATATTCTTAAAGGAACAAGAGTTTCTGTAAGAAATATTTTTTATAAACTTCCCGCTAGGAGGCAATTCTTAAAATCTGATAGAATAGAATTTCAACATATTATTTATGAATTTTATAAAATTGTTCTAGCACACAGAAATATAACATATCGCTTTTATCATAACGATAAAATTATTTTTTATTTAAAAAAAACTTCTTTAATAGAAAGAATCAAAGAAATTATTAAAAATAAAAGAAAAAATTTAGTTTCTATATTTATAAAAAAAAATAGAATCCTTATAGAAGGATTTGTTAGTATTCCAGATAGTTCTATAAAAAAGGGAGATCAATTTTTATGGGTTAATCGACGTTGTGTTACACATCTATTTTTACATAAAAAAATTGTTCATGCTTATGATGGTTTTTTAAAAGATTTCAAAACAGCTTCTTATTTTATTTTTATTTTTTTAGATTCTAGTTTAATAAATTGGAATATCCACCCAACGAAAAAAGAAGTGAAATTAGAAGAAGAAGAGATGATTGGTGTAATGATTCAACAAGAAATTAAAAACATCCTATTTCATCAATATAAAATAAAAAATAAAGAATTAAAAAACTATGATATTTTTTTATCTTGTAAATCCATAAAAAAGGATTATTTATTAAATAATTTTTACGATAAACTTTCTGAGAAAGAAAAAGTCATACAACTAGAAAATTGGGTTAATAAAATCAATGAAAATGAATCTGATTCTAATATATTCAAAAATTTAACGAATGAATTATATGATTATGTTTCTCATAAAACAGAAATAAAGACTCTTCAGATTAACAGAAGGTATATAATTTTTGTATTGAATAATAAGTACATAATATTGGTAGATCAACATAGAGCACATCAAAACATATTATTTGAATTTTTTTTAAGAAAAAAAAACTTGGTAAGTCAACAATTCATTTTTCCTATAAAAGTAAATCTTTTAAAAAAAGAATCTATTTCTTTGAATAATATAAAAAATGACTTGATCAATCTTGGATTTCATTTATATATTTGTAACGAATCAGCTTATTTGTATTCTGTACCTGAAAAGATTCATCAAAATATCTTGGTTGAAGTTATTCAAAATATTATAACATCTAATTTTATTAAAGGAGAAAAAAATAATAAAAAAAAACTTCTTCAAATTATATCCAAATCCGCGTCTATAAAATACGGCACAAAATTATATCCTGAAAAAATGGAATGTATAATTAAAGATTTATTTTCTTGTCAAAACCCAAATTATACGTATTCAGGAGATCCTATATTTTTTGTATTAAGCAAAAACCTTTTTTAAAAAGTGAATTTTTATACAAATTTTCATTCAGATGCTGTCAAACATTTAATTAGTATAAATATACTTGTGTATACAGCTATTTTTGTTTTTTCACAATATAAAATAGAGTCCTTACTTTCATTATATCATCCTTTAGATGAACGATTTGAATTCTATCAAATTTTGACTCATATGTTTGTACACTCTAAACGACTTTTTTTGCATATAATTTTTAATATGTTGGCTTTATTCATGTTTGGAGGACAAATAGAAACTCTGTTAGGGGTTAAAAAATTTATAATTATATATTTTTTATCAGGTATTTTAGCCGCATTATTTCAAATTATTTTTAATACTAGTGTTTTATATTACTTTGTTCAAACTTTAGATTTTTCGCAAGCTAAAAAAACGTTAGATTATTTAAATGAAGAACAAAAAATTAATATTTATAGCTCTATGTATTCTCCTATGATGGGGGCTTCTGGAGCTGTTAGTGGAATAGTAGGAGCTTTTGCTAAATTTTTTCCGGAACATAAAATTTTTATTCTCCCTTTTCCCTTTCCAATAGCAGTTAGGAAAGCTCTGATCATTTTTATTTTTGGAAGTTTTATTTCGTCTGTTTTTAATTTAGCGCCTGGAGTTGCTCATTTTGCCCATATCGGTGGCATTTTATCTGGTTATTTTATAGGAAGTTTTTTTAAAAGAAACACTTTTTATTGAGTTGATGATTTTTCGTTTTTAAACAAAAAATAAATTAAATATACAAATGAAAACAAAAAAAATAAAGACAAATAAGAATGTTTTCCGTTTATTGTTTTCATGATGCGGTCCCAACGAAATTTCCAATGAAACATATTTAAAGGACTTTCTCTATTCCAATCGATACTCATCCATATGAATATAGGTTTTCCTACTATATGATCTTCTGGAACAAAACCCCAATAACGAGAATCGGATGAATTATGTCTATTATCCCCCATCATAAAATAATAATTATTTTTTACTTTATAATATTTTTTATAAAAAATATCGAATTTATTAACTTTTTCATAAGTAAAAATATCATTATAAACATGAATATTTTTTGAATTTAATTTAATGAATTCCCCTTTTTTAGGGGTATGTAATGGGCCAAAAAAATCTCTATTCCAATCAAAATAATTAGAAAATATAGAATGCTCTTTAAAATGAATAGGAAGAATATATTTTTTTATAAAAACTATGTTTTCGAATAAATTTTTTATCTGATCTGCTTTTTTTTCGTTCAACATAATTTGATAAAAAAATTCATCATTCTTTTCCCCAATATATTCAATATCTTCAATATCCATTTTATTTTTAAGATATTCTATATTTAAAGGAATATTTTCCGTTTTAATAAAATAAGCTTGTTGTTTTTCAGAAAAAAATTTTTCTTTTTTATGATTAACAAATAAAATTCCATTTTTAATGGAGATTAAATCTCCTGGTAACCCTACACAACGTTTAATATAATGATCTTTTCTATCTATTATTTTATGATGATAATCTTTAGGAAAATTAAAGACGATTATATCATTTCTTTGCACAGTCTGTATGGAAGGAAAACGAAAATAAGGCCATTGAAAAATAGAAATATAAGATTTTATATTTCCAATAATATTATTATGTGTAAAAGGAATAGAGATAGGAGACATAGGCATTCGTAATCCATAATGAATTTTACTGACTAGTATAAAATCTCCTACCAATAAAGTTTTTTCCATAGAAGAAGTAGGAATAACAAAAGGTTGAACTATATAAGTATGAGTGATAAAAGAAAAAATCACAGCTAATAAAATTCCTATATTATCTTCTTTTTTTTTTGCATTTACATTTATATTTTCAATTTTTAATAACTGAATTTTTTTAAAAAAATTTATGTAAAAAATATATAAACCTGCAGATAAGAAAAATAAAATAATATTTTTTTTCGTTTTTTCTAAAAACGAAAAAATTAAATCCATCCACAAAATAAAAATTAACATTATACTAGTTAATGGAACAAGTAATAGAAAAATCCACCATATAGATTTTTTATAAATTTTTAAAAGAATGAAAATATTATATATGGGAATAAAAATCTTCCAAGATTTTATCCCCAATTTTTTATAAAATTTCCATGTACCCAAAATATGAAAAACATGTTCAAAAAATAAAAAAACCCCACTAAAAATAAAATATTGAAGCATAAAAAGATATTTTATATTCCTTTATATTCCTAAAACCTCTTTCATAGAAAAAATTCCTTTTTTATTTTGGATCCATTCTGCAGAAATAACTGCTCCCAAAGCAAATCCTTCTCTACTATGAGCTTTATGTTGTATTTTTATATCCTCCATTTTAGATTCATATTTTACGATATGTATTCCGGGAACATTATTCAACCTTTTTGATAAAATTAAAATCTGATTTTTTGTTTTTTTATCATCCAAAATCCATGTATCTTTCATTTTATTGTTTACTATATCTCTTGCTAGAGAAAGTGCAGTTCCACTGGGTTTATCTATTTTTTCCTTATGATGAATTTCCTCTATTGTAACTTCATAATCTTTAGAATATGAATGTAATAATTTTGATAATTTTTGATTAATTTCAAAAAAAATATTCATTCCAATACTAAAATTTGAAGAATATAAAAAAGATCCATTTTTTTCTTTACATATTTTTCTAATAATTTTAAATTTTTCTAGCCATCCTGTAGTTCCACTCACTATAGGAATATCATTTTCTATACAAATTTTTACATTGTTGAATGCAGAATCAGGTTGACTAAATTCTATTGCTACATCTGAATTTGAATTATTCAATAAATGTAAAGAAGGAGTTCCATCATAACATAATGAAATTTTATGATTTCTAATTTTTGCTATTCTCTCTACAGCTTTTCCCATTTTTCCATATCCTATTATTGCTATATTCATATTATTTTGATTTGAATAGAATTCATAATTCATTCAAAGATAGCTTATATTTTTTTTTGATGAAATATCAAGAAATTATATATTTGAATAGATATGCAGATATGGATTTTATTATTCAATTATTCATATGATATAGTAAATGATAAATTGAAATTTTATTTTTTTGGGATGTAATACCCACGTGGTGAAAATGGTAGACACGCCACTTTGAGGGGGTGGTATCCGATAAGGATGTGCTGGTTCAAATCCAGTCGTGGGTACAAAATAATTATTTTATCATATTTATTCTTTCATATAAGAACACGAAATAAATCTGGATTTTTATTTAAATATTGAAAATGAACCTTATATTTTTTCATTCTTCCTAGTAATCCAGAAAATTCGTTTTTATCTGCCAATTCTATTCCTATTACTGCTGGTCCTTCTTCTTTAGAAGTTTTTTTAGAATATTCAAAATAGGTAATATCATCTTTTGTCCCCAAAATATTATTCACAAATTCTTTTAAAGCACCAGCTCTTTGTGGAAATTTTACAATAAAATAATGTTTTTTTTCTTCATACAAAAGAGATCTTTCTCTAATCTCTTCCGTTCTAGTAATATCATTATTTCCTCCACTTAAAATGCAAACAATGGTTTTTCCTTTTATTTTATCAGAATAAAAATCTAAAGCCGCTATTGAAAGAGCTCCAGCAGGTTCTGCAACAATAGCTTCTAAATTGTATAAATCCAAAATTGTTGTGCAAACTTTTCCCTCAGGAACAGTTATAATCTCAAATAATGTTTGATTACATATATTAAAATTTAATTCTCCTACTTTTTTAACTGAAGCTCCATCAATAAATCTATTTATTGTTTTTAATTCAACAATTTTTCCTTTTTTTAAAGAATAACTCATAGATGGAGCTCCTTGAGGTTCTACTCCTATGATTTTAGTCTTAGGACTAAATTCTTTAAAATGACTACTTACACCAGAAGCTAATCCCCCTCCTCCAACAGGAATAAAAACATAATCTATATCTGAAATAGATTGTTGTAATATTTCTAATCCAACAGTAGCTTGCCCTTCAATAATTTTAATATCATCAAAAGGATGAATAAAAATTTTTTCATTTTTTTTACAATCTTTCATTGCTTCATAACTGACTGCATCAAAAGTATCTCCTATAAGAATAATTTCAACATATTCTTTTCCAAACATTTTTACTCTTTCCACTTTTTGTTTAGGAGTAGTGCTAGGCATATAGATTTTTCCCTGTATTTTTAATATACTGCAAGAATAAGCTACCCCTTGTGCATGATTCCCTGCACTTGCACAAATAATCCCTTTTTTAAGTTGTTCTGGTTCTGTATGAGATAAACTTTTAATTTTATTATAAGCTCCTCTAATTTTGTATGAACGTATGATTTGTAAGTCTTCTCTTTTTAGAAAAATATTAGCTTTATATTTTTCTGATAAAATATAATTTTTCTGTAATGGAGTTTCATAAATGATATCTTTTAATATATTTTTAGCTTTAATTATTTCTTTGTAAGAAGGAAAATATCCTTTAAACTTATTTTTCAATCCTTTAAAAATAAAAATGAGTAAATCTTATTAATTTTGATCTTTTTTTTCCGGTCTAAGATTACGAATCATGGATCCTACTTTCCATAATTCACTTTTTCTTAGGTCTTTCAATTCTTTTTGTAATTCTTCTCTATAATTTATATGACTATTAGCTTTAATAATTCTTTTTGCTTCATTGCCAGAAGAAACTTCTTCATATAATTCTTGAAATATTGGAAGAGTAGCATCTCTAAATTTTTTCCACCAATCTAAAGCGCCTCTTTGTGCAGTGGTAGAGCAATTAGCATACATCCAATCCATTCCTTTTTCAGATACAAGTGGCATTAAACTTTGAGTTAATTCTTCTACTGTTTCGTTAAAAGATTCTGAAGGAGAATGCCCTTTATCTCGTAATATTTGGTATTGTGCAGAAAAAATGCCTTGTATAGCTCCCATCAAAGTCCCTCTTTCTCCTACTAAATCAGAATAGACTTCATTTTTAAAATTTGTTTCAAATAAGTATCCAGAACCTATTCCAATTCCAATTGACAAAGTTTTTTTTAAACTGTTTCCACTATAATCCTGATAAATAGCATAACTGGAATTAATTCCTTTTCCTTGTTTAAAAAGTCTTCTTAAACTAGTTCCGGATCCTTTGGGGGCTACTAAAAAAATATCTATATTTTTAGAAGGAGATATTTTTGTTTGATTACAAAAAGTTAATCCAAACCCATGTGAAAAATATAAAGATTTTCCTTCAGTTAAATATTTATTAAGAGTAGGCCAAAAAGCGATTTGTCCTGCATCTGATAACAAATACATGAGTATTGTTCCTTTTTCAGAAGCTTCTTCTAAAGAAAAAAGATTTTCACCTTCTATCCATCCATCTTTTAAGGCTTTTTTCCAAGATAAAGAATGTTTTCTTTGTCCTACTATCACTTGAAATCCATTATCTCTTAAGTTTAGAGATTGTCCAGGACCTTGAACTCCATAACCTAAAACAGAAATAGTTTCTTTTTTTAAAATTTCTCTAGCTTTAGATAATGGAAATTCATCTCTTGTAATGATAGTTTCTTCTATCGATCCAAATTTAAGTTTCATAACTTTTGTTTAAATTTAATTTAAGGAATTTAATATGTTGCTAGTGGTAAATCCATTTTTTTCCATGAATTTCTTCTGGAATTTTTTTCTTCTAATCTGTAATAGTAAACATGAATAATTCCAATTAACTTTTCAATTAATTTTTTGATTTTAAATAATTGTTCTTCCTTGCATTCTAAGTCAATAAGATATTGAACATTTCTGATTGTTTCATTTTTATTATTACTAGATACATTTACGTTAATATGATTAGTTTTTAGATTTCTTCGATTTAATAGAATAAGAATTCTACTTAATAATCTTGTTTCTTTTTCTCCTAAAATTATTATTCTAAATTGATACTTCATAGTGTTATATATTATTATATTTTTATAATTATGTTAAACGAATTTCATCTACAGCGGCTCCTGCAGGAATCATAGGAAAAACATTGTCTTCTTTTTCTATTACAACTTCTAATAAAAATGCTTTTTCATGATTTAATGCTTTTTTTACTGATTCTTTTAATTCTTCTCTTTTATTCACTTTTTTTGCTTTTATGTTATAAGCATTAGCTAATTTTATAAAATCTGGATTAACTAATTCTGTACAGGAATAACGTTTATCAAAAAAAAGCTGTTGCCACTGACGGACCATTCCCAAAAAATTATTATTTAATAGTATGATCTTAATGGGAATATTATTTTGTAAAATAGTTCCCATTTCTTGTATTGTCATTTGTATTCCTCCATCTCCTACAACGCAAATAACTTGTCTATTTTTCGATCCTAATCGAGCTCCTATAGAAGCAGGTAAAGCAAACCCCATAGTCCCCAATCCTCCAGAAGTTATTTGACTTTTTTTGTAAGTAAAATTGAAATATCTTGAAGCTATCATTTGATGTTGTCCTACGTCAGTTACAAGAATCGCATTGTTTTGCTTATATAGATTGATCCATTTGATCACTTCACCCATGGTAATCCCTTCTTTTTTTGGATTTAGATCACCTTGTATTACTATAGCTTTCTCTTTTTCTTTAAGATGAAAAAATTTATCTATCCATTCTTTATGAAAATATTTTTTAACATAGAAAATCAATTTTTTCAAAGATGTTTTGCAATCTCCCAAAATTGGGATATGACATAAAATATTTTTATCTATTTCAGAAGAATCTATCTCTAAATGAATGATTTTAGCTTGTTTCGCATATTTTTTAATATCTCCAGTTACACGATCGTCAAATCGCATACCAACCGCAATAAGAATATCACATTGATTAGTTAAAATATTAGGAGCATAATTACCATGCATCCCTAACATTCCTACATATAAATGATGATTACTATTTAACGCTCCTAATCCTAATAAAGTACTAGCTACTGGAATTCCAGTTTTTTCAACAAATTCTTTAAATTCTTCTTCTGCTTCAGCTAAAATTACTCCTTGACCTACAAGAATTAAAGGACTTTTAGCCGAATTAATTAAATTTGCCGCTTCTATTATTTTTTCGTTTTCTATACAAGGATATGGATGAAAATTTTTTATATATTCACAACGTGTGTAGTGAAACACAGTTTTTTGAAACTGAGCATCTTTAGTAATATCTATCAATACAGGGCCTGGTCTACCTTTTTTAGCGATAAAAAATCCTTTTTGAATTGATTCACAAATATCCTTCGCTTTTAAAACTTGAATATTCCATTTTGTTACAGGAATAGAAATATCTATAATGTTTGTTTCTTGAAAAGCATCAGTTCCTAATAAATGAGAAGAGACTTGTCCAGTAATGCAGACAATAGGGGTACTATCTATCAAAGCATCTGCTAATCCAGTAATTAAATTAGTAGCGCCTGGACCTGAAGTTGTAAAACATACACCAATTTTTCCAGTTGCTCTAGCGTATCCTTGTGCTGCATGAATAGATCCTTGTTCGTGACGCATAAGAATATGCGAAATGGAATCTAGATAATCGTGTAAAGAATCATATATTGGCATAATAGCACCACCTGGATATCCAAATATGTATTCTACCTCTTCATATAAGAGTGCTTTTATTACTATTTCTGAACCATAGAATAACTTTGTTCCCATACACAACTAAAATTGATCTGTAATGCATCCTTCAGAAGCTGGAGACACCATTTTTGTATATTTGTATAAATATCCTTTTTGAACTTTTAATAAAGGAGGAATCCATGATTTTCTCCTTTTTTCTATTTCTTCATCTTCTACTTCAAGAGTAATGATGTTGTTTTCCGTGTCTATTTTAATGAAATCTTTATTTTGGACTAAAGCTATTAATCCTCCAGATTGTGCTTCTGGAGTGATATGTCCTACAACAAAACCATGTGATCCTCCTGAAAATCTACCATCTGTAATAAGGGCTACTTTTTTTCCTAATCCGGATCCCATAATATAAGATGTTGGTTTTAACATTTCTGGCATTCCTGGACCACCTATTGGCCCTACATATCGAATAACAATGACTACTCCAGGTAAGATTTTATTGTTTAAAATAGCTTGATTTGCTTCTTCCTCAGAATCAAAAACATTAGCCATACCCCGAAAAATTGTTCCTTCTTTTCCAGTAATTTTGGCGATTGCCCCTTCGGGGGATAAATTTCCGTACAAAATTCTAATATGTGCGTTTTTTTTTATGGGTTTTTCTAAAGGATGAATAATTTTTTGATTAAAAGTTATATTTGGGATATTTTTCATATTTTTGGATAATGTTTCTCCAGTAACGGTTAAACAGTCTCCTGATAATATTCCTTCATTCAATAAATATTTTATAATAACCGGCATACCTCCTATGTACATATGAATATCTTCCATTAAAAAAATCCCACTAGGTTTTAGATTTCCGATGAGAGGAACTTGATTGCTAATTTTTTGAAAATCTTTTAAAGAAAAATCAATATTTGCCGATTTAGCAATAGCTAAAAAATGTAAAATCAAATTAGTAGATCCCCCCAAACACATCGCTAATTTTACCCCATTTTCTATAGAAGTTTTTGTTACTATATCTTTTGGTTTGATTTCTTTTTTTAATAAATTTTTAATATATATAGAAACTTTTTCACATTCTATTTTCTTATTTTCGCTTGTTGAAGGAGAAGAAGAAGAGTAAGGGAGCATCATTCCCATAACTTCTAAAGCAGAAGCCATAGTATTTGCTGTATACATCCCTCCACAAGATCCTGGTCCTGGGCAAGAATTCTTTACAATATTATTATACTCATTTTCAGTGATTTGAAAGGTGTTTTTTTTTCCTAAAGCTTCGAAAGATGAAACGACATCTAATTTTTTTCCATTATAATAACCAGAAGAAATACTTCCTCCATATACAATTATAGAAGGTCTATTCAATCGTAGTAAAGCGATCATTACTCCTGGTATATTTTTATCACATCCAGGTATAGCTATTACTCCATCATAATGATGAGAGGCGACTACAGTCTCTATACTGTCTGCTATTAATTCCCTAGAAGGAAGCGAATATCTCATTCCTGATGTCCCCATAGTAATTCCATCGCTTACTCCAATAGTAGTAAATTGAAATCCTACTAAATCTTTAGTTACAACCGATGATTTTATTATTTTAGACAATTTATTTAAATGCATATTACAAGGATTTCCTTCGTACCAGTTGCTAACTATTCCTATTTGAGCTTTATGAAAATCGGATTCTTTCATTCCTGTAGCATACAACATAGCATGTGCTGCTGGTAAATTAGGTTCTTTTGTAATTTTCTTGCTAAAATCGTTAATTCTTTTTTTCATGAAATATTTTAATAAATCAAAAAGCCCTACTGAGCTATCAAGTAGGGATAAAAAAATAACACCGAACTTGAATAGTTTTTATGAACTAAACTATACAAATTTTGAATTATATAATATGCAAAAATATGAAAAAATAGATTATATAAAAGCGGTTTTTAGGTATTTATTTTTATAATATTATTATTTTTTGATTTATTAATGAATATATTGTAAAGTTTTCAATTAAGAAATTGTTTAAACAATGTATTTTTTCTTTTTTTCAAAAAAAACTGTCTTTTTGAAAAAATTATAAAACAAAATTTTATATTTATAAAATATATTCAATTTTTGAAAAAAAATATAAAATAATATAAATAACTCCTGACCCTATTAATTCTTTTCCAAGATACCAAGCTGCAAATTGTCCTTCCGTTATAGCACATTGCATGTGCTCAAATTCGATGAACATTCCTTTTTTTATTTTATATAATTTTGATTTTTGTAATGGTTGTCTATAACGAATTCGACAAAATACATCCATTTGTTCCCCTTCAAAAATAGTAAGATCTTTTCGTATCCAATGGATGTTTTTTTCCTGAATAAACAAAGATTTATTGTACAATCCTGGATGTTGTTTCCCCATACCTGTATAAACAATATTGTTTTTAATATCAGTATCTATAACAAAAAGAGGTTCTTTATAACCTCCTAATGCTATCCCCTTTCGCTGTCCTTTAGTAAAATAAGGAGCACCTTGATGATACCCAATTATTTTTCCATCTGATTTTTTGTATTTTTTTTTTCTAGATAGAAAAAATAATTCTTTTTCTTTAGAAGAAAAAAATTTTTTTTCTTGATATACTGATGTATTAGAATTAATGTATACTATTTCTCCTTTTTTTGGAGGAATTCTTTTTTTGAGAAAATCTGGTAAATTGATTTTTCCTACAAAACATAAACCTTGAGATTCTTTTTTAGAAGCATTCCATAATTTATGCTTTTTTGCTATTTTTCTCACTTGATTTTTAGTCAATAAACCTAATGGAAATAAGGATTTTTTCAATTGATATTGCGTTAATTGACATAAAAAATATGATTGATCTTTATCAAGGTCTTTTCCAATCAAAAGACGATAAATCGTTTTTTGATTTTTTACAATTTTTTCTTTATTTACATAATGTCCTGTAGCAATAAAATCCGCTCCTAAATCAAGGGCTTTTTTCAAAAAAACATTAAATTTTATTTCTCTATTACACAAAACATCTGGATTAGGGGTTTTTCCTGATCTATAATCGTTAAACATATAATTGATAACATGTTTTTCGTATTCATTTTTCATTTCTACGACTTGAAAGGGAATATCTAATTGTTTAGCAACTAACATAGCATCAATGCTGTCTTCTTTCCAAGTACATTTATTATTAGAATCTTTATCTTCCCAATTATGCATAAACAAACCAATGACTTCATACCCCCTTTTTTTAAGAATTAATGCAGCTACACTTGAATCTACTCCTCCTGAAAGCCCAACTATTACTTTTTGCATTTCGATAAAAATTTATTTTCTTTTTTAAGAAAACATCTCCCTTACACGATCAAAAAACGATTTTTCTGAATTTCCAGGATGAGGAAGAAAATTTTCATTTTTTCTCATTCTTTCAAAAAATTTTCTTTGTTCTTCATTAATTTTTTTTGGAGTCCAAACATTCACATGAATTAAAAGGCTCCCATATCCATATCCTTCAAGATTAGGTAATCCTTTATTTTTTAGCCTCAGAGTCTTTCCTGATTGTGTTCCTGGATCTATTTTTATTCTTGCTTTTCCATTAATGGTAGGTACTTCTTTTAAAGAACCCAATATTGCATCTGGAAATGATATGTACAAATCATAATGAAGATTGCTCCCTTCTCTTTTTAATTTAGGATGAGGAATTTCCTCAATTAATACAATCAAATCACCAGAAATTCCACCAAATGGGGCTTCATTCCCTTTTTCAGAAACTTTTAATTGAATTCCTTCTGTAAGACCTGCGGGAATTTTAATATTTACTAATTCTTCTTCTTTAATTAATCCATGTTTATTAGCTCCATAAGGAATATTTTCAATGATTTTCCCCGTTCCAGAGCATGTCCCACATTGAGAAGTGGTTTGCATTCTTCCTAAAATAGTGTTGGTTATTCGTATTATTTGACCACTACCATTACAAGGAATACAATTTTTAAATTGTATTCCTTTAGCAACTTTGAGTCTCTTTACTTTAACTTTTTTTTCTACTCCATTAGCTATTTCTTCTAATGAAAGTTTTACTCTGATTCTTAAATCACTCCCTTTAATAGTTTTATGTATGTTGGATCTTCCAAATCCAAAACTGGAAAAACCTTCTCCAAACGCATCTGCAAAAATATCTCCAAAATTTGCAAAAATATCCTCCATGTTCATTCCTGAACCAGCCCGATTTCCTTTCACTCCAGAATGTCCAAATTTATCATAACGTTGTCTTTTTTCTGGATTGCTTAAAATTTCATAAGCTTCAGCTGCTTCTTTAAATTTTTCTTCCGCTTTTTTTTTATTATCTAAATTCTTATCTGGATGATATTTTATTGCTAGTTTTCGATAAGCTTTTTTTATTTCTTCTGGAGAAGCGTTTCTAGAAACTCCTAATACTTCGTAATAATCTTTTTTCATCATGAAGATAAAAATTATGAATTATTATTTTCCGGTAATAACTTTAGCATGACGTATCACTTTTTCTTTTAGAATATATCCAGCTTCTATGATTTCTATAATTTTTCCTTTCAAATTTTCTGTAACAGCTGGAATTTGTGTTATAGCCTCATGAAAATCTGTGTTAAAATCATCTCCTTTTTTTATTTTGATTTTATTCAATCCTTTTTCTTTTAAAATTTTAATAAGTTTCTCTTGTATCAAAAAAACTCCCTTTACAAGATGTTCATCTTTATATTTATATTTTTTTAATTCTTTAATTCCTCGTTCAAAATCATCTAAAATCGGAACTAAATCTATAAGAATTTGTTCATGAACATTTCTGAAAATATCAAATCTTTCTTTTTGAATACGTTTCTTATAATTCTCAAATTCTGCAAAAAGACGTAAAAATTTATCTTTTTCTTTTTTTAATTCTTCTTCTTTTTCTTTTTTTAATTCTTCTTTAAGAAACTCAATTTCTTTTTTTAATGGATCATGTATTTCTCTTTTACAAGAGGAGAATACTCCATCAGACATATCATTAGATGGATTTGACTGTTTTTCAGTATTTTTTTGTTTTTGGTTGATATTGATATCCATAATATAAAAAATATTTTTCAATATAATTCTACGGACTGTGGGCAAAAGATTTGCCAAAAATTATAATGATGTCATAATGACATTTGATAAATCAAATTATAGAATTGAATCTCAAATGTTTTCTAATGCAATTTAATCTTTTGTAGGCTATGTTTTTCGCTTTCTTAGCACCCAAAGATAAAATATGATCTAATAAAGATTTGTTTTTCAAAAAATAAAAAAATTTCTCTCTCTCCGAGGAAAATTTATGAATAATATGTTCGTATAATGCAATTTTTGCCTCAAAGTATCCATATCCTCCTCTGATATATCTTTTTTTCATAATCTCTATTTTGTCTAAAGGAGCGATCAAACTGTATAAAGACATGATATAATCCGTTTCAGGATTTTTTTTTTCTTTTACAGATTTACTATCTGTACGAATACTCATAATCTGTTTTTTCAAAACTTCATCTGAAGAAAAAATATTAATATAATTTTTTTTAGATTTACTCATTTTTTCTCCATCTGTTCCTATCACAAACATATTTTTTTTTTGTAAAAAAGCATTAGGTAATACAAATAATTTTTTCCCTATTTTTTTATTAAAAAAATTGGCTATACGACGAGTAATTTCTATATGTTGTAATTGATCTTTTCCTACTGGAATGAGTTTTGCATTATAAAGTAAAATATCAGCAGCCATTAAAATAGGATAAGTAAATAACCCCACACTTATTTTTCCTTTATCTGTTTCTTTCAATTCCTTTTTGAAAGCATGAGCTAATGAAAGTCTTTGGTATGGATAGAAACAATTAAAATACCAAGCTAATTCAGTAACTAATGAAACATCGGATTGTCTGTAAAATAAACAATTATCTATATCTAATCCAAAAGCTAACCATGCCGCTGCAATTTGATAAGTATTATTCTTTATTATTTTTACGTTATCTATTTGAACCATAGAATGAAAATCCGCTATAAATATAAATGAAGAATGTTTTTTGTTTTTGTTAGCTATGGATACAGACGGAATAATAACTCCTAAAATATTACCTAAGTGAGGGGTACCTGTGCTTCTGATTCCTGTTAACATTCTTTCCATAATTATGTGTTTTTTATTTATTTAAAGATTCTAATCCACTAATAATTTCAAGTATTTCTTTAGTAATCGTAGTTTGTCTTTCTTTATTATAATTTAAGATTAGATTATGTTTAATGTCAGATGCGTTTTCTGCAGCTTTATGCATAGATATCATACGAGCAGTATGTTCTGCTGTGGTCGATTCCAAGAAAATTTTTAGTAATTTTGCATTTAAAAATTTAGGAATTATAAAATTTAATATTTTTTTTTGAGAAGGTTCTAAAATGTAGGATATTTCTAACTTTTTTTTTTTAAAATTTTCATAAGTAATTGGAAGAAATCTCTCTATGTTTATTTCTTGAAATAAGGTTTTTTTTAAATTATTGTATATTAAATAAATAGAACAAAATTTTTTTTTTAAAAAATCAGAAATTAACTCTGACACTAAAAGTTGAATTTTTCGATTAGATAAATCATTTCCGATCCAATTTTTATTGTACATATTATATTTTTTACATAAAAAATCAAATCCTTTTTTACCGATAGAAAAAAACATGCATTCATTATGTAAATATCCTTTTTTTTTAAAAATATGATTAATTTTTTCAAAAATTAAAGAATTAAAAGAACCACATAAACCACGATCAGAAGTAAATACAATAAACAATTTCATGTTTCCTTTTCCAGTTTCAGAAAAATATTGATTGTTTTCAAAATTTTCTTTAAATTCTGATTCTGTAAACAAAAGATCTAAAAGAATTGTCTCGATATAATCTAAATAAATTTTCATTTTCATAAGTAAATCTTTTGTTTTTCGTAATTTTACTATAGAAATCATTTTCATTGCTTCTGTTGTTTTTATAACTGATTCTATAGATAATATTCTTCTCTTAATTTCTTTTGGATTAGACATAATAAAAATTTAAGAAACGTATTTATCAGTTAGTTCTAAGGCTACTGTTTCTAAAATATCAGATATTTTTTCGTCAAAAATTCCATTTCTTAAAAAATTTAAGATATTTTCATGTTTTTCTTTTAAATATAAAAGATATTCTTTTTCAAAATCTGAAATTTTATCAATAGGGATTTTTTTGAGTAAATTTTTAGTCCCAGCATAAATAATAGCTATTTGATCTGCTATATCATAAGGTGTATGAGGAGGTTGTTTTAATATTTCTATATTAATTCTTCCTTTTCTGAGAATATTCATAGTAGATGAATCTAGTTCAGAGCCAAATTTTGAAAAAGATTCTAATTCTCTAAATTGAGCTTGATCTAACTTTAGAGTTCCAGATATTTTTCTCATAGATTGAATTTGTGCAGATCCTCCTACACGAGAAACAGATATACTTTCATTAATTGCAGGACGAATTCCAGAATGAAATAAATCTTTTTCTAAAAAAATCTGTCCATCTGTAATAGAAATAACATTAGTAGGAATATAAGAAGAAATATCTCCAGATTGAGTTTCAATAATAGGCAATGCAGTTAAAGATCCTCCACCTTTAATTTGTTTTCTAATAGAAGATGGGATATCATTCATTTTTTCAACCATTTTTTGATCCTTTATAATTTTAGAAGCTCGTTCTAAAAGACGAGAATGTAAATAAAAAACATCTCCTGGATAGGCTTCTCTACCAGGTGGACGTCGTAGTAGGAGAGATATTTCCCGATAAGAAACCGCTTGTTTTGAAAGATCATCGTATACCACTAAAGAAGAACGACCAGTATCCCGAAAATATTCTCCTATAGCAGTTCCAGAAAAAGGAGCAAAAACCTGCATAGAAACTGGATCTGAAGAAGTTGCAGATACTATAATTGTATAAGACATCGCTCCTTTTTCTTGCAATATTCTTGAAATTCTAGCTATTGTAGAACCTTTTTGACTAATGGCGACATAAATACAATAAACAGGTTTCTTTTTTTCAAAAAATCTTTTTTGATTAATAATCGTATCAATAGCTATAGTTGTTTTTCCAGTTTGTCTATCTCCAATAATTAATTCTCTTTGTCCTTTTCCTATGGGAATCATAGAATCTATAAATTTTATACCAGTTTGAAGGGGTTCTTTCACAGGTTCTCTATAAATAACTCCTGGGGCCTTTCTTTCCAAAGGCATTTCAAATAACTTTCCTTTTATAGGTCCTTTACCATCTATAGGCCTTCCTAATACATCAACAACACGACCTAACATATTTTCTCCTACTTTTATCGACAAAATTTTTCCAGTTCTTTTTACTATATCTCCTTCTTTCAAATTTTTTGATGAACTAAGTAAAACGATACTAACGTGATCTTCTTCTAGATTTAAAACCATACCTTTTATTCCATCATGGAATTCTACTAATTCCCCATAAAAAGCAGAATTTAGTCCAAAAGATCTAACGACACCATCTCCTATTTGAACAATTATCCCAAACTCTGATAATTTTGATTCAAACTTAAAATTTGATAATTCTTCCTTAAGAATTGATGATATTTCAGAATATTTTATATCTGACATATGAAAATAAAAGCTTTTATTTTTTATTAATTATTTATGAAATATTTTTATAAGATGTAACAATTGTTTTTGAACGCTAAAATTCCATTCTTTATATCCTATACGAAATATAAACCCCCCAATAATAGATTTATCAATTTTATTAATGATATGAAATTTTTTTTTATTTTTATTTTCATATTTTTTATGACAATTAGTTGTTATTTTATGTGCAATTATTTCTTGCATCTCCTTATTCAAAGGATAAGCAGAGATAACAATAGATTTTATTAATCCTTTTTTCTCTTCTTCGTATATTTTCTGATATTCTATAAAAATTTTTTCTAAAAGAGATTCTCTTTTTCTTAGAATTAATAGTTTAACAAATTGAAAAAGAAAAACATCAAAATTATAAAGTATTTTTTTGAAAATTTCTATTTTTTTTTCTTTCTTTAATAAAGAAGTATGAATAATCTTATATAAATCTATATTTTCTTTTAATAAAGAAGATGTTTTCTTAATTTTAAGATAAAAGATTTCACTATTATGAATATGAGTAATAGAATACTCAAAAAAAACTCTAGCGTAATGTTGAATGATTTTTTTATTTGAAAACATTTTTACTAAAATTAGTACAATTTATCTACTAATTTTTTTATAAATTCATCTTGTTTATCTACTTGATCTAACTCTTTTTTTAATATTTTTTCGGATATACGAATAGAAATATCTCCTATTTTATTTTTTAACTTATAAAGTTCAACTTCTTTTTCTATTTGAATATTTTTTTTTGTTTCTTCTATAATTCTTCTTTTTTCTATCATTCCTTCTTCTTTAGCTTTTAATTTTATTTTTTCTCCGATTTGAATAGCTTCTTTTAAGATCATGTCTCTTTTCTCATGGGTTTTCTTTAAAATTCTATTTTTTTTATCTTCTATATGTTTTAATTCTTTTTTCATTTGATCAGCTTTTTCAATAGATATTTTAATTTCTTCCTCTCTTTGGTCTATAAAATTCATTATTGGCTTCCAAGCGAATTTTGAAAGGAAAAGCATGAGTATTATAAATATTATAGTATGCCAAACAATTAGTCCAATAGAAGGAGTTACTAAATCCATTGGTATTTTTTTTTATTTAAACACAGCTAATAATGTAGTGACTATTCCGAATAATGCTGCTCCTTCAATTAATGCAGCTGCTACAATCATAGCATTCTGTATTTTATTCGAAGCTTCAGGTTGTCTAGCAATTGCATCCATTGCAGAACTTCCAATTTTTCCAATTCCTAATCCTGCTCCTATTACAGCAAGACCGGCCCCTAAAGCCGCTAAACCTGAGTAAGTTAAATCTATATCCATATTATTTAATTTTTAATGCGTTTCATTATCATGATCATGGTCATAATTTTTAACAGACATTCCTATAAGTAAGGCAGACAAAGTTGTAAAAATAAAAGCTTGTAAAAAGGCCACCATAATTTCTAACATAGAAATAAAAAAACCAAAAATTATGGAAAAACCAGCGATGAAAAAACTTTTGAAAATAAAAATGAGACAAATAAAACTTAAAATAATTATATGTCCAGCAGTAATATTAGCAAACAACCGAATACATAAAGTTAATGGACGGATAAAAATTCCAATAAATTCGATAGGCGCTAATAACAATCTAATTCCCATTGGAATTCCTGGCATCCAAAAAATATGTTTCCAATAACTTAAATTTGCATTTGTATTACTCACAATAAAAGTCATAACTGCTAACATTAATGTAATGTTAATGTTTCCTGTAACATTTGAAAACCCTGGAATAAGACCTAATAAATTGTTAATTAATATAAAAAAAAAGGATGTTAACAAAAAAGGGAAAAATATTTTATATTTTTTATTTCCAATATTAGGAATTGCAATTTCATCCCGTATAAATAAAATTAAGAATTCTAAAAAAATACCTAAACTCCATTTAGTTTGATAATTAGTATAACTACGTTTCATTCTTATAAAAATATAAGACAACAAAAAAGAGGATATAAAAATGGATACCACATTTTTTGTAACAGAAAAATCCCAAGGTTTATCATTTTTTGGAATTCCTTTTGGATTTATATATAACAATCCAAGATAATTAGTCTTATATATTTTTCCTCGAAACATCTTATAATACCCATATTTTCCTTTTACCACATTATGAGATGAAAATGTAGAGGAAGAAAAAATTTCTAATCCATTATTCCATAAAATAACTGGTAAAGAAAAAATAATTCCCCGATTGTGAGTCCCTGCAACATGCCATTCATGAGAATCACTTACATGATCCAAAATAATATTAGCTATATTTTCTTGATTTTTATTTTCATTTTTTTCATTCTTTTTTTGATTTTGATTAGAATTAGAAGCAGAAGATTCAAAAAATAAAAATAAAAAAAAGAATAATAAATATATTATCTTTTTTGAAATCATTTACTGAAAATCGAAAAATAGGAGACAAATTTATATTTTTTCCAAAAAAAATATTGTTTTTATAGAAAAAAATTTTTTTTCAAAAATTGTATTTTCATTTTTAGTACATTTGCATACAATAATGAAATTTCATAACTAACTATGACGATGAAGGAAGAAACAAAGCTTATTCAAAACATTTTATCTGATCCTCTTACGGGAGCAATATCTACACCAATATATCAAACTTCTACTTACGTACAGGAAGCTCCTGGTGTTCATAAAGGATTTGATTATACTAGAACCAATAATCCTACAAGAAAAATATTAGAAAACTTAATAACTAATTTGGAATATGGTTGTGCTAGTTTAGCATTTTCTTCTGGATTAGCATCTGTGGATGCTGTTTTAAAATTGCTAAAATGTGGAGACGAAATAGTAGCTGTAGATGATATTTATGGAGGAACATTTCGTTTACTAAATTTGTATAAAAAATTAGGAATTAATACTAAATTTGTGGATACAACAGATGCAGAAAAAACTATTTCTGCTATTTCTGATAGTACAAAATTAGTTTGGCTGGAATCCCCTACCAATCCTACGTTAAAAATATCCGATATAGAATTTATTAGTAAGCAATCTAAAAAGAAAAATCCAACTATTTTAGTTGTTGTAGATAATACTTTTGCTTCTCCTGCTATTCAAAATCCTTTGAAATTAGGATCCGATATAGTAGTTCATAGTGCTACAAAATATTTAGCAGGACATTCAGATGTGCTAGCTGGATTAGTTACTGTAAAAAATACAGATTTATATGAAAAATTGAAATACATTCAAAACACAACTGGAGGGGTTTTATCACCTATTGATTGTTGGTTAACTATAAGAGGAAGCCAAACATTATATTTACGTATAAAAAAACAATCTCAAAATGCATTTCAAATCGCTTCTTTTTTAAAAAATGAAAAGAATTCTGAAATAGATAAAGTTTATTATCCTGGATTATCCCATCATAAAAATCATTTTATTGCAGTAAAACAACAACGATATTTTGGAGGAATTGTTTCTTTTAGTCTTAAAAAAAATACAATAGAATCAGCAAAAAAAGTAGTAACTTCCACTAAAGTATTTAAGTTAGCAGAAAGTTTAGGCGGAACAAAAAGTCTGATTTGTCATCCAGCTACTATGACTCACAAATCTACACCATTAGAAGTCAGAATTAATGCAGGAATACAAGATTCCCTTATTCGTTTATCTATTGGTATAGAAAACGTAGAAGATCTTATAGAGGATCTTGATCAAGCCTTAAAATAAAATAAGTGTGTTAAAACGTTTTTTCATCATGTAATGAAATACCTATGTAAGAGAGCTCTTGTCTAATTTTATCTGAAATTATCCAATTTCTTTCTTTTCTTATCTCTATACGAAGTTTGATTAATCTCTCTACAAGTATTTTAAAATTTTTAGAATTTTCTTCATCATGATTGATTTCTTGAATTCCTAAAATATCAAAAACAAAATAAATCATATATTTTTTTAATAAATTAACATAATATATATCTATATCATGAAGAGAATTATTAATAATATGCATAGAAGCTTGAAATAAATAAGTAATTAATAAAGGAAGATTAAAATCATCATTAATCGCTTGATAACAATTATTTATCCAATGATGAATATTAAAAATATTGTGATTTTTTAATGTTTTTTTGGATGTTTTAGGTTCAAAATTTTTTAACATCTCTATTGCTTTCATTATTCGATAATATACTTTTTCAGCATCCATAAGCCCTTTACTGGAAAAATTTATAACATTTCTATAATGAGATTGCAGAATGTAAAATCTAAAAATACTAGGAAAAAAGGTTTTTCCACAAATTTTATCGTGAATAATATCTTTTAACTCCAGAAAATTTCCTGTAGATTTGCTCATTTTATTCCCATTTAAAGTTAGCATATTAGTATGCATCCAATAATGTGCAAAATTACTTTGATTATAAACTCCTATCGCTTGTGCTAACTCGCATTCATGATGAGGAAATTTTAGATCTATTCCTCCACCATGAATATCAAAAGTCTCTCCTAAATATTTTGTACTCATAGTAGTGCATTCTATATGCCACCCTGGAAATCCTTTTCCCCATGGAGAATTCCAATTCATAATATGACTATCATAAGCTTTTTTCCAAAGAGAAAAATCCTGATATCCACGTTTTTCTTCTAAAAATTTTAATTTATTATGAGAAAGTTCATCAATTTTATTTTTACTAATCACACCATAAGGATATAATTTTCTATATTCTTTTAAATCGAAATATACAGATCCATTTATTTCGTATGCTAATTTTTTGGCAATTAATTCTTGAATCATATCTATTTGTTCTATAATATGACCTGTTGCTGTAGGTTCTATACTTGGAGGTAATACATTTAAAACGTTCAATAAATTATGAAATGAAAGAGTGTATTTTTGAACTATTTCCATAGGTTCAAGTTTTTCTATACGAGATTTTTTAGAAATTTTATCTTCTACATCGTGGTTTTCATTTTCTAAATGTCCAACATCAGTAATATTTCTTACATAACGAACTTTATATCCCAAATGTTTTAAATAACGAAAAACAATGTCAAATGATATAAAAGTTCTACAATTTCCCAAATGTAAGTGATTATAAACTGTAGGACCACATACATAAATTCCTACATATTCCTTATGAATAGGCTGAAAAAATTCTTTTTTTCCTGTTAAAGAATTATATATTTTTAGATGATTTCGATTTTTTTCTAGAAAATTTTTTTCCTTCATTTTTTCATTTAAGAAATTCCAATATAATGCAAAAATTCTTTCCGAATCTCTGAATTCTTTTTAAAAGATCCTATTAACTCAGTAGTTATAGTCTTACTGTCAGTATCTCTAATTCCACGAGAATTTACACATAAATGTTTTGCTTCTATAACACAAGCAACATCTTGTGTTTCTAGCATATCTTGTAAAGATTGAACAATTTGCATAGTTAAACGTTCTTGAACTTGTGGTCTTTTTGCATAAAAATTTACAATTCTATTAATTTTAGAAAGGCCTACAACTTTTCCATTAGAAATATAACCTACATGAGCTTTTCCTACAATAGGAAGAAAATGATGTTCACAAGTGGAGTAAACTGTTATATTTTTTTCTATTAACATTTGATTATATTTATATTTATTCTCGAAAATAGAAAAATCAGGGATATTCTTTGGGTTAAGACCACTAAATATTTCTTGTATAAACATTTTTGCTACTCGTTTAGGAGTTTTACGCAAACTATCATCATTCATATCTAAACCTAAAATTTTCATAATTTGAAAAAAATGTTTTTTTATTTTTTCAATCTTTTCTTCATCAGTCATAAACAAAACATTATTTTGTAAAGTTGTATCTGTATTAATTGAATGATTAAAAATAGAATTAGATTTTTGAGTAAATTTTTCTTTTTTTAAAATTTTTTTATGTTTTTCTTCCATCATAGCATAAACTTAATCCATGAAAAACAAAATTACGAAAACGATTCTGTTATAATCTATTTTATTTTACATTGATTTATATATATACAAATAAATAACAAAATTTTCATTTTTTAATATCATCAGGAATTTTACATATAGGAATAGGAATCATCTTATGTATATTTTTTTGATGTAAAATTTGATATTTTTTTAAAATTTTGTATTCTATATCGGATAAAGTATCATCTTTTTTTTTCATAATTTCCATTTTCATTGCCCATTCTAGTTCCTCATAAGTAGCTCCTAATTGATCTTCATCCGATCTATGATCATCCCAAAGTCCATCCGTTGGCTTTGCTTTTTGAATTTCATCAATAATATTTAATTTTTTAGCTAAAAAACGTACTTCACTTTTAGTCAAATCAGCTATAGGATGTAAATCTACACCTCCATCTCCATATTTTGTAAAAAAACCCACTCCAAAATCTTCCACTTTATTTCCAGTTCCAACAACAAGATAATTTTTAATATTAGCATAATAATATAAAGTCAACATACGAATACGGGATTTTACATTAGCTAACGCTAAAGAAAGTTTAGAATTTTTAACGTCATGAGTTATATGACAAAAGGTTGTAAATAAAGCAGACAAATCTTTTTCAAGATAATGAACGTTTGAAAATTTTTTTTTCAAAAAATTTGCATGTTTTATAGACAAAATATTTTTTCTATTTTCCATAATAGGCATTTCTAATATGATAGTAGGAAACTTAGTCATAGACACTAAATAAGATACTACTGAAGAATCTATTCCTCCAGATATTCCAAGAATAAAGCCATTAGATTTAGATTTTTGAATATATTCTTTCAACCAGGAAACAATATGTCTAATTACTTTTTTTTCTTTCATTATTTTATTTTAGTTTGAATACCATTATAAACATTTTAATATGTCTTTAATACTAAATATAGAAACTTCTACTAAAAATTGTTCAGTCAGTATTGCTAAAAACGGAATATGTTTAGCTTCTGTAGAAGAATGTTCGGAAAAATATTTTCACTCAGAAAAATTACATACATTTATACAGTACGTTATAAATATTTCCGGAATTCATTTTCAGGATTTAAAGTCTATCTGTGTTAGCAAAGGGCCGGGGTCTTATACTTCTTTGAGAATAGGAGCATCCGCTGCTAGAGGTTTATGTTGTGCTTTAGATATTCCTTTGTTATCTATAGATACATTGACAATTATGAGTTATAAAATAAACATAAAAAAAGGATTTTTGATTCCCATGATACATGCTAAATCTGATTTTTTCTATACATCATTATTTAATGAATCAAAAGAAAGATTGAGCCCTATCAGGATAAAAAAATTGGATGATGATTTTTTTAAACATTTTTCAAAAAATGAAAAAGTCTATTTTATTGGAAATTACCCTCTCATATATAAGAAATTATTTTTTCTTGTAAATAAAAATGAATGTTCATATAAAATGCCATCTGCAATGGATATGTCTCTCATTTCTTACAAAAAATTTTGTAAAAAAAAATTCAATAATGTAGAAAAATTTGTTCCTTTTTATTTATGAAATACATAATTTTTTTAAAAAACTATGAATAATAAATAGTTTATTCACTATTTATTATTGAACAAAAAACAATGTACTTTTTTTAAATTTAAAGAAACCCCTGTTCCCCTAATAAAATTCTTACGATTTACTAGCGTAGTAAGTATAGTTTCAATACAATAAAAAGCCATTATTTTACGTTAATTTTTTATTTAAAGTAAAGTAAGTGTAAGAAACGTCGTGTAAGTGCGTGTGTATGACATGAAGTATTATAGTAGCATATGCTGTGATTCAAAATAAAATTGTTTATTTTACCAGAATGTTACTGAATTTAGATAGAATGGGGAAAGCATGATATAATTTATATTTCAATGTACTGAAAAAATTTTATCAAAGAACAAAGAAAGAGAAATAAACATATTATAAAAAATAAAAAAGTATTTCATAGAAAATCATGATCCAAATTAGATTCCAAAATTTTTTGGATATGTTTACTCCAATTATATTTATTTATATAATTCTATCTTTAGGATGGAAAACCTTTCGATTTTTTAATGTAGAAATTCTTTTAGGTATTGTATTAATAATAAGTATTTTACATTTTTTTATTCTTTTTGATAAAAGGATCGAAAAAGGTTATAGGTCTATGATTTTTTTATCCTTTTTGATATTGACGCTTTCTCTTATTTTTTCTTTTGTAAAAATTTCATTCTTTTATAATGGAAGGATAACTGCAGATATAAAAATATCCACGCTTATTAGTTTAATTTTATATATACTAATTCGTGTCACTTATTTTATGCGAATAGTATACGTTAAAATTCATAATCCTGCTTTTATATTCATTATAAGTTTTGTTTTTTTATCTTTTTTAGGATCTATTTTATTAATGCTTCCTGCATCTACAGTAAAAAAAATATCATTTATAGATGCTTTATTTACTTCTACTAGTGCTGTATGTGTGACGGGGCTAGTAGTATTAGATACAGCTAAAGATTTTACATATTTAGGAAAAATATTTATACTTATATTAATAGAATTAGGAGGTTTAGGTATTTTAACTATAACTTCTTTTTTTAGTTACTTTTTTAGAGATGGATTTTCTTTTAAGGAAGCTATTTTTGTTAGTAATTTTTTAAATACAAAAACAACGAGTAACGTTCTTAGCTTAGCTGTTAAAGTAGTTATGTTTACTCTAACAGTGGAATTTATTGGTACTTTATTAATTTATTTTTCTATTAAAAATAAAAATACAATAGAATCTGATAGTATTTTGTTTTTTTCTATTTTTCATTCTATATCTGCTTTTTGTAATAGTGGATTTTCTACCTTGAGTCAAGGACTATATTCACAATCTGTAAGATTTAATTATATATTTCAATTAATTATTGCTTTTTTATTAATATTAGGTGGAATAGGTTTTAACATTTTATTCAATTTTTTTTCATATGTATGGTTAACTGTAAAAAAATATTTTTTAAAAATTTTTAAAGATGAAGGTTTTAGGCGTCCTGCACATGTAGTAACTTTAAATACACAAGTTGTTATATTAACAACTTCTTTTTTGCTTTTTTTTGGAACAATTTTTTATTATGTAAGTGAATATCATTGTTCTCTTTCAGAACATTCTTCTTTTCATGGAAAATGGATTGTTTCGTTTTTTTCTTCAGCTACATCTAGAACAGCTGGATTTCATGTGTTAAATATGAGTCTTTTAAGCCCAGTTACTATTTTTTTTACTATGTTATTAATGTGGATAGGTGCTTCTCCAGCTTCTACTGGAGGTGGAATAAAAACAAGTACTTTTGCATTAGCGTTGATGAATATCATTTCTTTGTCTAGAGGAAAAAATAGATTAGAAATTCAAAGAAAAGAAATCTCTCAGGAATCTATTAGATTGTCTTTTTCAATTATTATGTTATCTATAATAGTTATATACATGAGCATTTTATTGATAATTTTCATGGATCCAAAAGAAGATATTTTATCTATTTCTTTTGAAGTTTTTTCCGCTTTTTCTACAGCAGGATTATCTTTAGGGATCACTTCTAGTTTGTCAAATGGAAGTAAATTAGTTTTAATACTTTTAATGTTATTAGGAAGAATAGGAGTTTTTAATGTTATGATTGGTTTATTAAGGAAAAATAAAATTGGTTCCCATCATTATTACAGATATCCTAAAGGAAATATTCTTATCAATTAATTAAGATTAAGAAATATATATGAAAATTATAATTATTGGGTTAGGAAATTTTGGAAGATCTTTAGCTCTTAATTTAACAGATAATGGACATGAAGTATTTGGTATAGATCATAAAATGGAAAAAGTAGATTTATTAAAAGATCATATAGCAAATGTAGTATGTATGGATGCTAACAATGAAGCAGCTTACAAAGTATTACCTATTCAACAAGCAGATTTAGGAATTGTAGCTATTGGAGAAAACGAAGGCTCTTCAATAGTAACTACAGCTATACTAAAAAAATACAAAAATTTGAGAATCGTAAGTAGATCTTTGTCCAAAATTCATGATACAATATTAGAAGCAATGGGTATTAATGATGTGATTCATCCAGAACAAGATGCCGCATTTCGATTAACTAAACAAATCTCTTTTAATTATGCTTTAGATTATTTTAGAGTCGATAATAAACATTCTATAGCAGAAGTTTTTTCCCCATATTCTTTTAGTGAAAAATCAGTTAAAAGTTTAAGATTAACTCAAAAATATTCTGTTTCTTTAATTACCGTGATACGAGATATTAATAACCCAACGTCTTCCAAAGGAACTCCTACAAGAAAAGTCATAGGATTAGTCACAGGAGATACTGTTTTACAAAAAGGAGATATATTAACTCTTTTTGGATCTAATAAATCTATCATGAATTTTGTTAAAGATAAAAAATAGTAATTATGATGAGTATTTCACATATAAGGATACTTATAATTTTTACTTTCCTGAAAAAAAGGATTTCCTTCAGAAGTAGAAGAATCAAATTTTCTTTTATTAAAATTTGAAAATAAAATATAAATAAACCCCCCCCCTATTATCAATAAAAAACCTATTATTTCGAATATACAAAATTCAACCCCACTATTAATATCTGGAGCTATTAAATTATATATATCTATGTAATGGCCTATGAGTAAAATTAAAGATACTAAAAATACTATTTTGTAATTTGATTTACTTTTACTGCTAATTAATCCAAAAAAAGGAATTAAAAAATTAGGAATCAACATCCAAAAATGAATGGAATTATAAATTTCTTCTCTTTTTATAAAATATATAATTTCTTCTGGAATATTTCCATACCAATAAAGTAAAAATTGTGAAAACCAAAGATAAGTCCATAATAAGCTCCCAGAAAATAAATATTTGCTTAGATCATGTAAATGATTTTTATTGAATAAGGGAAAATGTCCTATATTGTTTAGATAAATAGCTACTATTGTGATAGTGCTTATTCCCGTTATAATAAAACTACTCAAAACATACCAACTAAATAAAGTACTGAACCAATGTGGATTTAAAGACATAATCCAATCCCATATCATAAATATAGAAATGATAGAGAAAAATATAACAAAAATAACAGATCTATTATATAATTTTTTATAGTCACTTAAAGAATATGATATATATAATTTATATGATAGTTTTTTTATATTTAAATAAAAAAAACTATATAATAATACATAAATCGTACTTCTTATCAAAAAAAACGGAATATTCAAAAATAATTTTTTATTTGCAATAATTTTATCATATTTTAAAGAAATAGGATTATATAAATCGGAATTCATCCAATGAAATATGTGTACTATATCCATAGCATTTAATAACAAAAAAATAAGAATCATAAAACAGCCATATGGAATAAAAGAAGAAATTTCCTCCATAATAGGATGAATAATTACGGACCAACCTGATTTTGAAATATTTTGTACTCCCAAAAAAAATAATGTTCCTAGAGATATAGAAGTAAAATAAAAAATGGAAATATATAATACTGTACAAGAAGGGTTATGATCCTGAAAGATTTTATCTAAAAAAACAAAAATAAAACCTACAATTATTATAATAAAAACAAGAATTTTCTTTTTTTTTTTATAAAACTGATACATGTTGATTTTATTTATTTTTATTTTTTAGAAACATAACATATTCTGATACTCTCCATCTATCTATTTCATTTAATTGTGAAGCATAAGAATTCATATTGTTTTTTCCATATGTAACAACAGAATAAACACTTCCAATAGTAAGATCTCTATCTTTATAATTAGGAATTCCAAAAATTTTTTCATGTTTTACTAACTCTCCTTCTCCATCTCCATTTTTACCGTGACATATAGAGCAATTGATTTCATATATTTTTTTTCCTTTTTTTATTATAATTTCTTTTTTTTCATTGCTATATAGAGGATTTTGAACTATATTTTTTGAGTCATTTAATCCTTTATTTTCAATATTTATTAAATTATAAAATGTTTCATTTCTAGAAACAGTTCCTCTCACTGGTAAAAGTGAAGAAGTTTTTCCTTTTAAAAAGAAAGGAATTTGAATTTTTTTAGTTTTTTTGTAACTAGGATAAGGATCTGAATAAGGTTCATATGCTTCTGAATAATACATATCCGGCATATATACTATATTAGGTTTAGTTTTATCAAACCAACAAGATTCTAAAAACATTGATAAAATTATGTTTAAAATAATAATAATTTCGTAAAAATATTTATTCATAGCACTACACTTAACTTATAATCTTTTATTTTTATTTTTTTTGAATTGAGTTTAACATTTTTTTATCATAACCTCTATTGCTCCATTTTCTTTTAATAGATCAACTAATTTTTCTGTATTTTTTTCAGTATAAATTTCTACTAGAAACATGTTATCAGTCGTTCTTGGATCTGGGTTTTTTGGCATACGTCCTGGAAATAATCTACATTGAATAAGATAAGTGATACACATAAAATGTGCAGAAAAAAAAATTGATAACTCAAATATAACAGGGACAAAAGAAGGAAGATTTTTAATCCAAGAAAAAGAGGGTTTTCCTCCAATATTTTGAGGCCAATCCCAAATCATAGCATACCAAGTTAATAGACAAGCTACGCAAAAACCCAATAGTCCATATATAAAAGATAAAAAAGATAAATTTGTTTTTTTTAGTTTTAACACATTATTTAAATTATGAATAGGAAAAGGAGAATATACATCATGGATATTATAATTCTGATCCTGTATAATTTTTATGCTATTGATCAACGTATTATTATTATTATATAATGCATGTACATATACATATGCATTCACATTCATTTCATTATTTTTTCTCATGATCAGGGTTCAATATTGTTTTTAATTCTGATTGTGAAATAACAGGAAAAACACGTATGTATAACAAATAAAGCATGAAAAATAGCCCAATAGTTCCTATAAAGATTCCAACATCTACAAATGAAGGAATAAAACCTGTCCAAGAAGAAGGAAGATAATCATGACTCAAGTTTAAAACAATAATGTCAAACCTCTCAAACCACATTCCAATATTTATGATGATAGCTATAACATAAGACCAGAAAAAGCTTCTTCGTATAGATTTAATCCATAAAAATTGAGGAATAATAACATTACAGATGATCAAAGCCCAAAAAGCCCACCAAAATGGCCCTTTAGACGCTTCTACAGAAAAATAAATGAATTTTTCAAAAGGATTTCCTGAATACCAAGCAAGAATAAATTCTGAAATATAAGCTAATAAAACAATTCCTCCTGTTAATAAAATAATCATATTCATGTATTCAACATGGTTTTTGGTAATATAATCTTCCAAAGAAAGAACTTTTCTTGCTACGCCTAATAAAGTTTGTACCATAGCAAAGCCAGAAAATATAGCTCCTGCCACAAAATAAGGAGGAAATATTGTGCTATGCCAACCCTTAATAACAGAAGTAGAAAAATCAAAAGAAACTATGGTATGTACAGAGAATACTAATGGAGTGCATAAACCAGCTAAAATTAAGGAAACTTCTTCGAACCTTTGCCAATCTTTTGATGTCCCCCCCCATCCAAAACTCAGAATACTATATATTTTTTTTTGAAAAGGATCTGAAATCCGATCTCGTATCATTGCGAAATCTGGAATTAATCCCATGAACCAAAAAACTGTAGAAACAGAAAAATAAGTACTAATAGCAAATACATCCCATAATAAAGGAGAATTAAAATTTGGCCATAAAGTTCCAAATTGATTAGGTATAGGTAATACCCAATGAGCATTCCATGGTCTTCCCATATGAATAATAGGAAATAATCCTGCTTGGATTACTGCAAAAATTGTCATTGCTTCTGCTGAACGATTAATAGACAAACGCCATTTTTGACGAAATAATAACAAAACAGCTGAAATTAAAGTTCCAGCATGACCGATTCCAACCCACCAAACAAAATTGGTAATATCCCAAGCCCAGTTAATAGTTTTATTTAATCCCCATACACCAATCCCTGTTCCTATTGTATAAAAAATGCACCCTAATCCCCATAAAAAAGCTAAAATAGAAATAAATAAAGATATCCACCACAGATTTCCGGCTTTATTATTTATAGGATTTAATATATCATCGCTGATATTTTCAAATGTTTTTTTTCCTAAAATTAGGGGTTTTCTTATAGGAGATTCATAATGATTTAACATAATTTTCTCTATTTCATTTTCTCTATTTCATTTTCTCTATTTCATTTTCTCTATTTCATTTTTCTTTTTATTTCTAATTTTCAATTGATAAGATACATTAGGTCTTACTCCTATAAAATCTAATAGTTTATAAGATCTAGAATTTTTTATTTTTTTAGAAATAAGACTATTCATATCATTAACGTCTCCAAAAGTAATGGCTTTGGTTGGACAAGAAATGCTGCAAGCTGTTTCAAATTCTTGGTCTTTAACTTTTCTATTTTCTTTTTTTGCAATGCCTATAGCATATTGCGTTCTTTGTATGCATAAAGAACATTTTTCCATAACTCCTCTAGTTCTAACAACGACATCTGGATTTAGAACCATTTTTCCCAAAGTATTATTCATGTTAAAATCAAATTTTTGATTATTAGCATAATTAAACCAATTAAACCTTCTAACTTTATAAGGACAATTATTTGCACAATAACGAGTTCCTACACAACGATTATAGGCCATCATATTTTGCCCTTGTATTCCATGAGAAGTCGCTCCAACAGGACATACTGTTTCACAAGGCGCATGATCACAATGTTGACACATGATCGGTTGAAATATTACTTTTGGATTCTTATAAATATCTTTTTCATTTTCATCATTTTCTTCTTTTTCTTCTTGTGGAAAATAATACCTATCTATACGTAACCAATGCATATCTCTAGATTTCTCTATTTCCTCTTTTCCAACAACAGGTACGTTGTTTTCAGAATGACATGCGATTATACAAGATCCACATCCAATACAGGCATTTAAATCTATGGATAAATTAAAATGATGTCCATTTTTATTTTCATGGTTTTTATCCCAAATCGAAATTTTTTCTTGAGAAAACATTCCTTTATGAGTTAAAACTTTTTCTTCTTCATTCCAAACTTCTTTTGGGTTGTTTAAAAATGTATCCAAATTAGTTTCTTTCACTAAACTTCTTCCTACTGTTGTGTGATGCAGCTGCACACAAGCAAATTTATGTATTTTATCTACTTTTTTTATTTGTATATTATTTTGTACTATGAAAAAATTTTCATAACCTCTGTAAGCATTTTTTCCATTAACTAGTTTAGATAATTTTCCTTTTTTTTGCCCATAGCCAAAAGCTAATCCTACAGATCCTACAGCTTGTCCAGGTTGAATAAAAATAGGAATATTTTGAATTATCGTTTTATTATTCTTAATTAAATTTACACAGTTACCATTTAAAGATCCATCTCCCGAATTCCAATTTTTCAATTCCATTTTATTTGCATCGGAATATGATATAGTCAAATAATTATCCCATGTGGTACGCGTAATGGGATCCGGAAGCTCTTGCAACCAAGGATTATTATATTGATGACCATCTCCCATACTAATTTTTGTGTATAATCTAAGTTCAAGATTTTTTCCTATTTCTTTTTCTTTGTCAATTAGTTTTTTTCCATATTTCTTGATTTTTTCGTTATCTTTTGAATAATTCCAATTATTTGAAATAGGTTTATAGTTACTCATTTTCACTACTCCATGAAATAAAGCTTCATTAAAAGAGGAAACATTAGATTTAGGAATAATATCTCTCTCCCAAGCTTTTTTCAAATATTCGTAATAATTTTTTTCTTTTATTTGACTCCAAATTATTAAAGAATCCTGAAATTGTCTTGTATTAAAAATGCATTGAATTGTGGGTTGTATTAATGTATAAACATTAGTAACCGGATGAGTATCCCCCCAACTTTCCAACCAATGAGGAATAGGAGCTAATACATCCATAATTTCATTTGTTTCATCTTTTTTCATAGAAAAAGAAACTGTTAAAGGTATTTTTTTTATAAATTTTTTTACTTTTTCAGAAATGGATAATGGAAGGCTGTAAATAGGATTAACATTGTGAATAAATAAACCTCCAATATTTTCTTTTTCTAAATTTTTCAAAAAACTTATGAATTCATTATCATTACTTTCTTTTGAAAAAAGATATTTATTCTTTTGTAATGCATGACTATTAATTTTTTTATTAATTAAAAAAGATAATTCATAAGATTCTTCATCTCCATCTGCAAGAATAACGCTTTTAGATCCCATTTTATTTATTAATGAAGCTATTTTTTCTGCATTTTCATCCTTAGGTTTTTTCCCTAAAAAAATTTTTTGAAAAATTTCAAGCAACATTTTTTTTATGTCAGAAGGTTTTTTAGATAAACGAATATCTGCATTAGCTCCAGTTATTGTCATATTACTTTCTATTTGAATATGTTGCGTCATATTTTTTTTAGGGGTCCTGTTAAGGACATAAGATTTAGCCATATTTTCTGGACTCCAATCCCCCAAAAAATCAGCATCAAATGAAACTATTAATTCGGATTTTTCTAAATCAAAAACAGGGAAACCACGAACTCCAAATGTTTCTTCTGAAGCATCCAAAGCTTTGGAATATGAAATAGGATCATAAGTAATCCATTTAGTATAAGAATATTTTTTTTGAAAATCTTGAATCAATTTTTTTGTTGAAAAACTTGGAAAAGAATAAGAAAGAAAAATTATATCTTTTTTCGTTTTAGATAAATATTCCAAATGTTGGATAACATAATTATCTATTTCTTTCCAAGAACTTTTTTTTCCTTTTATAAAAGGGCTTCGTAATCTTTCTTCATCATAAAGAGAAAGCAAAGAAGATTGTATCCTTGCAGAAGTTGTATTAAAGTGTTCAGAAGATGAATTCGGTTCTATTTTTATAGGTCGTCCTTCTCTTGTTTTCACCAAAACACTTCCTACATCAAAAGAATCAATCATAGTTGATGCATAATAATTAGGAATTCCTGGAGTGATATTATCTGGTTTGACTACATAAGGAATAGATTTTATTACTGGCCCTTTGCAAGCGGCTAAAGTTACTGAAGCTGTCCCAAACCCTAACCACTTAAGAAAATCACGTCTAGATGTTTCTCCTTTAAAAAGATCTTTTACCGGATTGTAATTTTCAAATATTTTTTCCTTTTTATTTGATTTCATAATAATTTTATTAATCGCTTTCATTTTATTTTCAGTAATGACATTTAGCGCATTCCGTTCCTCCAATCATATCAACAGTTATTTGTTTTTTTTTATTCGGAAAATATTCTTTATAATATTGATTTTTAGTGTCTATTTCTACTTGTCTATGACAAGAAATGCACCATTCCATGGTGAAATCATTAGACATTTCTACTGTATCCATATTCTGAACTTCTCCATGACAAGCATTACAAACTAAATTTACTTTTTTTAATTTTTTAATTGTTTTTTCTCCTGTTATGATATGTTGAGAATGATCAAAGTAGACAAAATCTGGCATATTGTGAATACGTGTCCATTGAATGGGGTGAGTTTTTTTAGAATATTCTCTGGTTTCAGGATTCCATCCTACTGCCTTATATATTTTTTGTATCTCCTGATTATACTCATTTCTACTTTTTCCTTTTTCTAAATAATCTCCATTATATTCATGAATAGTAATATGACAATTCATGCAAACATTAACTGATGGTATACCAGAAACTTTCCCATATTTTGCAGAAGAATGACAATATTGACAATCAATTTGGTTAATTTCAGAATGAATTTTGTGAGAAAAGTAAATAGGTTGTTCAGGTTTGTAACCCTTATTAACATCTATTTTCATTAAAAAATTCCAACTTTCATATATTCCTGCTAACAAGAAAAAACCTGTAAAACAAGAAAATAAATACCATTTTTTCTTGTCATCTCCTAATATTTTTTTATATAAAATATTTATTAAAAAATTTTTTTTTCTAAAAATAGAAACTTCTGTTTTTCCTTTATTTATTAACCTTATTAGAATTTGTATTCTATATAAAACCCAAAGTAGAATTAAAGATAAAATACCAAAACAGAAAATAATTAATTTCACTAAAAATTCTTTTTCTTCTTTTTCATTAGTTTCATCATTATTATTATTATTCCCATGATTTTCTTTTTCTTTTCTTGAATCTGGATTTTGTATTATAAAAGATAATATGTCATCTATCTCTTTTTCTGAAAATTGAGGAAATGAATTCATTTCTATATTTCCATATTCCTTATAAATTGCTATAGCTTCTTTATCTCCACTTTCTCTTAAAGATTTATTATCCTTAATCCATTGGTGTAACCATTTACGATTTCTTTTTTCAGTCACTCCATGTAGAGCAGGCCCTATCATTTTTTTTTCTAGATCTATGGAATGGCATGCTGTACAATTTTTTTTAAAAAGTTTAGTTCCATTTTCTACGTCTCCTTTTATACTGTCAGCTTTTATCTTTTTTTCTCCTACTCCTATTAAAAAAAAAGAAAAAATGAAAATAAAAAACGAAATTTTTCTCATACTATAAATTATAATGAATTCATACATTATTTTATATTATAAACAAAATAAAAGAAAAAAATCCCATTTTTTGGAAAAAAAAATTCGTAAATTCCTTTTATGAATCTATGAATCTTTTAACTTTGTTTCATGAATAAGATTTATTTTTCTTTATTAATGTTAATAACTATGACCTATAATAATTTGATTTCCAAAGATTTTAATTCTTATAAAAAATCGTATAAAATTAAATTTTTCGAAGAAAAGCTATCAAATGGTTTGCATGTTATTTTACACCAAAATAAAACAAACCCTTTAGTTTCTATTTCCGTTTTGTATCATGTAGGAAGTAAAAATGAAATACCTGGTAGATCAGGTTTTGCTCATTTTTTCGAACATCTTATGTTTGAAGGATCTAAGAATATTAAAAAAGGAGAATATTTTAAATATATAGCTTCTAACGGAGGAAAAAATAACGCTTATACAAATTATGATGAAACTTGTTATTATGAAATATTGCCATCTGACCGTCTTCCATTAGCTTTATGGTTAGAATCGGAAAGAATGCTTCATGCTAAAGTAGATGAAGAAAGTATTAACATACAAAGGGAAGTAGTAAAAGAAGAAAAAAAAATGCGAGTAGAAAATCAACCATATGTGAAAGCAATTTCGGAAATTATTCCTTCTTTATTATTCAAAAAACATCCATATAAATATCCAATTATTGGATTGGATCAAGATTTAGATGCCGCTACAGAAGCGGATTATAAAGAGTTTTATAAAACTTACTATGTTCCAAATAATGCTGTTTTAGTTGTATCTGGGGACTTTGATATGAATGAAGCTAGAACATTGATTAAAAAATATTTCGAATCTATTCCTAAAGGAACAATGAATTTTAGAATGAAAAAAATAGAAGAAGAACCTATGAAAAAAGAAATATTTTTTACTTATGTAGATAAAAATACTAAAGTTCCTGGAGTATTTTTATCCTATAGAGTGCCTAAACTCACAAATAAAGATTCTTATGTATTAAAAATGATTGATCACGTATTATCTTCTGGAGAAAGTTCTCGTATAATAAAAACTATTGTAAACACAAAACAAATAGCTTCTTATGCCGGTTCTTTTTTAGATACTATGGAAGATTATGGTATTTTTGTAATATATGGATTAATAAACCCTGGAATTACATTAGACCAATTAACAAAAATAATAGATGAAGAAATCGATTTTTTAAAAAAAAAAGGAATAACACAATATGAATTGGATAAACAAAGAAACTATTTTGAAAAGAAATTTATTTCCGATAACTATTCTATGAGTGGAATAACTGCAAATTTATCTCACTATTATTTATATTATCATAATGCTGACTTAATTAATACTGATATAGAAAAATATCGAAAAATAACTATAGAAGATATAAAAATAGTTGCTAACAAATATTTAAATAAAAATAATAGAGTTCGTTTATATAATGTTCCAGATAACAATAACACAAATAAATAAATTCCTTGTAAAAATTATCCTTTCTATAATAATTTTTTTTCATACAATAATTATGTTTGCTCATATATTTAATCGGAATATACCACCTCAATCTCTAAAAAGAAAGACTACTATAAATATTGAAAAACCTAAATTTTTTCAAATGAAAAATGGGTTAAAAGTTTTAATAGTAGAAAATCACAAACTTCCTTTAGTTAGAATTGGGTTAGAATTAGATTGTAAACCTTTTCTAGAAAAAGATAAGGCCGGAATAAAAAAAGTTTTTGGTCAAATGATTCGTTCTGGAACAAAAAATTACACTAAAGAAGAACTAGACGAAATTGTTGATTACATGGGATGTAGTTTATACACTTCTTTTTCAGAAATATCTATTTTCACTATGAAAAAATATTTGGATAAATCAGTTTCAATCATGAGCGATATTTTAATGAATAGTGTGTTTGATAATTCCAAAGAATTAGATAAAATAATAAAACAAAGAATTATCGATATCAGCCTTTCAGAAAAGGATCCAAATGCTATTTTACAAAGAGTAAGAAACGTTTTATATTTTGGAAAAAATCATCCTTATGGAGAATACGAAACTCATGATACTATTAAAAATATCACCCTTCATGATTTAAAAAAATTGTACGAAAAATATTATATCCCAAATATATCCTATCTTTCTTTTATCGGGGATGTATCCAAAAAAGAAGTAGAAAAATTGTGTCATCTTTATTTTTCTAAATGGAAAAAGAAACCATATATAGATGATCCTGTTATAGAGGAGTATGTGATTCCATCTAAAATAGAAATTGATGTAGTGGATATTCCTTCTTTAACTCAATCTACTATTTGTTTCGGTGGACCGGTTTGTTTAAAAAAAAATGATCCTGAATATTTTTCTTCTATACTTGCAAATGGAATTTTAGGGGGAGGGCCTCAAAGTCGTTTATTTTTGAATCTTAGAGAAAAGAAAGCTTATACATATGGAGCTTATTCTATTTTAAAATCAGACAGAAATATTGGTTATTTTTCAATTTATACTCAAGTAAGAAATGAAGTAACAGAAAAGGTTATAAAGGATATTATAAAAGAAATTGTGGAAATAACAGAAAATCAAGTCTCTTTAGAAGAATTAAATATCAAGAAAAAAGAAATAAGTGGTCAATTTATTCTTGATTTTGAAGATCCTAATAGAATTAGTGATCTTTTTATATGTGAATTAAAAAATAATCTTCCAAGTGGATTTTACAAAAATTATTTAAATCAAATAGAATCAGTTACGATAGATAATATATATCAATCATCCAAAAAATTTTTTTCTACAAAAAATGGAAGAATTATAATTGTTGGAAAAAATAGTGATATATTACCTAATCTCAAAAAGTTAGGTTATCCTATTCGTTATTTTGATCAATTTGGATCTTTAATAAAAAAAGAAGAAAAATGAATCAAGATTGTTCTTTAGAAGAACGTATTATTTCAGTACTAAAAAGTATATATGATCCAGAAATTTCAGTAGATATTTATGAATTAGGTCTGATTTACGATGTTCAAGTTTTTGGAATAGATAAAGTAAAAATAGTAATGACTTTAACTACACCTAATTGTCCAGTAGCAGAAAGTTTACCTTTGGAAGTCAAAGAAAAAGTTAAATCCATACAAGGAATAAAAAAAGTAGATGTAGTTTTAACATTTGATCCGCCTTGGAGTCGGGAATTTATGAGCGAAGAAGCTCGTTTAGAACTAGGATTGTTATAATATAAATATAATATGAGTATTTTCAGTTTATTATTTTATGGAATATTGGTTCTTTTAATTTTATCTTTTTTTTCTAGTTTTATTTTTATAGTGAACCAGGAAACAGCCGCTATTCTTGAAAGAGTGGGAAAATTTCATAATATTTGTTATGCAGGATTAAATTTTAAGCTTCCTATTATAGATAATATAGTAGGAAAATTAACATTAAAAATTCAACAATTAGATGTATTAGTGGATACGAAAACAAAAGATAATGTCTTTGTTAAAGTAAAAGTATCGGTTCAGTTCAAGGTTATAAAAGATAAAGTATATGAAGCTTTTTATAAATTGGATAATTCTCATGCTCAGATTACTTCTTATATATTTGATGTTGTTAGAGCAGAAGTTCCTAAAATGCGTTTAGATGATGTTTTTGAACGAAAAGATCATATTGCTCTTGCAGTTAAAGGAGAATTGGAAGGATCTATGTTGGATTATGGATATTCTATAATTAAAGCATTAGTTACAGATCTTGATCCAGACGAACAAGTAAAACAAGCTATGAATCGAATTAATACAGCGGAGAGAGAAAAAGTAGCGGCTGAATATCAAGCAGAAGCTGAGAGGATTAAAATAGTAGCTAAAGCTAAGGCAGAAGCTGAAAGTAAAAAATTACAAGGAAAAGGAACAGCAGACCAACGTAGAGAAATAGCTAGAGGAATTTTAGAATCAGTAGAAGTGTTAAATAATGTAGGAATAAATTCACAAGAAGCTTCTGCTTTAATTGTTGTAACACAACATTATGATACTCTTCAATCTATGGGAGAAAGTGGAAATACTAATTTAATTTTATTACCTAATTCACCAGGATCAGCGAATGAAATGTTAAACAACATGATCACTTCATTTAATATTTCTAACCAAATTGGAGAAACTCTTAAAAAAAAGAACAATAATAGAAAAAAATAAATTTTAAATTTCATGGAAATTATAGGAATAGTCAAAAAACTATTTGATATTCAAAAATTTAATAGCGGATTTCAAAAAAGAGAAATAGTTATTACCACTGAAGAGCCATATCCTCAAAATATATTAGTTGAATTTATTCAAGATAAAGTGGATTTGTTAGAAAATGTAAAACCAAAAGATAAAATAAAAATTTTTATCAATATTCGAGGAAGAGAATGGACAAATCCTGAAGGAATTATTAAATACTTTAATTCTATACAAGGATGGAAAATAGAATATCATTCTAATTATACAGGAACTTCAAATAAAACTTCCACTGCTTCTTCATCTTCTTCTTTATCCTCTGATGATTTTGATGATTTACCTTTTTAAATTTAAAAAATATTAGTTTACAATAAATTATTAATTAATAATTCTTGGTATATAATATCTTTTTTATAATCCCATTTTTGGGATGGAGAATATTTTTTAGCATAAAAAATAATTTGAAAATGTAATTTTTTCCAATTTTCTTTTTTGAAAATACGTTTTGCATCTTGTTCTGTTTGTTTCACGTTTTTTCCATTACTTAGTTTCCAACGAAACATCATTCTATGAATGTGCGTATCCACAGGAAATACAGATTCATTAGATACATGAGATAAAAAAACAGACGCAGTTTTATGTCCTACTCCAGGTAAAGATTTTAATTTTAAAATATCCTTAGGAATAATTCCATTATATTCTTCTATTAAGATGACAGATAAATCATAAATATTTTTAGATTTTATATTATAAAGCCCTATATTTTTTATATAATTTTTTATTTCTTCAATAGAGATACAAATTGTATCCATGGGGGTCTTTATTTTTTTAAATAAAAGTTTTGTTATTTCATTTACTTTTTTTTCTTTACTTTTAGCGGTTAATATTATAGAAATCAATAAGGTATATTCGTTAATATAATAGAGAGTACTCGTTGGATTAGGATATAAAAAATCTAATATTCTTTCAATGATATTTTTCTTTTTTAAAAGAATATTCATTTTTTTTGACTAATTAATACTTTTACATTGTCATAACTTGCATTCATTTTTAGTGAAATTTTATCTCCTTTTTTTAATTTTTCACTAATTATATATTCAGATATAGGATTTTTTATAAATTTTTCTATTACTCTTTTTAAAGGACGAGCTCCGTATTCTTGATCAAATCCTCTTTTTTTAATAAAATCTATTACTTCAGGAAATAGGACTAATTCATAACCTAAATTATGTACATGAAGAATTATTTTTTTCAATTCTATACAAGTTATTTTTGATATATCTTCTTTTGATAGAGAATTAAAAATAACAATATCATCTATTCTATTTAAAAATTCAGGAGAAAAAGTTCGTTTTAAAGCTTGTTCTAATACATTTTTAATATAATTGTTTAATTTTCTTGCTTGAGTATGAAAACCTATTCCCTGACCAAATTCTTTTAATTGTTGTGTTCCCGTATTTGAAGTAAAAATAATTACGGTATTTTTAAAATTTATTTTTCTTCCAATACTATCTGTTACACATCCATAGTCTAACATTTGTAATAAAACATTAAATACTTCATGATGAGCTTTTTCGATCTCATCTAATAATATTACAGAATAAGGTCTACGACGTATAATCTCTGTTAATTGTCCTCCTTCTTCATAACCTACATAACCTGGAGGGGCCCCTATTAATCTAGATACAGAAAATTTTTCCATATATTCACTCATATCTATTCGAATTAATGATTCCTCAGAATCAAATAATTCTTTAGCAAAAATTTTTGCCAAATAAGTTTTTCCTACTCCTGTTTGTCCTAAAAAAATAAAAGAACCTATAGGTGAATTGGGGTCTTTCAACCCAGTTCTATTTCTTTGAACCGCTTTTACTATTTTTTCTACAGCTTCATTTTGTCCTACTATTTTTTCTTTTAATATATCTATCATTTTGCTCAATTTTTTCATTTCAGCTTGAGCTATTTTATTTACTGGAACTCCACTCATCATAGACACCACTTCTTCAACATTTTCTTCGGATACAATTTCTTTATTTTTTTTAGAAGATTCTTCCCACTCTTTTTGAGCTTTTATTAATTTTTTTTCTATCCGTTTTTCTGTATCACGTAATCGTGCCGCTTCTTCATATTTTTGACTTTTAACTACTTTAGATTTCTCTTTTCGAATGCTTTCTAATTCTTTTTCCAAAAGAACTATTTCCTGTGGAACTTTTATATTCTTAATGTGAACACGGGATCCCGCTTCATCTAAAGCATCAATCGCTTTATCTGGTAAAAAACGATCTACAATATATCGTACAGTAAGATGTACACAAGCTTTTATCGCTTCTTCTGTATAAATAACATTATGATGACTTTCATATTTTCCTTTTATCTTTTTTAATATTTCTACGGTTTCTTCCTCAGAAGAAGGTTGCACAATGATTTTTTGAAATCTTCTCTCTAATGCTCCATCTTTTTCTATGTATTGTCTATATTCATTTAGTGTAGTAGCGCCAATACATTGAATATCTCCTCTCGCTAAGGCCGGTTTAAATATGTTAGAAGCATCTAATGAACCTGTAGTCCCTCCTGCTCCAATCATAGTATGAATTTCATCTATAAAAAGAATTAGTCCTGTATTTTTTTCTGATTCATTTATAATGGCTTTCATTCTTTCTTCAAATTGACCTCTATATTTAGTTCCAGCAACTAAACTTGCTAAATCTAATACAACGACTCTCTTATTATACAATACTCTAGAAACTTTTTTCTGCACAATACGCAACGCTAACCCTTCAGCAATAGCAGATTTTCCTACTCCAGGTTCTCCTATAAGAAGAGGGTTATTTTTTTTTCTCCTACTCAATATTTGAGATACACGTTCAACTTCTTTATCTCTACCTACCACTGGATCTAATTTTCCTTCCATCGCTATGGAATTTAAATCTCGTCCAAAATTATCTAAAACAGGAGTTTTACTTCTTATTGAAGACCCTCCTCCATAATAACCAGAACCTGTTCCACTCCCTCCAGATCCATAAGAAGAGGCAGTACTATCATTTTCAATATCTTCATCGGAATAAGCAGAAGAGAAAAAAATTTTTTTTCTACTGTTTGACGAATAATGATGAATCATAAATTAAAATCATTAAAAATATTTTATAAATAAAAAAAAAGATAAAATATCTCTTTCATTTCTACAAATTATAAATAATTTGAATAAAAATATTATTAAAAAAAAGAATCGTTTATCAAAAGTTTTTTTTTTCTTGTATTTCAGAAGAAGAAATTTTTAAATTCAACCGTTCTATTAATGTTTCTATTAATTGATTTTTCTGATATAAAAGATTATATTGTTTTATTGTATCTGAATTTTTTTTCACTATTTCAAATTCTAAATGTAGATTATTTAATTTTTCTTTAAAATATTTTAAAAAATGTGTTTGAATGAACAAAAAACTATGGTTTCCTAATTTATATGGGATAATAAAAAATATTTTATTTTTTTCTATTTGAAATTCTATTTCATTTTTCAAAAAATATAAATAAATAGGACTTATTTTCCCATAAAATTTATGTACAAATTCTGTCCAATTCTTTTGTAAGAATTGAATGATTTCATGATTCTTATAAAATTTTTCATTTTTTTTTTCTTCTTCTTCTATTAAGGAAGAATTTTTATTATTATTATGAAACAAATATGCTAACTGTATTAAATAAATTTCGATTGTTAATCGATAATTTTGATTTAATCTTTCATATTCTCTTTTCAAACGAAAACAAATATTTAAAGCATTCACTAAAAAAAAATAAGACATTTTTTTTGATTGCGCAACGTAAGAGAATATTATTTCTTTTTTAAATTTCAAAACAGAAATTGTTTCATAATTTTTAGATAAAAATAAATTTCTGAAATGTTTGATTAATCCTATAATTAAATAATCATAAGAATCAATTTTTTCTTGTAAAATTTGATCCAATAAAATAAACGCTTTATGTATTTTTTTATCTAAAAGATAATCTACTATTTTAAAATAATACTTTATATCAATAATTCCTAATTTTTGAATTATAAAATCTTTGGATATTTTTTTTTCACTATATAAAATTAATTTATCAAATAAATAAAGAGCTTTACTAATAGATCCTTTTACATGTTTTGATAAAATCAATAACGCTTCACTTTCTACTTTTATATTTTCTTTTTCAGCGATCATTTTTAAATGAAAAAAAATTTCTTTTGTAGAAATACTTTTGAATTCGTAAACTTGGCAACGTGATAAAATAAATTTTGGAATTTTTCTTTCTTCTGTTCCACAAAAAATGAATAATACATGTGTATGTTTTTCTTCTAAGAATCTTAGAAAAAAATTTAAAAAATATTGAGAAAACATATGTATATTATTAATGATAAATACATTGTATTTTCCTATTTTAGGGATAAAACGAGATTGGCTGATGATTTTATCAAAAAATTCTAATGAATTATTAAATAGACCATTAATTTCAAATAGATTCAAAGGGGTATTTTCTAATTCTGAAAAAGAATTTAATTCATTTGATAAAATCCGAGCACATGTATTTTTTCCGACTCCTTCTGGACCAAAGAAAAATAAAATTTTAGATAAACAATTTTCTTGTATTGTTTTTTTTAAAAGAAAAATTATGTCTTTTTGTCCTATTACTTCATTCCATTTTAAGGGTTTATATTTTTCAGATAATACAGAAAAATTTTTTTTCATAAAAAATGAATCTTATCTTATAATTTCTTGAATCTTATCAGCAGCTTCTTTTAAAGTATCAGTAAAATAAATAGGTAATAAACTTTTTTTAATCAATTTTTTTGCTACTTTTTCATTTGTTCCTTGCAAACGAACAACTACAGGAATTTCAATATCATGATGAATTTTAGAATAAGAATTGACAATTCCTTCTGCAACCGTATCACAACGAACAATCCCTCCAAATATGTTGATTAATATTGTTTTTACAGATTTATCCTTTAATATCAAATAAAATGCTTTTTCTACACGTTCTCGATCAGCAGACCCTCCTATATCTAAAAAATTAGCCGGAATTCCTCCACAAGACTTAATCATATCCATAGTAGCCATAGCTAATCCAGCTCCATTCACCATACATCCTACATTTCCTTCCAATTTTAAGAAATTTAACTTAGCATCTATCGCTTCTCTTTCTATTGAATTCAGATCATCTCTATCATGTATAAAATCGTATTTTTTATAACGGAACAAAGCATTATTATCTAAAATAATTTTTACATCAACGGGAATGAATTTGTGATTAAATGTTTTTATCAAAGGATTGATTTCTAATAATAAAGCATCGAAAGCTATATAAGCCTTATAAAGTGAAAATAAAAAAATACTAAAAAATTTCAAAGACTCATTATTATGAAGACCTAAATCCAAACCAATTTTTCTTGTTTGAAATAGTTGAAGGCCTAATAATGGATCTATTATTTCTGTATATATTTTATTTTTTCTTGAAATATCTTCTACATTTACTCCTCCTTCTTTAGAATAGATAATCATATTTTTTCCTATATCACGATTCAATAATATGGATAAATAATACTCCGTTGGAGGATTTAATTCATGAAAATAAACATCTTCAGATAACAAAATCTTCCGAACTAATTTTCCTTTTTTGGAAGTTTGTGAAGTAATCAAAAATTTTCCTAAAATTTTTTTTGATTTTTCATAAACTTCATCCAAATTTTTTGCGATTTGAATACCACCAGCTTTTCCTCGTCCTCCAGCATGTATCTGAGCTTTAATCACTAAAGAATTTTTTTTAGTTCTTTCAAAAAGGATTTTAGCGACTTTTACCGCTTCTTCAGGTGAAAAAGCCAGCATTCCATCAGGAACTTGAATTGAAAAAGAATTCAATATTTCTCTACCTTGGTATTCATGTAAATTCATTGAAAATAATTTTAAAAGTAAATTTAAACGAAAATTCGTTTATTTTTGAAACGATTTTTTTAGCTTTATAATTTGGTTTATTCATTTATTTAAAATAAAAGAAGAATTTTAAATTTACGAAAAAATGATTCAGGCTGAAAATATTTACAAATCTTTTGGAAAAGATAAAATTTTGAAAGGAGTCAATATTATGGTAAAAAAAGGAAGTATGGTGTGTATTTTAGGAGAGTCTGGCGCAGGAAAAAGCACTTTATTACATATTTTAGGAACTTTAGAAAAACCGACTATAAATAAAAAGATAAAAACCATTTTAAAAATCAATAAAAAAGAGATATTATCTCTTACAGATAAAGAACTCTCTATTTTAAGAAATCAAGAAATAGGTTTTATATTTCAAACTCCTCAATTTTTTCCTGAATTTACTGTATTAGAGAATATTTGTTTACCAGGTTTTATCTACAAAAAAAATAAAAAATATGTTAAAAAAAAAGCCATAAAATTATTAAATAAATTAAACTTATCTAAATATGAAAATTCAAAAGTAGAAGAATTATCTGGAGGTCAAAAACAAAAGTTATCTGTAGCAAGGGCTTTAATTAATGATCCAAAAATAATTTTCGCAGACGAACCTTCTGGTAATTTAGATTCAAAAAATGCAGAAGAATTACATAATTTTTTTGCTTTACTTAATCATCAATTAAAACAAACTTTTTTAATTGTTACTCATAATCTACAATTAGCAGATATGGCAAATGAAAAACTAAAAATAGAAAACGGGACAGTATACAAGATTGATAAATAAAAATATTTTATGCTTTTAAAAAATCAACTTTCTATTAAACATATTATAAAAAAATCCATAAGTGGAAATGAAAATATCCTATTTTTGATGATTCACGGATATGGAAGTAACGAAAAAGATCTTTTTTCTTTTGAAAAAGATCTTCCAGAAAATTTATTTCCAATTAGTATTCAAGGTCTTTATTCTATTGGAACAGATAAATACTCTTGGTATGATATAAATTTTGATAATGAAAAAAAATTCATTAACATAGTACAGGCTAAAGAAACTATTGAAAAAATATCATTTTTTATACATGAAGCCATAAAAGAGTATAAATTGAAAAAAAATCCAATATGGATATGTGGTTTTAGTCAAGGCGCTATTTTAAGCTACGCTATCGCACTAAAAAATTCTGATAAAATAAAAAAAGTAATCGCTTTAAGTGGATATTTAGAAAATGGTATTTTGCCAAAAAAAATAAATCATTATACCGATTTAGAATTTTTTATATCTCATGGGAAATATGATCCCATAATTCCTGTGAATTGGGCAAAAAAAGGATTAAAATTTTTAAAGCAAAAGAAAATACTTTCTTTATTTTATAAAGAATATAACTCTGGACATACTTTAAATGATATGAATTATCAAGATCTTATCAATTGGATTAAAGAAAAACATATTTCTTATAATGTTAAGAATAAAAATTTTAATCATGAGTAAATATTCAAAAATGGGTTTATTTATATTTATTTTCTTGGTATCCATTTTTTCATTCTTTAACAAGAATTATATATATGGATATATTCTACTTTTATTAAGCTTGATTCCTGTTTTTCTGATTTTTAGAAATGAATTTTTATTATTAGCTTTTATTAAAATACGGAAAAAGGATATGATAGGATTAAATAAATATTTAGGATACGTTAAAAACCCTAAATTACAGTTAACTAAAAATCAAATAGCTTATTATTATTTCTTGAATGGAATTCTGTATTCAGAAAACAATATTTCTAAATCAGAACATTATATGCAAAAGGCTTTAGATACAGGACTAAAATTTAAACAAAATATAGCTATTGCTAAACTAAACTTGGCAATAGCGTCCTTATCAAAGGGAAATAAGAAAAGAGCTGAATTCTTATTGTTAGAAGCAAAAAAAATGGATATCTCTGGTTTATTACATGATCAAATTCAAATCATAAAAATACAAATGAAAAAAATAGGAAATATAAATAGACCTGATCCTTATGTGAGAAAAAAAATTTAATGTAAACGAATTACCCATAATCCTCTATTAAGATATCCTCCTTTATCATAAATTTTTTCATATCTATATTTGCTAATCAATCCTGAAAAAGGTTTTTTATCTATGATTTTAAATAAATTGTTGTTTTCAATCAAACGACACAATATATCATAAGATAAATCAAATCCAAATAATTGGTATTTGTTTAAATGAGATCCAAGTTTATTCCTTATAAAAAAAAACATTTCTCTTTTATTCTGATCATTTTTGTTAAAATGATACTTAGTTGTAAATAAGAATTTATATTCTCTTAATAAGGAAATATTCTCATAATAAACGCTATTGTAACCTATTCCAAAAGGAATAATTTTTTTTTTAGAAAACTTTTTGATAAATTCAATAAATTTTTTTCCTAAAAAAGGGTTTCCTCCTAAAAAAATCGCAAAAAAAGGCATATCGTTTATAACATTAAAAGAATTATTTTTAAAATAAAAAACTTGAAAATGAGGGTTCCATTGTAACAATTTTTTTTTTATTAAATTTGTGATTTTTTTGTATGGATCTTCTCCTAACAGATATAAAGTTTTTATTTTTTCTTTTTGGTGAATAATTTTAATTTCTTCCAAAATAGGTTCTATTAGATAAATATCTTTTGCTTCAGCTTGAACAATGTTAGGATAAAAATTTAAATGGTCAGAAGATATAAAAGGAGAAATTATAGGTATTTTATTGTTATTTTTAGCAATTTTTTCTAAGGAAGAACGAAAAAAAGGGCCTATAATAGCATGAATTTTTGAAAAATCATATGAATCTATAAAGTTATCTACTCTTTTTTTTTCATTTTCAGTATCAAAAATTTTGATATTTATTTTTTGTTTTTTTTTCTTATTAAGAATAAAATCAATAGCCGTTTTAGACCCAAAATAAAAGGACAAAGCATGATCGCTCAATTCTTTATTTTCTTGATTTATTTTTTTAGAACTAAAAAACAAAGGCAACATAAAAATTATGTTAATAGGTTTTGTAAGATGTGATTTATCTTCTTTTTTTTTTATTATAATTTTTATTTTATTATTAGATTCTTGTTTTTCTACTCCTTCTAATAAAAAAATAAAAGAAAAAATAATGAAAAAAATTTTTTTCATGTTTTATTTTAAACCTTAACTAGAAAACTAAAACTTGCCTTTATTTTATATTTTACAATTCTAATATTTTATAAATATTTTCTTCACTTCCTCCCATCAAAAATTTTATAGGGTTTTCTATAGACTCCTTTACAGATACTAAAAATCCTACAGATTCTCTTCCATCAATGATTCTATGATCGTAAGATAAAGCTAAATACATCATAGGACGTATCTCTACAGACCCATCTATCACTACAGGCCTTTCCATAATTTTATGCATTCCTAATATGGCGCTTTGTGGGGGATTTATAATCGGAGTAGATAACATAGACCCAAAAATACCTCCATTAGTAATAGTAAAAGTTCCTCCTGACATATCATCAATAGATACTGTTCCATTATGAACCCGTGTTGACAATTTATATATTTCTTGTTCTATTCCACGAAAAGATAAATGTTCAGCATTTCTAATTACAGGGACCATTAATCCTTTAGGTCCAGATATAGCAATACTAATATCATAATATTCAAAATTTATTTTTTCTTCTCCACTAATCATAGCATTGATATCTGGATAAAGTTTAAGAGCTCTTACACAAGACATAGTGAAAAAAGACATAAAACCCAAGTTTACTCCATGTTTCTTCTTAAAAATATCTTTATATTTTTTTCTAATAAGAAAAATTTCTAGCATATCTACTTCATTAAACGTGGTAAGAGAAGCCATTTGATTTTTTGCAGAAACCAACCTTTCAGAAATATTTCTTCTTAGAGAAGAAAGAGGAGTTCTTGTTTTTGATCTATAAATTGGTCTATCCATACTAGTAGTAGTTTCATTTTTTTCATTTTCTAAATGAAAAATACAATCTGTTTTTGTAATTCTACCATGTTTTCCTGTCCCTTGAATAGATTCTATAGAAATATTTTTTTCTTTCAAAATTTTTTTCGAAGCTGGAGAAGGTATTTTTAGGTTTATAGGAGATATTTTTTCAATATTATCTTTTTGTTCATGAACAATATGTTTTTTCGTCTCTTTTTTAGAAGAATCGATAATACATAAAATATCTCCAACTCGTACTCTTTCTCCTTTTTTCACCATTAAGTTTATAATTCCATTATCTTCTGCAGAAATTTCTAAGGTAGCTTTATCTGAATCTATTTCTGCTATTGTTTGACCTTTATTAACATAATCTCCATTTTTTACGAACCATGTGGATACTTCGACCTCTGTAATTGATTCTCCTGGAGAAGGGACTTTTACTTGTATTATCATAATTTAAATTTTATTTATTATAATTTAAATTTTAAAGAAAAGCTTTTTTTAATATTTCATTTTGAATTCTTAAGAAATCAGGATAAGATCCTGTAGACGGACTAGAACTTTCAGATGGAGCTATTAAATTAAATGGAATAACATTTCCTAATTTTCTTAAAATAAAACTCCATAACCCCATATTTTCTGGTTCTTCTTGAACCCAGAAAATTTCTTTTTTATTTTTATATTTATCTAGAAGCTTTTTAATTGTTTCCATTTTTAATGGATAAATTTGTTCTATACGAATTAATGCGGTTATTTCATCTTGAATGGATTCTTTCTTATTTAGTAATTCATAATAAACTTTACCAGAACAAAAAATTAATTTTGTAATTTTTTTTACGTCTTTAACATAAGGATCATCCAATATCTCCTGAAAGATTCCTGTTGAAAGATCTACTATTTTAGATAAACACCTCGTATTTCTAAGTAAACTTTTAGGAGTAAAGATTATAAGAGGTTTTCGGTATTTTAATTTCATTTGCCTTCTTATAATATGATAAAAATTCGCTGGAGTAGTGCAATTAACTACAAATAAATTATTATTAGCACAAAGTTGTAAATAACGTTCAATACGAGCAGAAGAGTGTTCCGGACCTTGCCCTTCATATCCATGAGGTAACAATAATACAATTCCATTTCTAATTTTCCATTTATTTTCTCCAGAAGAAATATACTGATCTATTACGATTTGCCCCCCATTTACAAAATCTCCAAACTGAGCCTCCCACAAAGTTAAAACATGAGGAGAATACATAGCATATCCATAATCAAAACCCAAAACTCCATATTCTGAAAGTGGAGAATTAAAAATTTGTATTTTTCCTTGTTTTCTACATATTTGATTAAGAAGAATAATTTCTTCCTCTTCTTCTGTTTTAACAATAGCATGACGTTGAGAAAATGTTCCTCTTGCTACATCTTCTCCTGATAAACGAATATGAATTCCTTCATACAAAAGAGTTCCATAAGACAGTAGCTCAGCCATACTCCAATCTACTAATTCTTTTCTAATCATTTCTAATCTTTGTTGAAAAATAAATTCTGTTTTTCTAAAGAATTTTTTCTCTTTAGGAAGAGAAAAAATTTGATTAGATATTTTGATCATCTTTTCGGTAGAAAATCGTGTATCTACTTTTTGAAAAATTGTTTCATTATCAGATACTATAGCAAAATTTTTCCATTCTTCTTCTAAAAAAGAGTTCAATACGTTCCATTTAATATTACTTGCCTCATGATATTTCATATTAAGAATATCTTCATATTCTTTTTCCATATTTTTTATATCATCATTATTAATAATTTTTTCTTTTTCCAATTTCTTTTTGTATAAATTGTAGGAATTAGGATGTTTGGAAATTGCTTTATATAAAGAAGGTTGAGTAAATCTAGGTTCGTCTCCTTCATTATGTCCATATTTTCTATATCCCAATAAATCTATAAAAATGTCTTCATGATAACGCATTCTAAAGTCTACAGCAAAATAGACTGATCGAATAACAGATTCTACATCATCCGCATTAACATGTAATACTGGTAACATCAAGGTTTTGGCTATATCAGTACAGTATACACTGGAACGTGCTTCAGTATAACTAGTAGTAAATCCTATTTGATTATTAATTACTATATGAATAGTCCCTCCCGTTTTATATCCTTTTAATTGAGATAATTGAAGAACTTCATATACAATTCCTTGCCCGGATAAGGCTGCATCTCCATGAATCAGAATAGGGATAATTTTTTCAGAATTACTATTTTGATTGTAAATGATATCTATTTTAGCACGCGTAATTCCTTCTACAATAGCATCTACAGATTCTAAATGAGAAGGATTAGGGACCAAATTCATTTTAATATATTTGCCTTTACGAGTTTTTTTTATTTTTGAAAATCCTAAATGATATTTAACATCACCAGAAAAAGTTTTTTCTTTATATTCTTTTCCTTGAAACTCACTAAATATCTGAGAATAATTTTTTTCAAAAAAATTAGAAAGTATATTTAAACGACCTCTATGTGACATTCCAATTATGAAATCTTCAGTAAGATATTTATCCGATGTATATTCTATCATTTCTTCCAATGCAGGTAACGTGGATTCATTTCCTTCTATAGAAAATCTTTTTTGACCTACGAATTTGGTATGAATAAAATTTTCAAATGTAACTGCTTGATTTAATTTTTTCAAAAAAAACTTTTTTTCTTCCGAAGAAAATTGCAATTTTTCTTTTTGGAACCATTTTTCAATCCATTGAATTTTTTCAGAATCCGAAATATACATGTATTCTATTCCTATAGATCCACAATAGATTTTTTTTAGTTGATTAATTATATTTTTTAATGAAGTTTTTCCTACACCTATTGATTTTCCAACTTCAAAATAAGTATCTAATTCTTTTTCTGATAATCCAAAATCTTTCAAATCTAAAAAAGGAAAATGTTTTCTTCTCTTCCGTATGGGGTTTGTTTCCGTGAAAAAATGACCTCTTTTTCTATAAGCGTGAATCAAATTATATACTAAAAATTCTTTTTGGATAATATCATTTTCTGATTTTATATCATTTTTATAGATTCCTTTTCCTAAATCAAATCCATTAAAAAATGCCCTCCAACTTGATTCTATTGAATTAGGGTTTTCTTTGTACTTATTATATAAAAATTCTATATCTTTAAAATGAATGGCGTTTAGAAAAGAATATCTATCATTCATATACATATACTATTTTTTACTTCAAATTTAAACATTTTAAATATCTATCAAAGTTTATTATTTTTTTTAATTTGTAAATGATTTTGATATGCTATTGCATCTTTTAAAACTAAATTTAATCCATTTTTTTTAGTTCCCATAGCTGTAGCAAAAGAAGAGTTTCCCCAATATTTTCCGTGTATATGAGGGGCCATTTCACATATTATTTTATGAGCATGAACATTATGATTTTTAATTACAAAATCAGAAATAGATATGAAAATAATTACTTTTTTATTTTTTACAAACCCTATAATCATAAATAAGTTATGAATTTCATGTCTTAAATCTAAGACAATTCTCCTCATAATATCTATTTCTTTTTCTCGATGAGAATCAATTTCACATATATATTTTATTTTTATAGAAGATAAATAGATGATTTTCGAAAGATATTTTTGTTTTAATCTTCTGATTTTTTGTAAGTGAATATTTGATATTTCTTGTTTTAATTTTTCATTAGAGTTCTGCAAAATTGAAAAACTTTTTATAGGAGATTCTGTGCATTTCATCATCTTTTTTAAAGACAAATACTCATCACGAATAGATTTCAAATGTTGAATTGCCTTTTTCGAAGTTATAGCCTTAATTCTACGTATTCCATGCGAAATAGAAGATTCTGATAAAATATCAAAAACTTGAATTAATCCAGTATGTTTAACATGAGTCCCAATACATAACTCGGAAGATTCCCCAAAAGTAACGACTCTAACTTCTTTTTGATATTTATTTTCAAATATTTCACTAAAAGAAGCATTTTTTTTAGCTTCTTCTAAAGAATTAAACGTTTTTTCTTTTAATAAAAGATCAGAAAAAATTAGTTCTTGAACTAAATTTTCTATATGATGCAATTCTTGAATAGTTATTTTTTTATAATGAGAAAAATCAAATCTTATATAATCGTCTCCTACATAAGAGCCTTTTTGCTGAATATGATTTCCTAAAATTTGTTTCAAAGCGAAATGTAATAAATGAGTAGAAGTATGATTTTTTTCTATTTCTGTTCTTCTATTTTGATTTACTATAGCCTTAAAAGAAGAAAAAATATCTAAAGGTAATTTTTGAACACAATGTATAATAATGGAATTTTCTTTTTTAGTATTAAAAACGTTAAGTTTTTCAACTTTGTTTTTTATAATACCTGTATCTCCCAATTGCCCCCCTCCCTCAGGATAAAAAGGAGTTTTAGAAAAAACTAATTCATAATAATGTATTTTCTTTAATTTATTTTCTACTTGTCTATATTTTAATATGATTATATTACATTCTTTTGAGTTGTATCCTACAAAATTTGCATTTTGATGAATATCATTATGGACTTTTATCCAGTCTTTTTTTATGATGGAATTGTTTTCTTTTTTAGATCTTTCTTTTTGTTCTAACAATTTTTTTTGAAATGATTGTTCATTAATGGACAAATTATTTTTTTCAACCAAAATTTTAGATAATTTCATGGGAAATCCATAAGTATCATATAATTGAAAAATTTTTTCTCCATCAATAATTTTTTCATTTTTTTCTTTATATTTTGTAATTATATGTTGAATTTTTTTACTTCCTTTCTCAATAACACCGAAAAAAGAGAATTCTTCTTCTTTAATAATGTCTTGTATGTGTTTTTTTTTATTTTCTAATTCTGGAAAAAAGTCTTTCATTCCTATCACTAAAGAATTTACAAATTTATAAATAAAAGGTTCTTTTTTATATAAAAAACGAGTGGCATAAATAACGGCTCTTCTGAGTATTCTTCTTATTATATAACCAGCTCCACTATTGGATGGTAATTGTCCATCTGAAATAGAAAAAACAATAGCTCTTAAATGATCTACTATAATCCTTATTGCCACTTTTTGATTAAAATTTTCTGGATTATAAACATTTCCTAAATAATCTTTTATATCTTGAATAATAGGATAAAAAACATCAGTTTCATAACTAGAAATTTTCCCTTGCAAAACCATACATAATCTTTCTAACCCCATTCCTGTATCTACATGTTTTGTTAAAAGCTTTTCTAATGTTCTATCTGATTTGCGTACAAATTCTATAAAAACAAGATTCCAAATTTCTATAACTTCAGGATGTTTTTTATTTATAAGGTATTTTCCAGGTAATCCTTTTTTTTCTTTTTCGTTTCGTAAATCTATATGAATCTCTGAACAAGGGCCACAAGGCCCTGTCGATCCCATTTCCCAAAAATTTTCTTTCTTTCCAAAAAAAAGAATATTATTTTCGTTAATTAAAGTTTTCCAATATCTAAAAGTTTCCTTATCCATGGATAATTCATCTTTTTTATCTCCAATAAAAACAGATACATAAATATTTTGATCAGGAATATTATATACTTTAATTAATAACTCCCAAGCCCATTCTATCGCTTCTTTTCTTGAATAATCCCCGAAAGACCAATTTCCTAACATTTCAAACATAGTATGATGATAATTATCATATCCTACATTCTCTAAATCATTATGTTTTCCAGTTATTCTAAGACATTTTTGAATATTTGCTATTCTAGTGTATTTAGGCCTTACATGCCCTAAAAAATAGTCTTTTAAAGGACTCATCCCTGCATTAACAAAAAAAAGAGTGGGATCATTTATTGAATGGATGGGAAAAGAAGGAATGATTTTATGTTTTTTTTTTTGAAAAAAACTGAGAAAAGTATCTTTTATCAATTTATATTTCATTACTATTTTATTTTAAAACATTTATGTATTGTATTATGTTATGTTGTATTTATGAATTAAATCCTCTATATTTTTTTATATTTAGGAGATTGTTCTATAGCATCCATAATTTTTTCCATGATAGAATCTGTTGTATCTTTTTTCAAATCCAATTGAATTGGCTCTTTAAATTTCATTTTTTGTAAAACTCCTTTTTTTTTAACGCGAATTCCTTTTTTGTCATAAGCTTTTTTAAATCCATCTATAACAATGGGGACAACAATAGGACTATACTTTCTGATTACGTGCACTATTCCTCTTCGTCCAGGAGCAAAAGCTTGAGTTGTTCCTTGCGGAAAAGTAATTAACCAACCATCATTAAGTGCTATTCCCATACGAGTAATTTCAGATAACACATCTAAGGAACGATTGATTTGTTTTTTTCTTTCTCTCCAAGTTCTTTTTACAGTAATCCCTCCTGAATAACTAAATAATTTAGTTAACAAACCTTGATCCATAGTTTCTTTAGCTGCCACGTAATATAAATTAACTTTAGGATTTAAAAGATAAATAGGATTTCTAATACTATTAACAAAACCATTTTTTACGCTACAAAATACATGAAACATAGCAAAAACATCGGCAAAATAAGTTTGATGATTGGAGACAAAAAGAACTTTTTTATCAGGCAAATCCTTTATATATTCAGTCCCTTCTAAATGTAACTGATTGAATCCATTATAACGATTATAAGAAATACAACCAAAAGTAAAAATTAAAAAACGTTTTATAAAATGAAAATTTCCAAATGCATCTCTGAATAAAGTACTTTTTTTTTTCCTTAAATATTTCTTAAAAAAATATGAATGAAAATTCACTGTTTATTTATATTAATTTTTTTGTAAAATCTAAATGAATAATAAGATGAAATAGAGATAATTAACAAAATCAACAAACTATAATATATCCAAAAAGGAACAGAAGGAGGATTTCCTTTTGCATAAGAATGTAATCCTGACAAATAATAATTTACTCCAAAATAAGTCATTAAAATAGAACTTATTGAGAATATACTGGATAAATTAAAAATAAATATATTTCTTAAATATGGAATTAAGCGAATATGTAATACAAACGCATAAATCATTATGCTAATCAAAGCCCAAGTTTCCTTAGGGTCCCAACTCCAATAACGGCCCCAACTATTATTAGCCCAAACAGAGCCTAAAAAAGTTCCTATGGTTAATAAAAAAAGTCCTATAGTCAAACATATTTCATTAATAATAGTCAATTTTTCAATGTGAATATGAATAATTTTGCTATAATTACGAAAACACACCTTTAATATAAAAAAAAGTAATACTAAAAATCCTAAAAATGCTCCTGTTAAAAAAAAACCATAGCTTGATGTGATTGTCGCTACATGTATAATTAACCAATGAGATTTTAAAACGGGAACTAAATTGGTTATTTCTGGATCCATAGCATTTCCATGCGCTATCATTAGTAAAATAGATGAAATTAAAGCTGTGATTCCTGAAACAAATTGATTTTTATAAAATAAGAAACCTATACCGATTAAACTCCAACTAATGAAAACAGCTGATTCATATCCATTAGTCCATGGAGCATGTCCAGAAATATACCATCTGGTAATTAAACCAAAAAAATTGAAAATAAATAAAACAAATAAAATGAAAACAAATATTTTAGAAAAAAAATACATGTATTTTTTTTCTAAAAAAATCATCAAAAAAGAATTAATAATAATAATTACTCCAAATAAAGCATAGAGAAAAGATAATACATAAAATATATTTAATTTATTATAAATGATTTCTACAGATATTTGATTATCCGATGGTAAAATCGATTTAGCATACTTACGTTGATACAGTCGTATTTTTTGAACTGCATTATCCGCAATATTCCAATTTTTTTCATTTTGAGAAAATGATAAAGATTTAAGATAATTATTAAACATAGATAAACCTAAAGGATTCAACTTATTTGAATCTGAAACCCAACTAGACCAAGTATGATTGAGATCATGAGGGATAGGAAAAATCCGAATATACTTTCCTTGAAATATTTCATGTATTATTCCTACACGTTCACTAAGATTTAGTACCGCTTTATCATATTCATTTCTTTGAATAGGATCTTTAGAAAAAGCTCGTTCATAATCTTCTTGTAGAAGAAATTTAAGTTTTGAAGTTCTTGAATCTATAAAATATAAATCCATAAGAGAAACATAATATTGTTGATTTGCTTTTACTTCATTTAAAAATTTATTTCCTCCTTTTTTATCAACTTTAATAAAAGGTATTTTTGCCCAAAATATATTATCTTGATGTATAGATATAAACCATTGATTGGCATCTAAACTTCCTATAGAATCTTTTTTATGTATTTTTCTAAGTAATTCAATGGCGATAGTATTAACAGGTTTAATTCGACCTTTCTGGTCTTGTATTAATAAACGTCCAAAATTTTCACTATGTTTTTTAGGAATATGAATTGCGTCGAAAACACTTTCTAAGGGAATTTTTTTTAATTCGTGTATTTGAGAATACACAAAATTATGTAGACTTGACAAAATAAAAAACAAGATTGAACAATTTCTATAAGACAAGTATTTTAGTTTTTTTTTTAGGTAACTAAAGCGAGTTCCTTTCCAAAATAAAGTAAAAAACATCCCTATAGTCATAAAAATATAACCTATATAGGAAAAGTATGTTCCTAAATAATCATTATTAACAGAAAAATGAGTCCCTTTTCCATCTGGATCATATCCAGATTGAAAAAATCGAAACCCTTTATAATTTAGAATATTATTCATATAAATCAAATAGTTTTTTTCCTTATTTTGATCTATTAATGTTACATGACTCTTAAAAGTAGATGGAAATTCAGAACCGGGATAATTTTCTACTTTAAATTTTTTTAATTTTAAAAAAAAAGGAAGATGACAAAAAATAGATCCATATCCGATGGATATTTTATAATCCTTAAAAAATAAAGGATTACTCATATTTAGAGCATTTTTTCCTCCTAAAAAGGTTACTAATTTGAATTGATTTTTGAAAAATATTTTTGCCGTAATTGCGCTCAACTTATTATTTTCTTCTTCATGTTCATGATTACATGACTGTATATATTTTAACTTTCCTTTTACTACTCCTTCAGGAATAACCCATTGCATAATTTCATGATTTTTATCTATCTTGACTTGATACAATGCTCTGTTATTCAATAATATAACGTTATCTTTAAAAAAAGAATCGATTTTTTTATTAACCATGTTAATGGTTTTACCTGAAAAAGATGATTTTATGTAAAGTTTATTATTCTTTTCAAAAATTATAATTCCAAAAGGAATTTTTTTATTAAAAGAAAATAAAATTCCATTTACATTTATAATATCTCCATTTTTTACAAAATGCTCTGTTCTTTCTCTTTGATTTGTTGAAACTATTTTTATAATTTTCTCTTCAGGTTTTTCTTTTGAAAGAAGAACTTTTGCACATGGGATATAATCTATAACTTTTACTTTTAAAGGATTTTCTTTAAAAAAAAATTTTCCTTTATATCCATTGTGAAAAGAAGAAAAAATATAAGGATCACGATAAAATCTAGTGTAAGATCCCTTACTTATTTTTAATTTTACGTAATTTTTTCTAGAAAGAATTTTTCCATTTATTTCTCCCTCTCTTATAGACATTGTTCCTTCAAAACTGGAATATCTAGATAAAACTCCACCAACAAAAATGAATATAAATGAGAAATGAAAAATGAACAAAGGTAACTTTTTATAATTCCATAATTTATATTTCCATATATTTCCTATTAGATTGATTATGGTAAATAGCATGATAACTTCAAACCAAGTCGACTCATAAATAAATATTTTTGCTACATCTGTAGAATATTTTTTTTCTATAAAAGTAGCTATCGCCATAGATAAAGCTAACAATAAGAATAAAAAAGAGGTAATTTTTGTGGAAAAAAGAATATTTTTTAATGTTTGCATTTACTTATTTTATTTGTAATGTTTGCATTTACTTATTTTATTTGTATTGTATTCTTACATAAGAAATTGTAATTTTTATTTATTCATATATAATTAATCTATCATAAGCTAGATATACGTTTTTAGGTAATTGTGTTTCAATTTCTTCGTGAAATCCGAATGTATGACTAATATGTGTTAAATAAGTTTTTTGAGGGCGAATTTGTTGAATGATATTCAAAGTTTCAGAAAGCATGAAAGAAAAAGGATTTTTTTCTATTTTCCTTAGTACATTTAATACCAAAATATTGATTCCTTTTAATTGTTGTATGGTTTTAACAGGAATACTGCTAGCATCTGTGATATACGCAAAATTTTCTATACGAAAGCCTAAAATCGGAAGATGTCCATGCCATATGGATAAAGGATAAATTTTATAATTTTCTACGAAAAAAAAATTCGTGTAATCATCTAATTCATGTACAGAAATTTTTGAAAAATTTGATTTTTGATTTTCCAAAAAGATGTAAGAAAATCTTTTTTTTAAACTTTCTACAACTCTACGTAAACCATAAATAGGAATAGGTTTATTTATATTAGAATTAATTGGTCTAATATCGTCTAATCCTCCTATATGATCTTGATGTTCATGTGTCATAAAAATAGCATTCAACTTTTTATAATTATTTCTGAGCATTTGATAACGAAAATCTGGGCCACAATCTATCAAAAAATTTTTTTCATCTTTTTCAATTAGAATTGAACTTCTAAGTCTTTTATCTTTTGAATTTTTAGATAAACATACCGGATGTCTAGATCCAATAATAGGAATTCCCTGAGAAGTTCCAGTTCCCAAAAAAGTAATTTTCATATATTTTTATATATATTTTTTTGTATTTCAGTTATGATATTTTCTTTCTCTTCTAAAAATTCTCTTACAGAATCCCTTCCCTGACCTAATTTGATATCTCTATAACTAAACCAAGATGCATTTTTTTTAATAATTCCTAAATCTACTCCTAGATCCAAAATTTCTCCTATCTTTGAAATTCCTTTTCCGTATATAATGTCAAATTCAGCACTTCTAAAAGGAGGAGATAATTTATTTTTCACGACTTTTACTCTTGTCCTATTCCCTAATATTTTTTCTCCATTTTTGATTTGATTTCCTCTTCGTATATCTAATCGTATTGAGGAATAAAATTTTAAAGCATTACCTCCTGTTGTTACTTCTGGGTTCCCATAAATTCCTATTTTTTCTCTTAGTTGATTAATAAATATCAATATGCTTTTAGATTTTCCTATACTAGAAGTTAGCTTTCTCAAAGCTTGAGACATTAATCTTGCTTGTAATCCAATTTTAGAGTCCCCCATTTCTCCTTCTATTTCACTTTTAGGAGTTAAAGCTGCGACAGAATCTACCACGATGAGATCAATAACACTAGATCTAATTAAATTATCCACAATTTCAAGCGCTTGTTCTCCATTATCTGGTTGAGAGATTATTAATTCTTTTATATTGACTCCTATTTTTTGAGCATAAACACGATCAAAAGCGTGTTCTGCATCAATGAAACTAGCAAACCCCCCTAATTTTTGAGATTGAGCTATAGCATGTAAAGCTAAAGTAGTTTTTCCGGAAGATTCCGGTCCAAATATTTCAACAATACGGCCTTTTGGAAAGCCTTTTATCCCTAAAGCAATATCTAAACTTAAAGATCCAGAAGAAATAATTTCTAAATTTTCTATATGAGAATCTCCCATTTGCATCACTGTCCCCTTACCATATATTTTGTCCATTTTTTCCAAAACAAGTTGTAAGGATTTTCTTTTTTTTTCAATTTTTTCATTCATAATTTTGAAAGTGAATTTTTTCAAAAAATTAATTTTACCCATAATACATAATATGTATCCATTATTTAGGAATAATAGTTAACTCTTTTGTTTTTTTTCTGAAAAAAAATCCCTCTTTACTTTTTAAAAGTAAAATCTTATTTTTTGGTAGTCTTAATTTATTACCAGAAGGAATACTATCTACAAGATATTGCGGATTAAGGATTATTATATCTTGATAAGGAATATTAAGATTATAAGCAAAAAATTTCAACGAAATTTTTTCTTTTATAGGGATTAATACAGTTTCTTTATATTTATATTTGTAAGGAGAAGAATAGAAATGATATGTAGAAATATTATGTTCTTTATAATAATTCATTACATAATTTATAGCAATAAATTTTGGAATATAATTCTGAGTTTCTTTCGGAAAAAATTCCCATAATTTCCAAAAATCTTTCATATTTTTATGACGTTGTAAAATTTTATCTACGGTTCCTGGACCTGCATTGTAAGCAGCTAAAACCAATTCCCAATTTCCTATTTTTTTATATAAAAACTTCAAATATCGGCAAGCTGCTTCTGTGGATTTAATCGGATCATTTCTTTCATCATAAATATTGTTAATATTGAGATTATATATTTTTCCAGTTTCAGGCATGAATTGCCAAATCCCTTTCGCTCCTGCCTTGGAAGTAACAACTGGATTTAAATTTGACTCTATAATAGCTAAATATTTTAATTCTTTTGGAAGGCGATAATTTTCAAGTTTTTCTTCAAACATAGGAAAATAGAAATCTGACAATGAAATTATTTTTCCTATATATTTTCCCATACGAAGATAACTTTCAACAGAAGCATGTACAATGCTATTATATTTTAATATTTTAATTTGAGATTTTTGATTCAGAAAATTTAGTCTTAATCTTAATTCTTCGGGGGTTATATTGATAATAACAATATTTTTTTTATTATTATGAGATAACTTTTTTCCAGATAAAAATTTTTTCTTTCCTCCTAATATTTTCTTCCATAATTTTTCTATATATATATTATTTAAATCTAATTTTGGATTAGAAACATTTTTATGAAAGTTTATTACATTTTTTTGTTCTAAAAATGGTTTAGATACAGATTGTATTACCAAACTTTTCAATATGAACAAAGAAAACATAATATTTTTTATCGTTGTCGTTCCCATTATTTATTAGTTTGATTAGTTTCTAAAATTTTAGAAAAAAAGTACTAATAAACAAACATAAAATGAAATAAAAATTTTTATTTTTCTGTTTCTGAATCTTTTTCTTCAGTTTCAGAAGCTTTTTTGAATTCTTTCAATCCAGTTCCTAATCCTTTCATTAATTCTGGAATTTTTTTCCCTCCAAATAATAAAAGTGCAAGAATGACAATGACCACAATTTCAGTGGTCCCAAAAGTCCCAAGTAGTATAGAAAAAATATAAATAAAATCTATGTACATGGAATTTTTTGATCAAATATAAAAAAAATAAAAATAATGAATTTTTAATTTACTTAAAAACAGAATAATCACTTAAACTTACCTTTTTAGATTTTTCTCCTATATATGTTGAGTGACTTCCTATTATTGAATGATTTAAATTTGCGTGTTGAATTGTTGTATAATCTTGAATTAAAGATTTTTTTATGTTGCTATTTTTTATTTTTGTGTATTTTCCAATTGAAACATAAGGGCCTATAATACTGTTTTCAATATTTGTGTTTTCTTCTATTGAACATGGTTTTATAATTAAACTATTTTTTATAACAACTTTTCTATGAATTAATTCCGAATTTTTAGACTCTCTAGATAATATTTTTGAATTTGAATAAATAGTTCTTTTTTTATTTCCAAAATCCATCCATTCTTTAACCTGTTTGCTAGTAAATTTTTCTCCTTTTTTTCTCATATTTTCTAAAACAGATGTTAACTGATATTCTTCTTTATTTTTTTTATTTTTTATATTATGATCTAACATAGATTGTAATTCTTTTTTTAAAAGAAAACTATTATTAAAATAATAAAGTCCTACAATTGCAATATTTGATACATAATTATTTGGTTTTTCTATAAAATTAGTAATAATTCCCGAAGAATCACATTTTACAATGCCAAATAAATGAGGGTTTTTAACTTTTTTTGTCCATATAATGTTATCTACTTGATCAGTGATTTCTTTATCAAAAGAATCATGATAGAATAAAGAATCAGAAAAAGCAACAATAATTGGTTCTCCTGTTAAAGAATTTTTAGCTTTTAACAAAGCATCTGCAGTACCAAGAGGAATTATTTGATAATAGATAACAGGATTAACACTCATATCATGAGATAGTTTTATTAATTGTTTCTCTACATCATTTCCAAAGTTTCCTATAATAAAAATAATTTCTTCTATGGAAAAAATTTGAATAATTTTGGATAAACTTTCCACTAATCTTCTCAAAATTGTTTTTCCTCCAATAGATATCAGTGCTTTAGGAGTATTTAAAGTATGTGGAAGAAAACGTGATCCTTTTCCCGCCATGGGTATTATAATTTTCATATCATTTTTTTTTATATTCCAGTGCTTCCAAAACTATTATTTCCTCTCATACTTCTACTTAAAATAGAACATTTTTTCCATTTTATTTCAACATCTTTAACAAGATCTACTATTACTAATTTTTCATTGGGTTCAATCATTATTTTTTTAAAAAAGACATTGATCGCAATTATTTGAATCTCTTTATACAAAGAATGTTCTTTCTTTTCAGAGAGATGAACTATACAAATAGACTCTACAAATTTTCTTCTCAAAAGAAAAGAACATCTAGTCTCTTTCGAGATTTTAATAAAAATACCTGTCGAAATCAATTTTCTTTCCAAAAAATTAATGAAAATAGATTTTTTTAGGTTAGCAATTAAAGTTAATTGATAGATTCGCAAGGTTTACTTTTATTTGATTAAATGAATCAATCTTTTTTTTTCTAAAAAGAAAATAATTATTAAATATAAAAACTGTATAATTAAGCTGAATTCTATTTTTTTTTTTATTATAAAAACGATAAAAAGTGCAAATAAAAAATGTATTATAATATTTCTGATTTTTTTATTACAAAATTGGAAAAATTGCTTTTTTCCCCAAATATATAAAACTATTAGCATTGCCCCATAAGACGTCAACGTTCCCCAAGCAGGAATCATAAAACTATTATTAGAAATTAAAATAAAAATAGTATTAAATAAAAAAGTGATGAATACACCGATTAAGGATATATAAGTTCCAATAATAGGTTTATCTATAATTTTATAAAATATGGATAAATTTGTGTAAACACCCAAAATAAGATTTCCCATCATTATTATGGGAATAATGGGTATAGCAATATGATATTTTTTATCGATTAAAAATTTCATAAATATGTTAATATTCCCACATACTAATACATAAAAAATTAAGCCAAATAGAATAAACATATAAGTGATTTCTTCATAAAAATATATCGCATCAGAATCCTTAGATTTTTTAAAAAAAAAAGGTTCAATTCCTAATCTAAATATCCTATTATACAGACTCATAAAAGACGCAATTTTATAACAGGCAGAATAAGATCCATTAATTTCATCTGAAATCCACCTTTTAATCAAAATTTTATCCAAATTTTCATTAATAGAAAAAGCTATAGCTCCTAGCATAATAGGAACACCATAATTTAACATATTCATAGCAAGAATTTTATTGAATTTTTTTATAGTTACTTTTTTTAAAAGAATAGGAAGTATTAAAAATAAATTACCTAAAGAAGAGATCATATTTGCAAAAAATACATAACCTATTTTATCTGTAAAAGAATTGATCCATTTAAAAATGAAAAAAAAGAAAGTTTTTTTATCATAAACATTATCATAACAAAAAAATAAATATATTACTAGAAATGATTGTATTAGGATATTTATAATATTTATTGCAGAATATTGTAAAGGTTTGTCATTTACACGAAGCCAGGCCATAGGAAGAATACAAATTGTATCGAAAAATACAATCAAGAAAAACATGAAAAAATATTCTGGATGATTATGATATCCAGCGATGGAAGATAAGTATCTTATTAAAGATATAGAGATTATCAAAAAAAAAGAACTAATCAACAGTTGCATTATAACTCCCGTTGAAAAAACAATTTCTTTATTACAATTTTTTTTATATAAAAACCTAAAATAGGCGTTTTCTAATCCAAAAGAAAGAAATCCTATCGCTATAAAAGATAATGCATACATATCTGTATAAAGTGAAAATTCTTCTCTTTTAAAAAAAATAGTAAAGAATTTTAAAAAAGCATAATTAACGATTCTAGGAAATATGAATCCTATAGAATAGATAATTGTTTGTATTGCTAATTTTTTGTACAAAAAAAATACTTTTATTTAAGATTAAAAGTTTCTAATTTCTACATTTTTTTATGCATGTATAAACTTTTTTGTAAAATTTTACATAGAAGAAAGTAACTTTGATGAAAGTTTCAACATAAAAAAAATGGATTTTCATAAAAAATCAGAAGAATTTATGCTATATGCCATAAAACATAAAAGGATTAGTAGTTTAACCATTAATGAATATATTAAGTTTATGACTCCTTATATTGTTGAAGAAAGAAAACTAAATGTTGCTCAAATGGATGTTTTTTCTCGTTTAATGATGGATAGGGTAATTTTTTTAGGAACTCCAATAGAAGACCAAGTTGCTAATATAGTGCAAGCTCAGTTATTATTTTTGCAATCTGTAGATTCTATGAAAGATATACAAATATATATTAATTCACCAGGAGGGGATGTCTATGCTGGATTAGGGATATATGATACAATGCAAATTGTAGAACCAGATGTAGCAACTATTTGTACTGGAATGGCTGCATCTATGGCGGCTGTATTACTTTGTGCGGGAGTAAAAAATAAAAGATCAGCATTAAAACATTCTAGAATTATGATTCATCAACCTATAGGAGGGACACAAGGTCAGGCTTCAGATATTGAGATAACCGTTCGTGAGATTTTAAAATTGAAGAAAGAGCTTTATGAGATTATCTCAAAACATTCAGGATTACCTATTGAAAAGATAGAAAAAGATTCAGATAGGGATTACTGGATGACTTCTATAGAAGCTAAAGAATACGGAATGATAGATGAAATATTAGAAGGTAAAAGTAAAAAATGATCACGACAGGATTTGAACCTGTAACCTACTGCTTAGAAGGCAGTTGCTCTATCCATTTGAGCTACGTGATCCCACATTATCAGTAAAATATCGGGATAGCAGGATTTGAACCTACGATCTCCTGGTCCCAAACCAGGCGCGATAACCAAACTTCGCTATACCCCGTTTGCGGAGAATGTGGGATTCGAACCCACGCGGTACTTGCATACCGACAGTTTAGCAAACTGTTCCGTTAACCACTCCGGCAACTCTCCAAAAAAATACAAATCTAAAATAGATCTATTAAATAACCAAATCATTATTGATTTATATAGAATTAATAGTTAGGATATTCTATTCTCGTGTGATAAATATTCCTTAATTTTTTTTTTAGAACTTGTTTAACTTTTTCTATTTCTTTTAAAGTAATATCTGCATTGGAAAATTGATTTTCTATTTTTTGTTTTTTTATTATATTTTCTACTAAGTTTTCCAGATCTTTAAAAGATGGGTTTTTAATGCTTTTTGAAGCCGCTTCTACAGAATCAGCTATCATGACAATAGCAGTTTCTTTAGAAAATGGTTTAGGACCAGAATATTGAAATTGTTTTTTATCCACTTTTATATTGGGATATATTTTTTTTTGTTTTTCATAAAAAAAGTAAATAATACTATTCCCATGATGAGTACGTATAAAATCAGTAACAGGATCAGGTAAATGATATTTTTTTGCAAGTACAACTCCTACTGATACATGTTCTAAAATAATTTTAGCGCTTTCTTTTGGGGTCAATTTTTCATGAGGATTAATAATAATATTATGTTGATTCTCAGTAAAAAATATAGAATTTTCAATTTTTCCTATATCATGATAAATTGCTCCTATTCTTACTAATAGAGAATTAGCCCCAATTGCAACAGCTGCTTCTTCGGCAATATTTGCTACTGTTAATGCATGTTGTAGAGTTCCTGGAGCTTTTTTAGATAATAATCTTAATATAGGAGTATTGGGATCAGACAGTTCTAATAATGAAAGATCTGAAGTTAAATTCAATAATTTTTCAAAAAGAAATATTAATGGATGAACAAATAAAGTTAAAACTCCACTAAAAAAAAATAAAGAAAAAGTATCCCAAGAAATTTTCTCTAAAGATCCTTCACGGATTAAAGTGAGTAGAATAAAAGTAATAACATAAGTAATGGTTATTTTTGCTACAGCTATAAAGAGATTTTCCATTTTGCAAATATTTTTTTTTGTCAACATAACTAAAAAACCTGCAGTGATTTGAAGAAAAATAAATTCAAAACTATTTGGTGTAATTAAGGATAACAATAAAATTGTTATTAAATGAATAAAAATACTTAAATTAAAATTGAAGAAAGCTCGTATACTTATGGGGAGGATACAAAAGGGGATTATATATAATATTTTAGAATGATATCTTAAAACTGTAATGGTAATTAATGATATCAATAATATATTTATAATTAAAAAATTTACTTCTCTATTATTATGAAATGTTTTGTTTTCAAAATGAAAAATATATAATATAAATAGAGTAAATATCATACTAATTATTAAAAAATATCCTATAACAAGACAATAATATTTTTTTTTGTTCCATACTTTACTCTCATATTCTTTTTTGAAATGGGATAAAATCTTAAATTTGTTTTGATTTATAATCTCATTATTTTTAATAATATTATCTCCTTTGATAAAGGAATATTTAATTTTTTCTATAGATTGTATTTTATTTTGAAAAAAAAAATCAGTGTAATATTGGCTATAAAATAAATTTGGGACAATAATTTTAATTAAAATTTTTTTTAAAATCCTTACATGATAACTTTTTTTTCTAAAATTATTTTCAATAATATTATTAACTTTTCCATGATTAAAAATTTTTTTGTATAAAATCGGAATCCATTTTTTATTTTTCTTTAAAAGAAATATGTGATTTTCTTTTGTGAAATTATTATAGTTTTCTATATATCCATATTTGTATATCGTGTTAATTGTTTTATGGACAATCTTATTGTAATGTTTGTTTTTTCGTATAAATGAAATCTTTTTTATCTTTTTCTTTATACTTTTTACTATTTTTTCATTTTTAATACAAAATATTTCTTGATTTTTTCTTAATTCTTTAATTTCTAAATCTATATCTTTACTATTTTTTAGAACTAAAAAATTAAATGGAGAAAATAAATCTTCGTAAGACCAAATTTTTCCTTCTGAAAATTCATATTTAAAAATTTCTTTTTTTGGGAAAAAAAATGTCAATAATAAGATTGCAATAATTAAAACTAGAATTCTATATGTAATAGTTTTATTATTATAAAACTCGAAGAAGTTAGCCATTACCTAAAAAATTGAAGCTTATGCAATTTTTTTGGAAGGAAAAATTTTTTTTCTTTTTTAAAGAAGAAGTTTCATATTGAAATGATGGAAAATTATAATAATAATTCTCAATTATTATATTATTATAATCATATTTTTTTTTTATAAGACGTTTGATGTTTTTGTAATATATTGGATAATAATCTATTTTCATCATTAATGCTTTCTTCTAAACAAATAGTAGATTCTGTTCTAAGCACTCCTTTTATTTCCCCTATTTTAGAAATAACATCTCTTGCATCTGAAGGGTCTCTAGCAATAATTCTACAAAACAGATTATATTTTCCTGAAGTAATATATAGTTGTACTATATTTGGTATTTTTTTTAATTCTTCTTTTACTAATTTAGATTCACGAGAATCCGATAATATACCTACAAAAGCTATTAAATGAAAACCTAATGATTCATATCCTATAATTAAAGTACTCCCCTTTATAATCCCTGCATCTTCTAATTTTTTTACTCTAACATGAACAGTTCCAACAGATAATGGTTTAATTTCTTTACTGATTTGTTTACTAATTTCAGTATAAGGTGTTCTAGCATTTATGTTTAGTTTTCTGACAATAGTATTGTCGATTTCGTCTGTATTATATGTATTATATCTTAGAATCATTGTTTTATATTTTTATTTTTTCTTAATTTTTTGAATAAAGGTATTAAAAATACCAAGATACAAAACTTTCTATTGAAGAAATGGATTATTTTTTTTCAATATATTTTATAGTTTTCATTCTATAATATAAAAAATTTCATAATTTTTTTAAGTTAATATAATTATACTTCAATTTGATATGATATCAATAATTTCGTTTTTATTGATTTTTGAATATCAATATTTGATTTATGTTAACTAAAATAAAATTAATTAATGTATCATCATTACATTGCATTTTTTTCTTTATTTCATTTAAAAATAAACTATAAAAACAATGATTTTTAGCATTTGATAAAATAGAATCATTATCTGTATCTGTCAATTGATCAATTTGACTTTGATTGTTGTATGATAGTATATTTTTTAATTTTTTCAAAATAATTCCATATATAGAAAAATATAAAAAATTTTTTATAATATCAGTTTTTAATAAAAATTTTCCTAATATTAGAACAGAAACAAATTGCATTGTTTTTTCCTCGAAAGAATTTAATTTTTCTGATAATTTTTTTTGGATATTTTCATTACTTTCAGGAAACAAAATATCCATATTAATATTAGGTTTTTGTATTTGACCAGAAATATTAATTCTTAATTCTGTAAAGATCATATTTTCTGTATTTTTTTTCATATTATCTATGTATTCAATTACATTGTTTACATATTTAGTATCATAAACGATCAAATTGATATTTGATTGATGAAAATTATTTTCCCAAGTAATAGAGCCTCCTGGTTTGATTTTAAATTTTTTTTCTAATTTTATTGGAATTCTTTCATCTTTGTATAAATGATATAATCCATCTTTTACAAAATATTGACCACTAATTTGCATGTTTTCTTTATATCTTTTTCTTATAAAAAGAAAACCTTCCCCTCTCAATTCTATAAAGTGATTTTTATCTAAAAATATTGATACTTTTGTGTTTTTGCTTATAATAGTATTTATATTATCTATTAATAAAAAATAATTATTTTCCTCCTTTTTTTTTGAACCATTTAATTCAGATTCAGATCTATTTTTTTTATGGAACTTCAGTGTTTTAGGGTTTATGTATAAATGAGAAAAATTCATAATTTTTCCGTTATTCATAGAAATACGAATTTTATTTTCTTTTTTCATTATTTGAATTTTTCCATGAGTAAATATTTTTCCAAATAAAAAATTATTTTGTTTTTCATTTGAGTCTAAAACAAGCAAATTTTTTGTATTAATAGATAATTTTATTAAATTCCATTGAATAAGGTTTTTATGTGAAAAAGAACCATTAATGTATCCTTTTGTATTATATTTAGTATCTACAAAACAAGAAGTGGATAACGAACAGGATTCGGAAAGAATATTAATATAAGCTGTATTTTTAATTTCATAATTTGTATTTGTAGAATTGATTCTGATTCCAAACTTGTGAAGTTCTAATTTTCCAAAATATTGAAGATCATTTAAATAACCAAAAACTTGTATTGTTCCCGTTAGAGCCCCTTTTACTTCAGTATTCATTTTTTTCCAAAAAAAAGAAAAATTATCTATTCCAAAATTTTTAATAATTATACTTAAATTAAGTTTGGATTGATTTTTTGATTCATTTTTAATATTTCCAAAAACCTTTAAAACATCATGAGAATTTTTTCTAATAATTCCATTGATTTCATAATTATTTTTCTTCTTTTGAAAAGAATAAATAAAAAAATCTCCTAAAATCGTTTCTCTAATTGAAAAATTTTTAATAATTATATTAACATTGGGTTCAATTTGATTATAAATGTTCTTACATAAAAAGAAACCATTTGCTACCCCATCTATATTTTCATTAAAAAAAATTTTTTTTAATTGCACATTTTTTAAATGAAACTGAAATATTTTTTTTTGGTTTTTAATACAATTTGCATCAATAATGATTTTTTGTTTTCCATAGAAAAAAATAATATTGTCAATAATATATTTTTGATTGATAAAATCAATTTTAATGATTCCAGATTTATAATGATCGTAATCAGTAAACCAGTTATATCCATTTATATTTAATTTAGAAAGGAAAGGATAGCACACTAAAAAATTTTTTTCTTTCTTGCAAAAGAAATTCAGGATCTGTTCTTTATATTCTTGTTTTTTAAATTTTAATAAAAACTTAGAATTTATTATCCAAAAATTTTGTTGATTTAAAACAGATATATTTATTTTTTTCGAAAAAAAATTTTTGTAAATGATCTTTTCTATATAAATTTTAATCTTTTTTCTTAAAGAAGAATTCACCATTATAAATAATTTTTCCAGTAGAATATCATTCACTTGCATAGTTTTCGTGTAAAAAATCATTTTAAATTCATTATCTTTTTTCTCTCCTGAAATTTGAATATCAGAAAATATATTTTTGTTTTTTATTGGTTTTATAAAATCAAAAAAAGATTTTTTAATTAGAAAATTAAAGATTGCGTATTTTATTTCTTTTTTGTCTGGATTCTTTAAACAAGAAATTTGTAATAAATTTTTATATTTTATATCTCCATAAATATGACCAATAATCATATCATATATATTGATACGGATCTTTTGAAAAGATTGATTCTCATTTTTAATAAATGTTATTTTTATATTTTTGTTATTTTCGTTTTTGTTATATATTTTAATATATATTTTTTGAAAATTTGAAAATACTTTTCCTATAAAATGCATTTTGTATTTTGAATGAGAGAATAATAATGTTATAAAAAATTTAGAAAAATTACCTTCAAAATCCATTACATATAAATTTGATAACGTATTATATATGAAAAGCGGAATTTTTGATGTTAAATGAGAGATGTTGTTCTTCTTTTTTATCAAAAAATATTTTTTTTCTATAAAAATTCTTCCTGCATATTGGTTTTTCAAAAAATCAACATGAGTAGATATTTGAGCGACAAAAAAACGATTTTGAACAATGCCTTTTATTTTTAAATTCTTTTTATTATCAAATAAGGATAAGGTAAAATCTCCTTTGTAGAGAATAGATTGTTTAAAATCTAAAATAAATTTTACAAATTTAAACTTGTAATTTAAATTATATGGAATTACATTTTTAATGATATAAGGATTTAATTGCATTAAAGTTTTAAAAAATTTGATTTCTTTCCATTTTTTTTTTGCATAGGAAATATGAATTTTATCTGCTAATAATTTGTTTTTCTGTGAATCTTTTATAGACATGTCATAAAGAAAAAATGTTTTTTCTTTATGATTAAATTTTCCATGAATATAGCCTCGAATGAATACTTTCGTATAAAACCCCCATTTTTTATAAAAAAAAATTCCTAAATCTGAACCTAATTTTGATCCTTCAAAAATTTTGCACTGTATATTTATTTTCGGAAAAAGTATTTTATTCCCTACTGCTTTATCTTGAAATATAGTAAGATATCCTTTTAGATAACTGCTAGATGTTTTGATTAATAAATTGTTAATTTTTAATCTTGAAGGGTAATAATAGGTTAAATCACAAAATATATTTTCTATAAAAGGAAACTTACTTTTTTTAAGTAATCTTTTATTAGATTGAAAAGAAAAAATAGAAGCTTTTACTTTTTTATTATCAATTTTAACATTTTTTATGCAACTGGAAAAAAAATGTTGAAATCCTTTATTAGTATTTATATTCTTATATTTTATATAAGATTTATGTATTGTTAATTTGGAGCAAGTAATGAAATTGACATTAAATTTATTTGATTTTTGATGAATCAAAATATTTTTTATAAAAACAAGAACATTATTTTCTTTTTCATTAAAATATTTTTTTATAAAAAAAGAAGAATTTTCAACAAAAATATTTTTTATTTTTAAATTATCAGAGTTTATAAAAATAAAATAAAGTAAATTATCAATAGATATTTTACATTTAGACAAATGAATAAAAGAAAAACGATGGTGGTCTAAAATTTGTACATTATAAAAAATGAATTCTTTTTCTAAAAAATCAATAGAAGCATGTTTTATGGTAATTTTATCGTTTAAATGATTCCTTATTCTTTTCAAAAGAAATGTGGAGGTTTTTTCTTTTATTTCTTGTTTATGAGAAACATAAAAAAAAAATAATCCCAATAAAAAAAATAAAATAAGGATTTTTTTCTTATGAAATTTATAGAAAAAAGCATTATTCATTTTCAAAGATATTGTTATTTTTTTTATGAAAAAAGAAACTATAATTATTATTGGAATAGAATCGTCATGTGACGATACAGGTGTTTCTATCATTAGAAATAGAAATGTATTATCTAATATTATTATTCATCAAGAAATTCATAAAAAATATGGAGGAGTTGTTCCTGAATTAGCTTCAAGATTACATGACATAAATCTTGCAAAGGCAGTTCAACAAGCGATTTTTTCAGCAAAAATTAATCAAGATCAAATTGATGCAGTATCTTTTACTTTAGGACCTGGATTAATCGGGCCATTATTAGTAGGAGCTTCTTTTGCAAAATCATTTTCCATGGGATTAGGAATCCCCTTATTGACTGTGAATCATATACAAGCTCACGTTCTTTCTCATTTTATACAAGACGCTAATCTTAATAATTGTTATCCAAAATTTCCATTTTTAAGTTTAGTTATAAGTGGAGGTCATACTCAAATTATAAAAGTTAATGATTTTTTTCAAATGGAAATATTAGGAGCTACTTTAGATGATTCTGTGGGAGAAGCTTTGGATAAAATAGCTAGAATGTTAGGGTTTTATTATCCTGGTGGACCTATGATCGAGTATTTTTCTAAGAATGGAAATGATAAAAAATTTATTTTTTCAAAACCCAGAGTAAGTGGACTAAACTTCAGTTTTAGTGGATTTAAAAGCGATGTTTTTCAATTCATAAAGAAAGAACTAAAAAAAAATACATTGTTTATAAAGCAAAATTTGTATGACATTTGTGCTTCCATACAAAAAACAATAGCAGAAATTCTTTTAGAAAAAGTACAAAAAGCCATTATAATAACTGGAATTTCCAGAATTGTTTTGGCAGGAGGAGTTTCCGCTAATTCTGAAATTAGAAAAATATTTCTGTATTTTTCTAAAAATCAGAAAAATAAAAAATTTGAAGTTTTTATTCCGAAAAAAGAATATACTACTGACAATGGGGCTATGATAGCCATTACAGGATTACTAAAATATGAAAGGAATCTATTTGATTCTATTCATGTAACCCCATATTCAAAATTTAAAAAATTTTAAATATAGGGTTAGGAATTTTCATGTAGGATCTCTTTTATCTATTATTCTAATAATAGAATCTACTCGTATCGTAGGCACTCCTCTTACAATAACGAAAGTCATAAGTAGACCATAAGGTCTCTATTTTATTATGTACATGTACATATTAAATTTCTATCCCCATATCCATCATCAACGCGATTTACTGATGTCCAAAATTTTCTATCTTTAATCCAACGTAAAGGATAAGCAGCTTTTTCTCGACTATAAGGATATTTCCATTCATCTTGAGTCAAAATATCTATACTATGGGGGGCGTTTTTTAATACATTATTTTCCTTTGAAAACTTTCCATCCTCAATTTCCTTAATTTCTTGTCTTATACTGATAAGGGTGTCAATAAAACGATCTATTTCTTCTTTAGACTCGCTTTCCGTAGGTTCTATCATCATGCATCCTTCTACTGGAAAGGATACGGTGGGGGCATGATACCCATAATCTATCATTCTTTTTGCTATGTCTATAACTTCTACATTCGTGGATTTAAAAACTCTACAATCTATAATTAATTCATGTGCTACAGCATTGTTTTCTCCTACATACAATATATTAAAAAATTTTTTCAATTTTTCTTTGATGTAATTTGCATTTAATATAGACATTTCTGTAGATTTTTTAAGACCATCTGGCCCTAACAAGCGAATATAAGCATAAGAAATTGTTAAAATTAAAGAAGAACCATATGGAGATGAAGAAATAGTTAGTGTTTTATCGTTTTTTTTATAATCTTCTTCTTTTTGAAAAGGATGGGTTGGTAGAAAAGGTTTTAAATGTGAAGCAACACAAATGGGCCCCATACCAGGGCCACCTCCTCCATGAGGGATTGCAAAAGTTTTATGAAGGTTAAGATGACAAACATCTACACCTAAATATGCCGGTTGAATTAATCCTACTTGAGCGTTCATATTTGCTCCATCCATATAAACTTGCCCTCCATTTTCATGGATTATATCTATAATTTCCTGAATATTTTTTTCATATACTCCATAAGTAGAAGGGTAAGTTATCATTAATACTGACAGTAAATCTTTATTTTCTTTTGCTTTTTTTAACAAGTCATTTTTATTAATGGATCCATCGCTTGTTGTGGAAACTAACATGACTTTCATTCCAGCCATATTTGCTGATGCAGGGTTAGTTCCATGAGAAGAAGAAGGAATTAATGCTATATTTCTTTTATGTTCTTGTAATGAATGATGATAATGTTTTATAACCATAAGTCCAGCATATTCTCCTTGAGCCCCTGAATTGGGTTGTAAAGAAACACCAGAAAACCCAGTAATTTCTTTCAAATATTTTTTTAAATTCCGAATAATAATATGATATCCCATTGCTTGTTTTTTAGGGACAAAAGGATGTATATTTTTCCATTCGTGTTGACTTAAAGAAAATAATTCCGCAGAAGCATTTAGTTTCATGGTACATGATCCAAGTGGAATCATGGAATGAACCAAGGAAATATCTTTTTTTTCCAATCTCTTTATATAACGCATCAGCTCATTTTCTGAATAAAAACTTTGAAAAATTTTATGTTCTAAAAAATTAGAAGTTCTTTTAAAAAAATTTGGAAATTTATATTTCTCATTATCATGAATACTCGTATGGTATTTTATTTTTTTATACGTTTTTTTATCTTTATTATATGATTCATGAAAAATTGATAGAATATGATTTATATCTTCTTGACAGGTTGTTTCATCTAAAGTAATAGTTAAATGATTTTCATCTACATATCTAAAATTAGTTTTTTTACGTTCCGCCACTTTTTTTAATGTATTTATATGATCTGTTTTAATTCTAAGAGTATCAAAATAAAAAGTATTCACTTGAAAAAGATGATTGATATTATTAATCAATAAAAATTCCAATTTTTTAGCATACTCATGAATAGATTTTGCTATTTCTATTAATCCTTTTTTTCCATGATATAAAGCATACATAGAGGCCATTACAGCAGGAAGGACTTGCGATGTACAAATATTGGAAGTGGCTTTTTCTCTTTTGATATGTTGTTCTCTTGTTTGTAAAGCCATACGAAAAGCTTTTTTGTTTTTTTTATCTACAGACATTCCGATAATTCTTCCAGGAAGAAAACGTTTATATTGTTCATGAGTGGAAAAAAAAGCAGCATGAGGACCACCATATCCCATAGGGATTCCAAAAGATTGACTGGATCCGATAACTACATCAGCACCCCATTCTCCAGGCGGTTTTAACAAAGATAAAGATAAAAGATCCGTAGAAACAATTATTGATATATTGTGACGTTTTGCGTATTCAACTGTTTCCCGATAATCATATATTTCTCCTAGAATAGAAGGATAAGATATTATCAATCCAAATATTTTTTTATTATTATATTTCCTTTTTAAATTTTTATGAGTATCATTTATGATATGTATTCCCAACCCAAAACATCTTGTTTTTAAAACAGCAAAAGTTTGTGGAAGAATTTCATCTGAAATAAAAAAACAATAGTTATTATCTATTTGTTTTTTTTTTATTTTTTCTTGAAAAATCATGAACATAGCATCAGCTGCTGCTGTAGATTCATCTAACATCGAAGCGTTACTAATTTTCATTCCGGTTAAATCTGAAATCATAGTTTGAAAATTAATTAAAGCTTCTAAACGCCCTTGAGATATTTCTGATTGATAAGGAGTATATGGCGTGTACCAACTAGGATTTTCCAAAATATTTCTTTGAATTACACTTGGAGTTATAGTATTTTTATATCCTAATCCTATATAAGAACGATAAATTTTATTTTTTTTACCTATTCTGTAAATGTGATTTAAATATTGATATTCAGAAATAGAGTTGGGAAGATTTAATTTTCTTTTTAAACGTATTTCTTTGGGTACCGTTTTATTTACAAAATCCTTAATAGAAGAACATTGTAATTTTTTCAACATGTTATCAATTTCACGATAGGATGGCCCTATATGTCTAAAATAGAATTTTTTTCTTCTAACGTAATCCTCTTTCATTATAATAAAAAAATTGTGTTTATATTTAATATTTATTACAAATTTAGGTAAAAAATAAGCTTATCATTAAATAAATAAAAAAATAAAATGAAAGTAACTATTATTGGAGCGGGGAATGTAGGAGCTTCTTGCGCTAGTTTATTAGCTCAAAAAAATATAGTCCGAAAAATTGTTTTGTTAGATATTAGAGAAAAACTTTCAGAAGGAAAAAGCTTAGATATATCTCAAATGCTTCCTATGACGGAATCAAATACTAAAGTTATTGGAACAACTAATGATTATTCTAAATCAAAAAATTCAGAAATTATCATTATTACTTCTGGAATTCCTAGAAAACCTGGAATGAGTAGAGACGATCTTATTCAGACTAACGCAGAAATTATCCGTTCTGTAACTAAAAAATCTATTTTTTTCTCTCCAAAAGCTAAATTCATTATAGTATCTAATCCATTAGATGTTATGGCGTATGTAAGTTATATGACGGCAAAGATAGATTCTTCCCGTGTCATTGGTATGGCTGGAATATTGGATTCTACCAGATATCGTTTTTTTTTATCAAAAAGACTAAATATTTCTCCTATTGATATACAATCTTTATTGTTAGGAGGACATGGGGATACAATGGTTCCTTTATATAGATATACATCTGTATCAGGTATTCCTATTAAAGAATTTTTATCAGAAGAAGAAAATGATGCAATTGTTGAAAAAACAAAAAAAGGAGGAGAAGAAATAGTTGATTTGTTAGGAACATCTGCTTGGATGGCCCCCAGTGCATCTGTAATAAAAATAGCGGAGTCTATTTTAAAGGATTCTAAGCGAATTTTTCCATGTTCTGTTTTTTTAAGAGGACAATATGGATTAAAAAATATATATTTGGGAGTTCCATCTATTATAGGAAAATCTGGAATAGAAAAAATTATAGAATTGCAATTAAATCGTAAAGAAAATGATCTTTTAATAAAATCTGCAGATCATGTAAAAAACATGATCAATAAACTTAAAAAGTTTAATGATTAATTTTTTACAAATACAAAATTTTATTTTTCTATAAAGATCAATAATTCTCCTTTTTTATAATTGATTTCTATTTTATGATTAAAGGCTTCATTTCTGATCCCTATATTTTTTCCTATTTGTAATGATCCTTTATCTATAAAATATTTTAGTCCACAAGTGGACAATCCTTCTACTTTAGGAAATGGAAATAAAGATACTTTTTTATTTTTTTTCTGATAAAAAGAAGTTTTTTTATCAGAAAAAAAATAGCAGTGATATTTATCATGAAACATGATAGATAACTTTTTTTTATATTTTAAAGCTATAGATAAATTTCCTAAAAAATGATCTTGTTCCATTCCACTTGCACCCCAAACATTTATATTAAAAAATCCTTTATGATAAATGATATTTAAAGCTTTATCAAAATCAGTATATTTTTGATCACAAGCATTCAATAAACGAGTTTCTATAGGGATATCATTTTTTGAAATAGAATCAAAATCACCAATTATATAATCTACTGAAATTCCAAATGCACTTAAATAATAAAAAGCCCCATCTGCTGCAAATATTTTTTTATAAGAAAGAAATTTTTTTCCTGAAAAAGGAGGAATTTCTCCATTTAGAAATAATCCCACTTCAGGACCATGAAACCTGTGATTCATTTCTTTTTAAAATTTATAATTCTATTTCCTAAATAAATTTTTCTTACTACAGAATCTTGCATAATTTCTGTAGTGGACCCACATTTCATGATTTTTCCATTAAATATTAAATAAATACGATCTGTTATTGTAAAAACTTCTTGTACATTATGATCTGTAATTAATATACCTATATTTTTTTTTTTAAGAGAAAGAATTATTTTTTGTAATTCTTCTATAGAAATTGGATCGATTCCAGAAAAAGGTTCATCTAAAAGAATAAATTTAGGATTTATAGCTAAACATCTAGCAATTTCGGTTCGTCTTCGTTCTCCTCCAGAAATAAGATCTCCTCGATGATTTCGTATTTTTTGCAATCCTAATTCTTCAATTAATTTTTCTACTATTTTTTTTCTCTCTTGATTTGATATTTTATACATTTCTAATATGCATAAAATATTATCTTCCACAGATAGTTTCCTAAATATAGATGGTTCTTGAGATAAATAACCAATTCCTTTTTTTGAACGTTTATACATTGGTTTTGATGTAATATCCTGATTGAAAAGAAATATTTTTCCTTTGTCTGGTTTAATTAAACCGACCATAATATAAAAAGAAGTTGTTTTTCCTGCACCATTAGGACCTATTAATCCTACTATTTCTCCTTTGTTCAATTGAATTGAAATATTATTTATAATATGTTTATTTTTATACTTTTTACATATATTTTTGGCTTCCAAAGTCATAAATCAATGATTTTTTTTGAAAAAAAGAAAAAAATATGAATATTTGTATGTGATGAATAATTTTATTATAAAATGTTTTTTTATTGCATTTATATGTAGTTATTTTTCTTATTCTAATTCTTCTGATTTAGAAAAGATAAGTGGGATTTTTGCAGTCATAGGAAACGATATTATTTTAGATTCTGATATAAAGAATAGTGATGATAAAAAATCGTTTTGCAATACTGATGGTTTAAATAATTTTATAATTCAGAAATTAATGCTTTATTATGCTAAAAAAGATGAAAGTATACAAATCAACGATCAAGAATTAGAATTGAAAACTCAAGCATTTCTATCAGAAATGAGGGAAAAATATGTAAATCAAGAAGAATTTTTAACACAACTTGAAAATAAGGATTTCTTAAAAGAATTAACTGAAAAAATTAAAAACAAACAGTATACAGAAATATTTTATAAAAAAATAACGGATGATGTGGAAACTTCTCCTGAAGAAGTTAAATATTTTTTTAAACAGAATAAAATCCCTATTTTTCCGAAAAAGATATGTATTTCTTATATAATATTCTATCCAAAATTAAGTGATATTAACAAAAAAAAAATAATTGATTTTTTAAATAAAATAAAAAAAGAAATACATTCTGATACTGATTTTTCCACTAAAGCTATTTTATTTTCTGAAGATGATTCTTCAGCATTAAAGGGAGGTTTTATAAATATAAAGGGGATAAAGATAAATAATCTTCCACAAAAATTTAGACATTTAGTCCTTGCTTTAAAAGAAGGAGAAATATCTGAACCGTTTGAAACGGATTTAGGTTTTCATCTTATTAAACTAGAAAAAAGAAAAAAAGATGAGATTGATTTTAGACACATTTTAATAAAACCTAAATATTCAAAATATGAATTACATAAAACAAAATTATTTGCAGAATCCTTTAAAAAACGTTTTTTTAATAATAAAATAGATTTAGATAAAATACCTAATTTATTGAATAAAAATAAAATAGTTGATGTAATGATCCAGAAGCGTATTTGGATAGAAGAAAATAAACTATCAAAAAATATGAAAAAAACGTTCCTTTTTTTAAAAAGAGGAAAAATGACTAATCCTTATAAGGAAATTATAAACGGAAAAGAAGCATTTATCATAATCAAATTATTGGATGAAATTCCATCTAAATCAGCGTCTTTTGAAAAAGACTACAGTACATTAAAAGACTTTGTAATAAATTTCAAAAAAAAAGACAAAATAATAAATTGGGCAAAAGAAATTTTAAAAAAAACTTATTATTTAAAATATAATTGTTAATTTTTTTTGCTAAAAGATTCTTTATATAATCCAGCATAGTATCCATTTAATTGAATTAATTCTTTATGAGTTCCTTTTTCTACAATGTATCCTTTATCAATCGCTAATATTTTATCAGCATTTTCTAATGTGGAAAGACGATGAGTAATGATAATCGAAGTTTTATGTTTAGTTAAAAGATCTGTAGCATGATAAATCATTTTTTCTAATTCTTTATTCAAAGATGCAGTCGCTTCATCTAATATAAGAACAGAATAAGGATGCATTTGTACTCTTAAAAAAGAAATCAATTGTTTTTCCCCAAGAGAAAGTAAATTACCTCTTTCTTTTACAATAGATTTGTATCCATTAGGTAATGATGTAATAAAATTATGTATTCCTATTTTTTTTGCCATATTTTCTACTTTATCAACACTAATAGATGGATCCCCTAAAGTAATATTATTAATAATTGAATCATTAAATAAAAAAGTGTCTTGTGTTACTACTCTTATATGAGATCTTAAATTTTTCAATTCTATATCTTGAATAGAATGTCCATCGATCCAAATATTTCCTTTTTTTATTTCATATAATCTAGATATCAAATGAGTAATCGTAGATTTCCCCGAACCTGTTGATCCTACTATAGCAACTTTTTCTCCTGGTTGAATATCAAAAGATACTCCATTTAATACCATTTCATCATCTATATAAGAAAAATAAACATTATTAAATACAATATGTCCTTTTAATTTTTCAAAACGAAAATTTCCTCTATTAATAATGATTTCTTCAGAATTTAATATAGAAAATATACGTTCTATTCCAGCAATTCCTCTTTGTATAATATTAAATCTATCAGCTATTTGTCGCATGGGACGAAAAAGAAGATAAATGAAAAAAATAAAAGCGATAATTTGTCCTGGTTTAACGTTCCCTACTTCAATAGCATGAAATCCTCCATAAAATATGATGATACTTATTGTTATTGCAGAAATTATTTCTACTATAGGAAAAAAGATAGAAAAATAAAAAATAGTTTTAAAATGAGCATTCATTAAATTACGATTAATAGACTCAAACTTTGAATATTCCTTTTTTTCCTTATGAAAAAGCTGAATAATAGACATTCCTATGATGTTTTCTTGTAAAAAACTATTCAAACGTGAGGTTTGAATCCGTTCTTCATGAAACGTTTTTTTTAACGTTTTTTGAAAAAAACGAGTTATGATATACATAAAAGGAATAGTTAGAAAAACTATAAAAGATAGTTTTTGATGAACTGTGTACATCATAATAATAATCATAATAATCCTTAAAACATCTCCAGAAACAAGTAAAATTCCATCATTAAATATGACAGTTATCGTTTCTATATCTGATATAGAATAAGATACTAATTTTCCTATTGGAGTTTTATTAAAAAAAGAATTTTTAAAATGCAATAATTTATCAAATAAAAGAATTCTTATTCTTTCAATTACATTTTGAGCTAATACATTAGATAGATATAATAAAATAAAATGAAATATACTTTCTAAAAAAAGAAGTATAATTATTAACATCAATATATTTTTTAATCCTAAAAAATCTTTATAAAGAATATGAATATCTATAGCCTTTTGTATTAATTTAGGGCGATAAGCAGAAATAAAAGAAATTAATATAGAAGTAATAATTGTTAATATTAATATCAATTTATAATTTAAACTAATTATAATCAACTGTTTTAAAGAGGATTTTTTTTTCTTCAAATTTTCTTTCATAAAAAAATATCTTCTGGATAAAGAATCTGAGTCAGAAATAAACCACATGCAGGAACTATCAATTTGCAAAAATTAGAATTTTTTAATTCTATAATCTTTGTAAATTCATCGATACTAATTTTGTTTCTCCCTACATCAATCAGGGTACCTATAATCGACCTAACCATAGATCTTAAAAATCGATTAGCTTCAATAGTAAAACATAAAACATTATTATCCTCGGACCAATAAGCATGATAAATTTGACATATATTATTTGCATTTTCATTAGTTCTTTTTTTTTTACAAAAGGAACTAAAATCCTTATATTCTACAAGCTTTTTTGAAGCAATATTCATTTTTTGAATATTTATCGGATAAAAGCAGTACCAAGAGAAATCTTGATTGAATGGGTTTTTTTCTTGTGTTAAATAATACTTATATGTTCGTTTTATAGCATCAAATCTTGCATGAAGATTTTTTTTTACTGGAAAAATATTGAAGACTCTAATCGAGTTAGGTAAAAAAATATTTAATCTATCTACAAAATTATTTTCGATTTTTTCTTCATAATCAAAATGAGCAAACATTTGTTTAGCATGAACACCTTTATCCGTTCTACTAGCGCCTACAACATTTATAGACGTTTTTAATAATTTTGATAAACAATATTCTAATTTTTCTTCTACTGTACTTACTTTTTTTTGAATTTGCCATCCAAAAAAATATTTACCATTATAAGCTAATTCAATAAAAAATCTCAATTACATTATTTTTTTAAAGTTGATTTAAACTTTCAATAATAATAGAGCATCCTTTTTGAATTTCCTTTTTTGTGATAGTCAATGGAGGAGATATACGTACAAAATTACTATGAAATAGAAAACGAAATAATATTAATCCTTTTTTTATACAATTTTTGAAAAATTTTTCCACTGTATCTTTATTTTTTAATTCAAAAGATAAAAAAAGACCTTTACCATGAATATTCTTGATTTCATGATGAATCAAACATTCCCTAATCCACTTCTCTTTCATTGGGACTTTTTCCATAATATTGGAATTGATTAGTTGATTTAAAGTAGCTAAAGAAGCAGAAGCTGAAACAGCATTTCCTCCAAAAGTAGTTAAATGTCCTAAAGGAGCAATCTCAATAAAAGTTTTCATAATTTTTTTGGATGAGACAAAACCACTGATAGGCATTCCTCCCCCCATTCCTTTTCCCATTATTAGGATATCAGGAACAATTTCATAATGCTCGAATGCAAAAAGTTTCCCTGTTCTTCCAAATCCAGTTTGAATTTCATCAAGTATCATTAAAGCTTTTTTTTTATCACACTGTTTTCTTACTTCTTTCAAAAAAAAATTATCAGGTAATATAATTCCAGAAGAACATTGAATAGTTTCTAAAATTACACAAGCAGTTTTTTCTGTAATAGAATTAATTAATTCTTCTATATGATTAAATGTGATAAATTTAACTAAAGGCAACAAAGGTCTAAAAGGTCTTTTATAATTTTCATATCCCATAATACTCATAGAACCATGAGTGCTTCCATGATAAGAATATCTACAGGATATAATTTCTTCTCTTCCCGTATAACATTTAGCTAATTTTAAAGCTCCTTCTACTGCTTCTGTTCCCGAATTAACTAAATAAGTAGTAGTAAGTGGATGTGGAATATTTTCTGATATTTTTTTGCAAAGCTTTATACAAGGAGTTTGTATAAACTCTCCATATACCATAGTATGTAAATATTTATTTACTTGTTTTTTTATAGCTTCTTTTATTTTTTTATTTCCATGCCCCAATACATTTACGGAAACACCTGCTACAAAATCTAGATATTTTTTTCCATTTATTCCATAAATATAACTACCTTCAGCATAATTTACCATAATATTCATAGGATATGGATTGATTTGAGTTTGATATTGAAAAAAATCTTTTTCTAATTTTTTCATAAGAATTTTATTCTATTTGTTTTTTATCATAGCTTTAATTTCTTTTTCTTCTAGCAAGCTTTCTTTTTTATATTTGTATATTTCTTGATACATAAAAAGTTTTTTATTTGGTTTCTCTTTTTCTTTCCAAAAAAACTTAGAAAGATAAAGCAACCCCTTAGGACTTTCTTTGTGTATTGGAATCAATTCTGAACGTGCTCCTTTTGTACAAGAAATTTTTTCTATTTTTTTTGATTGATCTAAATATATTGATAAAATCTCACAAGATAACCTATTAATTATTTTTTGATCAGGATCAGGATAAATAATACTATTAATATTTCCTTGAATCATCACTTCTTCTAAATAATTTTTTTTATTAAAAAAGCCAATCATAACATCTCCTTCTATCTGATTAAATTTTTCTGAGTTCATTTTTTCTGTGTAAAAAGCATTTTTTACAATTTTTACACATTTTAAAGAATTATTATTTCGAAAATAAACATATATAATTTTTCCAGAAATTTGTTGATTTTTATTCCAAAATATGGGATTTCCATCAAATTGTATATAATCATTTGAAGATTCATAATTGAAAAAATCGCATTTTCCTTGAATATTTTCATTCAAAAAAAAACTTTTAACAGAAAAAGCTTGAATTGAATATCCGTTATTTTTTTTCACACTTATTTTTAAAATATTTGAATAAAGAAAAACTGGATCGGTTTTTGTCATTTTTATAATTTTAGGATTTTTTTCTAAAATTAAAGAACCAGAATGAAAATCAAATTTTCCATATCCGCTTATCAAAAAACATCTATTTTTTGAATTTTCTATAAAAATATTTTGAATAAATCCACATTTTTTTTTCTGATCGAAAAACAAATATTTCCCTCTCACAATTTTACCATTATAATGAATACTTACATAATTTTTAAATAAAAAAATTTTTTTTTGAATTGAAAATACTGCCTTTTTAGTGTAAATAAAATTATTAAAATTTGTATTTTTATTTTGCATTATGATGGCAGTACAAAAATTGATCTGTTCTTGTTTGAACAGATATTCTAACGTATTAGCATATACAGTATAATTTTTACTAATCAATTTTATTTTATCTTTTAACTCTATTTTTTTTTCATTAATGTAAAAAAAACCCTCTTGACTACATATGGTATAATCTCCATAATAAATAATACTTTTTTTTTTGTAAAAAACTTGGTTTAGTATAAAATTATATTCTAATATATTAGTTTTTAATTTAATTTTATTAAAAAACAGAACAACATCGTTTATAGCTTGAAGCTGCTTTCTTTTAAAATTAAAATTCATTACATCTGCTGTTAATTTTATTTTATCCTGATATAAAATTACATTTCCTGATAATTGAAAATCAAAAAAATTTCCGACTATGTTTTGAGAGATTATTTTATTTTTTTCTGATTCTAGTCTGACATTCCCATGTCCATAAAATTTATTCTTTTTTTTGTGATATCTAACCTGATCACAGAAAATATGATACTTTTCATATTTTAAATGAACGTTTCCTATTAAAACGAAAATTTGATTATTATTATTGTTTTGTATTATATCTGCATGAATTATTTGTATAACTCCTTTTGTTTTATTCAAAAATAATTCATCGGAATTAGAAAATGTTTTGTTTAATGAGAATAATAAAAAAATAACAAAAATTAAAAATTCATATTTCACAATTGATTATAATAAATAATTAATTTTTATATGCTATTAAAGATATTTCAACATTGGCGTTCTTAGGAAGACCAGAAACTTGTATAGTTTCTCTCGCTGGATAATCTCCTTCATGAAAAAACTTAGAATATACATTATTTATTTTTGGAAAAAAATTCATATCTGTTACAAAAACAGAAGTTTTGATTACATTTTTAAATCCTATTCCATTTTCTGAAAGAATAATTTTTATATTCTCCATAACTTTTCTTGTTTCTATTTCTATGTTATCTGAAACTAATTTTTCTGTATTTCGATCTATAGCTATTTGTCCGGAAACGAATAAAAAACCTCCAACAAGAACACATGTATTATATGGTCCATAAGATGGGATCTTTTCTATTGAAAATTTTTTTGGTATCATAATTTTTAATTAATAATTAGTTTTTTTCATTATACTGTATGATATTTTTTAAATAAGGGTCTTTCAATCCTATGAAAAAATACCAGGAAGAATTTTTTACGATATTCCAATTAAAACTCATTTCAAAGCTTCTTAAATCCCTACCAAAAATAATATTTGCTAATATTATTTTATTTTTTAATAAATCGTAATCTGTATGAAAACTAATTTTCCAATATTTCGTAATATTTACAGACCCATTAAAACTTAAAAAAGTATAAAATAATTTCTTTTTATCTAAAAAATTTTCATAATTGGAATGAAAGTCAATTTTTAAATTAAACGGAATTGGGTATTTAGCATAATTTTTTTGATCAAAAAAAAAGTAATCATAACGATTTTTTCCTTTTTTTTGAAATTTATTTTTTATAGGAAAAAAAGTAATGTCATAATTAGAAGAAAAAGAAAAATCAAAATATATCATTTTGTGTTTTTTTTCCAAAAAATTTATTCCCACTTTATATTTTGCTTCCAAATTTTTTGTTAAACCAGTATTTCCCATAATATGAAAATTCTCCCATTTTATAAAATTATGATCAACAATAAATGAGGAATTAATTTCTTTGAAAATTTCTATTTGTTTACAAACCCCCATACAATTCCGTGTATTTTTTATTATCCAATTGTCATTTAAAATAAAATTTATTCTTTTTTTTAAATGATTTTTTGCGTTATAAAAAACAGGAGAAAAATATATCATATGAAAAGATAGAATCGGTTTTATTTCATGTTTTAATAGTAAAGTATCTTTTAATTTCCATATTTTATAAAACGGAATAGAGAGAATGTTTGTTGAAACATCCATTTCTTGAAGACTTGAAATATGAAAATAAGGAAAATCCCATGCATAAAAATCCTTATATAAAATTTTAGATGAAATTCTTAAATAAGGATAAAAAAAAGGAAAATAAGCAGTCATGCTCATATTGTGATTAAATTCAGCATGAAAATACTTTGTTTTTTGATAATCTATATAATTTTGAAAATGAAATTCATTTTCAATGTTTATATGATTTAAAAATAAATTTTTTTTATCATGAAATAGTATATTTTTTGTATGTAAAATTAATTCTGGAATTATAAATTTTATTTCTTTTTTCTCATGATTTTGAATCATATAAATATCCATAAACCATAAATAATTAGATAACTTTTTTCTTATATTGATATAAGAAAAATTTTCATTATGTAAAAAAATATTATCATAATTAATACTTGCATTGAAATTTATTTTTGGATTTGATTTCAAATCTGAATTATGTTTCCATTGAAATAAATAATTTTTATGTTGATTGGACATATTTTGATAATCAAAATTGATAAATCCATAATGATCCGCTTTTAATTTATATTCTATTTTTGTTTTAATTTTCCATTGTTCAGTATTATATATAGAAGTATTTATCCTAAAATTTAATAAATCAGAAATGGGAAAAAATAACCCCAGATCTTCCATGTAAATTCTTTTTTTTTGAATTCCGAATTTTGGATATATAATACTATAATATGCTTTATTAAATTTTATAGGCATATACAAAAAAGGAAAAAAAATAGGCAATGGAACTCTGTACCAATAAAAAAAAATTGGTCCAGAAAGAATATATTTTTTTGAATAAGAATATTTTAAATAATCTGTTTTTAAATAAAAATCAGGAAAATTATCTTTATTTTTTAAAAAAAAAGGATCTGATATGTATGTTACTTTTTTCATTAATATATCTTCTTTTTTTTGAAAAATATCATCAGCTATCACAATATGATTTTCTTCTTTTGTATAAAAATTTTTTGCTTCTCCTATTTTATTTTTTAAATCAAAATGAATTTTACTAAAAAAATATTGGTGATTTTTATTTTGTAAAAAAACAGATTTTTCTTTTGAGTTTGCGTATAAATTTCCATTTTTCCAATCTAATTCTATATAATCCGCTTCAATTTTTGAATTATCATATTCTATAGTAGCTCGTCCTCTTAAATATGATTTTCCTTTTTTTATATCATGTTCTTGTATATTTGATTTGTATTTTAAAACATCTTTCAAAAAAAAGAAATCATTTTTATTTTTATGATGTATTATATCATCATTTTCTTTTCCGTAAAAAATAGAGATAGAAAAAATGAACAATATGATATAAATATAAAGTTGAATTTGATTCAAATTTTTTTTTATTATTTAGAATAAAAATTCATTCAAAAAATTTTTTTTACATATAATTTATCTAAACATAATCCTAACATTTCTAAAATCGTAAAATTAAATATTGGATGATTTTTATTTGGAGCTATTTCACACATAGGTTCTAAAACGAATCTTCGTAAATGTAATAATGGATGCGGAATTGTCAAAATAAAACTATATATAATGATATGATCATAAAATAAAATATCTATATCTATTTCTCGGTTTTGATACTCTCTTCTATAATTAGAAGAACTTCTTTTCCTTCCTATGAAGGATTCTATATTTAATATTTTTTTTAAAAGATGAACAGGGGAATAATTTGTTTTTATATGTAAAGCTCTATTATAAAAAATAAAAGAACTTTTCATATTCCATGCTTCACTTTCAAAATATGATGAAGTTTTAATAATTTCCCCGATTTCTTGAGATATTAAGATTAAAGATTTATCTAAATATTTTTTTTTATTTTCTTTATTACTTCCCTGTAATAAAAAGACATCATGTTCTTTTAATTCTTTCAAAAGAAAAATTATTAATATATTCAATATACTGAAAAACTGTATTTTTTATTTAAATTAGGTAAATCTTTTCATAAAAAAAATATTAATGGGATTAGTAGTTGATTTTATGAAGAATCTTTTCACTCAAGAAATAGCTATAGACTTAGGAACAGCAAATACATTAATTATGCACAATAATAAGGTAATAGTTGATTTACCTTCTATAATAGCTATAGATGTAAGAACAAATAAAGTGTTAGCTGTAGGAGAAGAAGCTAAACAAATGCAAGGAAAAACACATGATAATATTAAAATATACAAGCCATTGAAAGATGGAGTTATTGCAGATTATCAAGTGGCAGAACTTATGATAAAGGAGTTTCTTAAGAAAGTTCCAGGAGTTAATAATAAATTTTTTACTCCGTCATTAACAATGGTAATTTGTATTCCATCTGGAATAACCGAAGTGGAAAAAAGAGCAGTAAAGGATTCCGCTCAACATCTTAATGCTAAAGAAGTTTATCTTATAGAAGAACCCATGGCTGCAGCTATTGGTTCAGGTATCTCTGTAACTAAAGCAGAAGGAAATATGATTATTGATATAGGAGGAGGAACAACAGAATGTGGCGTGATCGCTTTAGGTGGAATAGTTTGTCAAAAATCTATAAAAATAGCTGGAGATGTTTTTACTAATGATATAGCCTATTTTCTTCGTTCTAAATATAATCTATATATTGGAGAAAGAACTGCAGAAAAAATAAAAATAGATATAGGAGCGGCAATGGAATCTATAGAAACCCCTCCAGATGATATTCACATACAAGGAAGAGATCTTCCTACAGGAAAACCTAAAGAAATGAATATCTCTTATAAAGAAACAATTCCTGCTCTAGATAAATCAATTTTACGAATTGAAGATGCCGTAATGGAAACTCTTTCTAGAACACCTCCTGAACTTGCCGCAGATATTTATAAAACAGGAATATATATGGCTGGAGGGGGGGCTCTTTTAAGAGGATTAGATAAAAGAATCTCCAAAAAAACGGGACTTTCTGTTTATTTAGTAGAGGACCCTTTGAGGGCTGTAGTGAAAGGAACAGGTGTTGCATTAAAAAATATTGATAAATTTACATTTTTAATGAAATAGGGTTGATAGATTAATTTTATGCGTGAATTTTTTAATTTTTTTTTGAAATGGCGTTTTTTTATTTTATTTTTTTTGCTAGAATTTTCTGCCATTTTTCTTTCTTTTTCAAATTCAAAATTTCATCAATATATTTATGCAGGTTCTTCCAATTTTATGATTGGAAAAATTTATGAAGTCATATATAAACTACGTAGCTATTTTTTATTAGAAATTGAAAATAAAAAACTATTAAATGAAAATAAAAGGTTACGTGAAGCTCAAATCTTTTCTAAGATAAGAAAAATATCTAAAGATTTTAAAGAAGAAGATATTAATTATTTACAACAGTACACTTTCACTCCAGTACAAATCATAAATAATAGCATTCATGAACAGGATAATTATATAACTATAAACAAAGGAAATATAGATGGAATAGAGCCAGATATGGGGATTATATTATCTAATGGAATTGCAGGAATCATTATAAAAACTTCCCCACATTTTAGTGTGGCAATTTCTCTGTTAAACCCAAAAATTAAAGTTAATGCCAGACTAAAAAAAAATAAATATTTTGGGACTCTTAGTTGGGATGGCCTGAATCATGAATATGTAGTTTTATATGATATTCCCAGACATTCCACTATACACAAAGGTGACATTGTAGAAACAGATGGAAAATCCGCTACTTTTCCTGAAGGAATTCAGATTGGAAGTGTACATTCTTATAAATTTGATGAAGAACATGCTAATTATATTATAAAAGTGAAACTCATGGCTAATTTTTCTACTATAGAAAACGCTTATGTTGTAAAAAATTTATTAAAAAAAGAATGGAATGATGTTCAACTTTATAAAGTTGAAAATAAGTAATGAATTTAATAAAAAATTTTGTTATTTCTATATTTTATATTTTTTTTCTTTGTTTAGTTCAAATCTCAATATTTAATCCTTTATTTCTATTTTTAGGATACTATTCTTATATATATATTCTTTTTATATTAGTATTTCCATATAATGGAAATAAATTTTTGTTCTTATTTTTATCGTTTTTAATAGGATGGATCATTGACCATTGTATGAATTCTGGAGGGATTCATGCTTTTTCTTCTACTTTATCTGCTTTTTTAAGATTGAAATTTCTACAGTTTTTTGATGGAAAAAATTTTGTAAATAGAAATGATTTTTCTATCTATGAATTGCCTTTTATTAGGAAAATGCTTTATATACTTTCGTTAGTTTTTGTACATCATTCTTCTTTGTTTATACTAGAAATGTTAAAAGGAACTGTTTTTAACAAAATTGTTTTATTTAGAACAATATATAGCAGTATTTTTACAACTATTTTATGTATTATATATTTTTTTTTCAAAAAAATTAAACATTGAAAAAATTATATAAATTTTACATATTGTTGAGTTTTGTGGCTATTATATTAATAATAAGGCTATTTTATATACAGATATATACGGAAAAATATATTTTGAACGCTTTTAACACTTCAATAAAACAAGAAATTGTTATTCCTGAAAGAGGATCAATTTTTGATAGAAATGAAAATTTATTGGTTTTTAATAAATCTATTTATGAATTAATAGTTATTCCTATTCTTATAGATGAACATTTTGATATTACAGAATTTTGTAATCTTGTAGGAATTGAAAAAAATACTTTTTCTAAAAATTTAGAAAAAGCAAAAATTTATTCTAAATATTTACCATCTGTTTTTTTACCTTTCATTTCAAAAGAAAAATTTGCAAGTATACAAGAAAAACTTTATAAATACAAAGGGTTTGATTGGACAAAACGTTCTCTTAGAGATTATAAAGTAGAAAGTTCAGCTAATGTTCTAGGATATATTGGAGAAGTAAGTCAAAAAGATATTAAGAAAGAATCTAGTTATTATCAAATAGGAGATTTTATTGGTTGGGCTGGAGTAGAAAAATCTTATGAAAAAATTTTGAGAGGAAAAAAAGGAGTAAAATATTGGGTAAGAGATAGAAAAGGCTGCATTATAGGAGGTTATAATAATAGTAAAAATAATATTAAAGCTGTAAGTGGAAATGATGTTTCTTTAACTATAGATTGGAATTTACAAAATTATGTAGAACAGCTTATGTATCAAAAAAAAGGAGGAATAGTTGCTATAAATCCTAAAAATGGAGAAATTTTATCCTTAGTGTCTAGTCCCATTAATAATCCTAATTTATTTGTAGGTATTAACAGATCTAAAGAATTTAAAAAATTAATGAAAGATACGATAGATTATCCTTTATTTGATAGAACGACACAAGCTCGTTATCCACCCGCTTCTCCATTTAAATTATTAACTGAATTAGCAGGGCTTCAAATGGGGGTAGTAGACCCCAAGACAACTTTCATATGTTATAAGGGATTTAAATATGGAAAAAAAAGAATTCATTGTCATTCTGGAATTCATGGATTTCCTATAGGAATAGAAACAGCTGTTGCTGTTTCTTGCAATAATTATTTTGCACAAGTTTATAAACGTGTTATAGAAAAATATCCTAAAAATTTGACAAAAGGAGTTAATGAATGGTGTGATATTGTCAAAAGTTTCGGCTTTGGAAATTATTTATATAACGATTTAGCTACAGGAGAAAAAGGTGTTATTCCTTCTGGAGATTATTATAATAAAAAATATGGAACAACAAAGTGGAATGCTATTACGATTATTTCTAATAGTATTGGTCAAGGAGAAATCAATGTAACTCCTATGCAATTAGCTAATATGGTTTGTGCCATAGCAAATCGCGGATTTTTTTATACCCCACATATCGTAAAAAAAATTAATCATAAACCTGTATACAACCCTAATTATACTGTTGCTAAACATACTAAAGTTAAAAGTAAATATTTTGATTTAATTATTCATGGGATGGAGAAAGTTTTTGTTATTGGAACTGGAAAAAGTTTTAAATCATCTGATATTAGAATGGCTGGAAAAACAGGAACGTCTCAAAATTTTATTAAAGTAAATCATAAAATAGTTTCTTTGCCTGATCATTCTATTTTTATATTATTCGCTCCAGTAGAAGATCCTAAAATTGCTATTTCTGTTATAATAGAAAATGGAGGATTTGGCTCTCGTTGGGCTGGACCTATTGCTAGCCTTATTGCGGAAAAGTATATCAAAAATAATGTGAATAGAAAAAATCTTGAAAAAAAAATAATGACTTCAGGATTGAAAAAAGTATACAATTCAATAGCAAGAATGAAAAAGTTTAATAACTCTTATACAAAAAATTCTATTGACAAAAAGAAATAAAATATCGCTTAGAAACATAGATTGGGTAATTGTTCTCTTTTATATTATTATGATTTTTTTTGGATATATGAATTTATATTCAGTTTCTCACGAAAAAGCAGAAAAACAATTAATATGGATATTATTAAGTGTTCTTTTCATATTCATTATTTTTTTATTTAAACCTATTTATTATAAACATATAACTCCATTTTTCTTTTTACTTACGTTATTTCTTTTAGTTGGGATATTTTTTTTTGGAAAAAATATAAATGGGTCAAAATCTTGGTATGTTTTTGGCCCTATTAGTTTTCAACCATCTGAATTAGCTAAAATATCAACATCTTTAATGATAGCACATATTATGAGTCAAGAAGATATTGAAAATAATAATAAAGTATTATTATATATATCTATTATATTAGTGTTACCTACTTTTTTAATATTTTTACAACCTGATCCTGGTTCTTCTATTATTTTTTCTTCTTTTCTTCTTACTTTGTATAGAGAAGGGCTGTCTATTTCTTTTATATTTTATTTTTTATTTTATATTTTTTTATTTGTACTTTCATTGAGTTTACCCCCTTGGATTATAGTTTTATTTTTATTCATTATTTTTATTTTTTTCTTTATTTTTAAGAGAAAATTATCGCTTATTGATTTATTTTTTTATATATTTTTATTTATTAGTTTTTCAGTTTTTTCTATTTTCTCTCCATTTTTTTTTCAAAAATTTTTAAAACAACATCACAAAGATAGAATCAATATTTTATTTCAAAATGAATTTGATAGAAAATATAGAGATAGTGTAGGATATAATTTATTATATTCTAAAACGGCCATTGGTTCTGGAAAGTTTTTTGGAAAAGGATATCAAAAAGGAACTGTTACAAAAGGAAAATTTGTTCCTGAACAACATACGGATTATATTTTTTGTACAGTAGGAGAAGAATGGGGCTTTATAGGAAGTGTAATTCTAATTATATTTTATTTATTATTTATTAGTCGTATTTATTTTTTATCTGAAAGACAAAAAGATATTTTTGGAAGAATTTTTGGTTATTCGGTTGGAAATATTCTTTTTATTCATTTTATTATTAATTTAGGAATGGTTATGGGTCTTTTTCCTACAATAGGAATTGTTTTACCTTTTTTTAGTTATGGAGGGTCATCTCTTTGGTCTTTTACAGTTTTATTATTTATATTTATAAGAATAGATGCATCAGATAAAACCAGTTTGATCTGATTTTAATTTCAAAGTGGTCTAATTAATATAATTATAATAATGATTTAAAATTAGGGGCTGATTTTGGATTTGACAGCAAGATAAGTAATAAAAGAAAGCATATCGTGTCACGTAAGGTATTACACGAAAATACAGCGTTACAAAATATATAAATGGCGAAAAAGAATACGCTTTTGCTGCTTAATGTTAATACATTATAGTCTTAGTCTGCAAAAATGCAGAAGCAAAATATCTCTCAGAAATTCATCCTTATAATTTTTGATATAGAGATACTGTAAACTATTAAGGATAAGAAAACATATGATTCTTAAGTTTTCTGAAACTATATTTTGAATCTTTCATTTTTATTCGAGATCCAAAACTGGGATAAAAATGTAAAAAACTTTTTTTGGATAAATATGTAGAAATCTTTTATACTACTTGTTTGGACGCGGGTTCGAATCCCGCCAGCTCCACTTTTTTTAATATTGAGTTAAAATTTTATATAAAAAAAATTGAATTTTTTATATACAGTGTACTTTCTGGCATTTTGTTAGGATTAGGATGGCCTACAGATGGTTTTCCTATATATTTATTTATCGCTTTTGTTCCTTTATTATATGTAGAAAATTATTTGAATCATTCTTTATTTTATATTTTATTATGTTCTTTTATTAGTTTCTTAACATGGAATGCTATTTCTACATGGTGGTTATCTTATGCAAAAAGAATTAATGGAACTTTTGCTTTAGAAGCTTATTTAACCCCTGTGTTATGTAATGCTCTTTTTATGTCAATTATTTTTTCTTTTTATTCATGGATTAAAAAGCATGTAAAAGACAAAAAAATAGGATATGTATTTCTAGTTTGTTTATGGGTTTCTTTCGAAAAAATGCATTTAGAATGGGAATTATCTTGGCCCTGGTTGAATTTAGGAAATGGTTTTGCGAATTACACTGAATGGATTCAGTGGTATGAATATACAGGAATTTTAGGGGGGTCTATATGGATATGGATTGTGAATATTGGATTTTCAGAATCTATTATTAAGTATAAAAATGATAAAAATATTTTATCATTATATAAAAAAATATTTTTTTATATAGGAATAATTTTTATCATGATTTTTATTTCAAATCTTATTTATATAAGATATAAAAGAAATCAATATGAACGTACTGCAAACGTATTAATTTTGCAACCAAACATAGATCCGTACAATCAAAAATATTATATTTCCACAAACAAATTAATTTCAAAATTAAAAAAATTAATAGATCAAAAAATATCTAAAGAATCTATGATGATTATAGCTCCCGAAACTATGTTTTCAGAAAAAATACAAATAAAAAATATAAATAAAAATAAAATCATTTCTGTATTTAAAGATTATTTGAGAAATAAATCCCCAAATACAGTATTTATAACAGGAGTAGAATTAATTTCTTTATATAATAAAAAAAAAAATAAGAGCAAAACTTCCATTCCTATTTTTTCAAAAAAAACGAAAAATATACAATGGATAGATGTTTTTAATTCCGTCATTCAAATAGGGACTAATGAAAATATTGAATTTCATCATAAATCTAAATTAGTTCCAGCAGTAGAAACTTTTCCTTATAAGAAAATCCTTTCCCCTATATTAGGAAATATATTACTTAATTTTGGAGGAACTGTAATGGAACTTGGAAAAGAAAATTATCCTTCTGTTTTTAAACATCCTTATTTAGGAATAAAAATAGCTCCTATTATTTGTTATGAATCTGTTTTTGGTGAATATGTTTCTAATTTTTTTAGAAAAAAAAATGTGGAGTTTATGGTCATTATTACTAATGATGGATGGTGGGGTTTATCACAAGGGCATAAACAACATATGTATTATGCTCGTATTAGAGCGATTGAAAATCGAAAATACATAGCTAGATCCGCAAACACAGGAATCTCTTGTTTTATTAACGAAAGAGGAGAAATCATATCCCATATTCCTTATGGAGAAGAAGGTGTATTGTATAATAAAATATATCTTAATAAAAAGAAAACTTTTTACATTAAATATGGAGATTTTATATCAAAAATTAGTTTATTAACAACGATCATAATTTTATTATATACCATTATATATAACATATATAACGTCAAATATAGATAAGATAAACAATAAAAAAATAAATAAATATGAATGAAATTAACTCAAATTTTAATTTTTAGATAGGCTTTCCCAATATAATTAATAATATCATTAGCCATTATGGCTTCTTCGCTTAATTTTTTTGAAGCAAGATCTCCCGATAATCCGTGTAAATAAACTCCCATTATACATGATTCTTTTGGAGAATATCCTTGAGATAAAAAACTCATAATCATTCCAGTCAGAACATCTCCACTGCCAGACGTTGCCATTCCTGTATTTCCTGTACTATTAAAATACAATGTTCCATTAGGAGTTGAAATAACGGAATGAGCTCCTTTTAATACAATAAAAACCTTATGTTTTGTAGACATTTTTTTTAAAATATGTAATTTTTCATAATCGTTTTTCCATGAACTACGACATAATCTCTGAAATTCTTTTGGATGTGGAGTAAGGATAGTTTCTTTCGGAAGAAGATCCAATAATTGAAATTGATGTGATAATATATTTATAGCATCTGCATCAATTACCATTGGTATTTTTTTATTTTTTAATAAAAAAGATTCTAGAGCATATACAGTTTGAGGGTGAGTCCCCATTCCCATACCTATTCCTATTGCATTTATTTTCTCATTGGGATTGGGAATAGGGATGTTACTGATCCAATCTGTTTTATAATCTGTATTTACAATAGCTTCTGGAAGTACATTTTGTATAATTTGATATCCACAGGAAGGAACATATACACTTAATTTTCCTATTCCAGTGCGAAAACTAGCAGTTGCGGAAAGTGCTACAGATCCTATCATGCCAAAACTTCCACCTATAATCATTCCATGTCCATAATTTCCTTTATGCGAAAATTTTTTTCTTATTTTTTTTTTGTATGTAGTATGAATATATACATCATCTATATAAAAATTTTTAGTTTGTATTTTACGAAAAAAATCATCTTTCCACCCAATATTTATTAAATCCCACTTCCCAACATAATCAGCGTAATTTGGTAATAAAAAAGATAATTTTGGAACTTGAAAAGTTAAAGTATGAGTAGCTTTTATTATTCCTTCAAAATTTTCATGGCTTTTTTCTATAAAAAGTCCAGATGGAGTATCTATAGATATAACCGCTTTAAATTTTATTTTATTGATATAATGAAAAAAAGATTTCCAATATTGATTAATTGCACGATTAAATCCTATTCCAAAAATAGCATCAATAATATAACTTTTCTGATTTAAAAAAGGAAATTTTTCTTTTTCATTAATTGTTTTAAAATTTATATTGTACTGTAATATTTGATTTTTTTTAATCAAAAACTCATTTGAAAAATGATTAGATATAGCAACTACATATACCGATACTGTTGCTCCATATAAGTGTAACATATAAGCTAAAGATAGCCCATCCCCCCCATTATTTCCATTTCCCGCTAATACTATAAATGGAATTTCTTTAATTTTGAAATATTTATTATGAATAATCCAATCGAAACAGCCTTTAGCTGCTCTTTCCATTAGCTGAACAGAAGAAATTGATTCGGAATCAATACAATATTGATCGGCTTTTCTAATTTGATTTAAAGAAAGAATTTTCATTTTTTAAAATGAATTTATTATTTTTGGTTTTGTAAATTTTCTATTTTGATTAGATTGTGAAATCTGATTAGTATCTGCAAATATAAAACGATTAATCTAGATGGCCGAGTATAATTTGACCCTTCCAGCCATGGGTGAAAGTATAGCTGAGGCTACTATCATTCGTTGGTTAAAAGAAGAGGGAGATTTTGTAAAAAAAGAAGATCTTTTGGTAGAAATAGCTACAGATAAAGTTGATTCTGAAATATCTTCCCCTGTAAATGGTATTTTAAAAAAGAAACTATTTTCTCCGAATGAAGTTGCTAAAGTAGGAAGTTTCATTGCTATTTTAGAAACGGAAGAAAAATTTTCTTTAGAAAATATTCCAATAGAAAAAAGTAAAAAACGTTTTTATTCTCCTCTTGTGCGGACTATTGCTCACAGAGAAGGGATCAGTTTTTATGAATTGGATACAATAGAAGGGACTGGAAATAAAGGGCGTGTAACTAAGAAAGATATATTAAAATATATTAGTATTAAAAAAAGAAATATTGTTATTCCTTATAATAATGTTATAGGTGTTATAGGGATAAATAATAAAAATGAAGAAATAATTGAGATGGATAGAATGCGTAGGGTTACGGCAGAACATATGGTTAATAGTAAAAATATTTCCGCACATGTCACTTCTTTTGTTGAAGCGGATGTGACTAATATAGTAAAATGGAGAGAAAAAATAAAAGATTCTTTTCAGAAAAATACAGGAGAAAAATTAACCTTAATGTCTGTTTTTGTGGAATGTGTAGTCAAAGCAATAAAAGATCTTCCTATGATAAATATTTCAGTAAATGGTACAAATATAATAAAAAAAAGAAATATCCATATAGGTTTAGCTACTGCTTTACCTAATGGTAATTTGATTGTTCCTGTAATAAAAAATGCAGATTCTTACAATTTAGTAGGATTAATAAAAATTATTAATGATTTAATAAAAAGAGCTAAATCGTATCAATTAAAACCTGAAGAAACTCAAGGGGGGACTTATACTATTAGTAATATTGGGAGTTTTGGAAATCTTTTTGGAACACCAATTATACATCAACCGCAGGTTGCTATTATGGCGATAGGTCTTATTCAAAAAAAATTATCTATTATTGAAACTCCAGAAGGAGATTTAATAGGAATACGACATAAAATTTATTTATCTCATTCTTATGATCACCGTGTAATAGATGGTGTTTTAGGTGGATGTTTTGCTAAAAAAGTAGCTTTATATTTAGAAAAATTTAATTGTTATACAAAAATATAATATAAAAATTATGAAAGTCAGTTTTGATGCACTCATAGAAATTCCCAAAGGAAGCAGAAATAAATATGAATTTGATAAAAAAAATAATCTCATTCGATTAGATAGAGTTTTGTATTCTCCTATGAGTTATCCGACAGATTATGGTTTTATTCCAAAAACTCTTTCTATGGATGGGGATCCATTAGATGTATTGGTTTTCCTAACGGAACCTACAATACCAGGTTGTTTAATAACAGTAAAACCTATAGGAATTTTTTTCATGATAGATGAAAAAGGAGAAGATGAAAAAATTATTTGTGTTCCAGTTGCAGATCCTAATTATAATATTATAAATAATATTGATGAAATTCCTTTACATACAAAAAAAGAGATAGAACATTTTTTTTTGGTATATAAAGATTTAGAAAACAAAAAAGTGAAAATAGGAAATTGGAAAGATCAAAAAGAAGCTATTTCTGTATATCAACAATCTTGTTTACGATATCAAAATCATTTAACACAGATGTAGTTCTTTTAATTTTTCTTTTTCTAAAAAAGATGGAGCATTTATCATTATATCTTTTCCATAATTATTTTTTGGAAAGGCTATGAAATTTTTCATATTCTCATTTCCTTCTAAAGTATTAATTAATCTATCTAATCCAAAAGCTATTCCTCCATGAGGAGGAATACCATATTCAAAAGCTTTTATAAAAAAACCGAATCTAGATTCTATTTCTTTTTGAGACAATCCTAAATGTTTAAAAATTAAATTTTGTACGTTTTTATTGTGAATACGTATAGATCCACTCCCAATTTCTATTCCATTTATAATCAAATCATAAGATTTAGAACGAATATTTTTTGGATATTTTTCTAATAAATGAATATCTTCTTCTTTTGGACTAGTAAATGGATGATGTACAGATTTATATTTTTTCGATTTTTCTTCCCATTCTAATAGAGGTAAATCTGTAATCCACAAAGGTTTGAATATTTTAGAATTTCTTAAATTCAAAAAATCTGCTATTTTTAGTCGTATTTTACCAAATTCTTCTCTAGTTTTACTTTTTTCTCCATAAGAAAAAAATAATAAATCACCGGGTGTAGCTTTAAAATATTTTATGAATATTTTTACAATTTCTTGATTTAAAAAATTTTGATTAGAATAAAGTAAAGTTTGATCATATAAATATTTTATCCAAAAAAAATTTTTATTTTCTATTTTTTTCAGAAAACAATTCATTTTATTATTTTCATGAATATTATAACATTTTTTAATTTTAATTCCTATTACCAATTCTTGTATTTTCAAAAAATTAATATCTTGTTTTTTAACAAAATCATTCAATTCGACAAAATGTATATCAAAACGAATATCAGGAGAATCCGTTCCATACATTTTTATGGCATCATAATAAGAAATACAAGGGAAAGGATCTAATTGAATATTTTTAATTGTTTTGAATATATGTTTAATAAAATATTCGAAAAATACTAATACATCGTGTACTTCTACGAAAGACATTTCACAATCTATTTGTGTAAATTCTATTTGTCTATCAGAACGAGAATCTTCATCTCTAAAACATTTGACAATCTGAAAATATTTGTCAATTCCTCCTATCATTAACAATTGTTTAAATAATTGTGGAGATTGAGCTAATGTATAGAATTTATTAATGTGTGTTCTAGAAGGAACGACAAAACTTCTAGCTCCTTCTGGAGTATAATTTATCAATACAGGAGTTTCTATTTCCAAGAATCCATTTTTTGAAAGAAAATTACGTGTTTCCAAAGCTAAATTATGACGAAGAATCAAATTATTTTTAATAGGATTTCTTCTGATATCAAGATATCGGTAAAGCATTCTAATTTCTTCATTTCCATCTGTTTGATTTTCTATAGTAAAAGGAAGTGATAGAGATGAATTTAATATCTTTATATGAGATATGGAAATCTCTATTTCCCCTGTAGAAATATTGTAATTTTTAGATAATCTTTCTACCACTTTTCCTTTTACTTTAATTAAAAATTCTTTTCCCAAAAAAGAATTTCTTTTTATTAATTTTTTAGAAATAATTAGTTGTGTAATCCCAAAATAATCTCTAATATCTATAAAAAATAAAGATCCTAAATTTCTTATTTTTTGAATCCATCCAGATAATATCACTTCTTTTCCAATATCTTTTCGACTCAATTCTCCACAATTATGTGTTCTATACATACATTATTCATTATTAATTTTTTTTATATTCAGATAACTCTTCATAAACTTCTATAATATCTCCAGATCTAATATTATGATAATTTTTGATTCCTAATCCACATTCATATCCTTTTGAAACTTCTTTAACATCTTCTTTAAAACGTTTAAGAGAAGTAAATTCTCCATTATGAATCACAATTCCCTCTCTAATTAATCTTACCTTCGCTTGACGTAATAGTTTTCCTTCTATTACCATGCATCCAGCTATAGTTCCTGTTTTTGGTATTTTAAATATTTCTCTAATTTCAGCATTTCCTAGTATTTTTTCTCTAATTTCTGGAGATAACATCCCATCCATCGCTTCCTGAATATCATTGGTCACATCGTATATGATAGAATAAGTTCGTATTTCTATATTTTCTTTTTTTGCTATATTTTTAGATCCAATATTAGGACGAACATTAAATCCTATAATAATAGCATCTGAAGCACTTGCTAATAATACATCAGATTCTGTAATCTGACCAACTCCTTTATAAATAAGATTGATCATAATAGTATTTGTAGATAATTTTTGAAGAGAATCGGCAATAGCTTCAACTGATCCATCTACATCTCCTTTAATAATAATTTTTAATTCTTTGAAATCCCCTAACGCTATACGTCTTCCTATTTCATCTAATGTAAGATGTTTTTGGGCCCGTATATTTTGTTCCCTTTGCAATTGTTCTCTTCTAGAAGCAAGTTGTTTTGCTTCCTTTTCATCTTTAAATACTTTAAATTTATCTCCGGCTGTAGGAGCCCCATTCAATCCCAGTATAGTAATAGGTTTAGACGGTCCTGCTAATGAAATAGATTTTCCTCGTTCATCTAAAATACTTTTTACTTTTCCATGATGACTCCCTGCTAAAATATAATCTCCAACTTTCAATGTTCCTCCTTGTAGAAGTAAAGTACTAATGTATCCTCTCCCTTTATCTAAAGAAGCTTCTATAACAGTTCCTATAGCAGGTTTATTTGGATTTGCTTTTAAATTTAATGATTTAGAAACTAAAAGTACTTTTTTTAATAATTCATCTATTCCAGTTCCCAATTTTGCTGATATTTCTTGAGTAATATATTTTCCTCCCCATTCTTTTACTAAAAAGTTCAAATTAGCTAATTGTTCTCTAATTTTATCTGAATTTGCATTAGATTTATCTATTTTATTGAAAACAAAAAGAATAGGAACATTAGCTGCTTGAGCATGACTAATTGCTTCCTTGGTTTGTGGCATAACTTGGTCATCCGTCGCTATAACTATGATTGCAATATCTGTGATTTGTGCTCCTCTTGCACGCATAGCGGTGAAAGCTTCATGACCCGGAGTATCTAAAAAAGTAATACTTTGATTATTGGAACATTCTACACTATAAGCGGCTATATGTTGTGTAATTCCGCCTGCTTCCCCTGCAATGACATTAGTATTTCTAATATAATCTAATAAAGATGTTTTTCCATGATCGACATGTCCCATTACAGTAATGATGGGAGGTCTGGGTTTTAAATGTTCCTCTAAATCTTTATCATCTTGAACGGCCTCTTCTAAGTCTAGACCAATAAATTTTACATTGTAACCAAATTCATCTGCAACTAAAGTTAATATCTCTGCATCTAATCTTTGGTTCATAGTTACCATAATTCCTAAAGACATGCAAGACATAATCACATCAGTAGCATTAACTTTCATCATAGATGCTAATTCATTAACTGTAGTAAATTCTGCTAGTTTAAGAATTTTTTCCTCTCTTTTATTTTCTATTTCATTTTGCAAAAGCCTCTTTTCCTTCTTAGACTGACGTTTTTCTTTTCTAATTTTTGAAGCTTTTGATTTCATTTTTTTGGAAGATAACTTTTCCAAAGTTTCTTTAATTTGTTTTTTTATTTGCTCATCAGTAATTACTGATTTTTGTGCATTTTTTTTACTTTTGGATTTATCTATTTTCTTTTCATTAGAATGTTTGTTAAAAGAGGATTTTCTTTCTTTATTTTGTTTTTTTCCTGTAGTAATATTTTTTATTTCTTCAATGAAAATTTCTTTTTTAATTCTTTTTCGTTTTTTTTTAGTTTCTGATCTTGTTCTTTTTTTTTCAAATTGAGATAGATCTATTCTATCTCCTGTTAACATAACTCCATCTAGTTTTTGATAAATTGTATCAATATGTTCAGGTTTATTATTATTTTTAAATCTATTATCTATTTTTTTCTCTTTATGTTGATATAATTTATTTTTTTTTTCTTCTTTAGTCCCATATTTTTTGTCTAATGTCTCAATATCTATTTTTCCTACTTTCTTAAATTCAATTAATCTATCTGATTTAGCTCGTATAATTTGATAATTGTGAATGTGTTTTGATTTTAATAATTCTTCTTTTATTTTTTCTTTTTCTATTCTTTTTTGCAAAAAAACTTTCTCAGACGCATCTCGTATTTCTTTGTAAGTTTTAAATTCTCTGACAAGAAATTTATATACTTGTTCTTCTATTTTAGCATTAGGATTATTTTCTATTTCAATTCCTTTTTTTTGTAAAAAACTAATTACTCTTTGTAAGGATATATTAAATTTTGTCAATACTGTTTTTAATCTGATTTTATCAGTCATATAAAAATATAAAATGTATTAAGAACAAAAATAAAAATATTAAAAAGAAAAAATTACGTATTTATATTTAATTCTTCTTCAAATTCTTTTCTCAATATGGTGAATACTTTGTTTATAGTTTTTTCTTCAAGATTAGTTCGTTTACTTAAATCATTTTTTCTGTAATTTAAAACGGATTTTGCTGTATTTAAACCTACTTTATGAAATTTTTCTAAAACGTCTGATTCTATTTCATCAGAAAATTCTGTTAGTTCTACATCATCTTCATAAGGATAATCTCTGAATATATGTATTTTGTATCCGGTTAATTGACTTGCTAATTTTATATTTTGTCCCCCTTTCCCAATTGCTTTTGATATTTCTTCAATTTTTACATATACATTAACATACTTATGTTCTTCATTAATTTCCATCATAGAAACTTTAGCGGGGCTTAAAGATCGCGTTATATATAATTGTGTATTAGAGGTATAATTAATAACATCTATATTTTCATTTTTTAATTCTCTGACTATAGGGTGAATTCTAGAGCCTTTCATCCCCACACAAGCTCCAACTGGATCTATACGATCATCATAAGACTCTACCGCTATTTTAGCTTTTTCTCCTGGAATACGTGCCACTTTTTTTACTGTAATTAAGCCATCAGAAACTTCTGGAATTTCCAGCTTAAAAAGCTCTTCTAAAAAAGATTCATCTTTTCTCGTAAGAATAGCAAAAGGTTTATTGTCTTTCCAGTCTACTCGTTTAACTAAAGCTCTAACTGGATCTCCTTTTCTAAAAAAATCACTTGGAATTTGTTCTTGTTTAGGTAAAACCATTTCGTTTTGTTCATCATCCCTCATAATTATCTGTTTAGGCAAAATATGATAGACTTCCACATTAATAATTTCTCCTATTTTATTTTTAAATTTTTTATAAATATTCGTATTATCATATTCGTTAATTTTAGAAAGCAAATTTTGTCTTAGAGATAAAATTGCCCTTCTTCCTAAAGATTGTAATTCTACTTTCTCTGTAACTTCCTCTCCAATTTCGAAATCGGGTTCTATTTTTCTAGCTATAGATAATTCTATTTCTTTGTTTATATCTTTTACTTTTCCATCTTGGACCACTATACGGTTTCTCCATATTTCTAAATCGCCTTGATCTGGATTGACAATGATATCGTAATTTTGTGATGATTCATATTTTTTTCTTAAAACACATCGTATAGATTCTTCTAAAATGGCCATAAGACTTACTCTGTCTATATTTTTTTCATATTTAAAATCTGAAAAAGAATCGATTAAAGCTTCATTATCCAT